>NZ_WTYF01000004.1:1965744-2293368 GCF_009827315.1 Qipengyuania gaetbuli
ATCGTTCCGCTCGAGGGCGATTCGCTGGCCGATGCCTGCCAGAGCTATTTCTTCCAGTCCGAGCAGGTGCCGACGCTGATCCGCACGGCCGTCAGGTCGGGCAAGGACGGCAGTCTAGCTGCAGGTATGCTCCTGCAGCACCTGCCCGACGGCGAGGAAGGGCGCGAGCGCCTGCACGCGCGGCTCGACCATCCGGAATGGGAGCATGTGGCTGTCATGGGCGGCTCGCTCCGCCATGACGAACTGCTCGACGAGACGCTTTCGCTCGAGGCGATCGTCTGGCGCCTGTTCCATGAAGAAGACGAAGTACGCATCATCGCGGGACACGAAGTAACCCGCGGTTGTCGCTGCTCGAAAGAGCATTACGAAATGGTACTTGCGAAGTTTCCCGAAGCGGACCGCGCCGAAATGCGCGACGATGCCGGGATCATCATGGTCGACTGCGCATTCTGTTCGCGCAAGTTCCCGATCGAGGCGTAAATCCTGCCTGTCGAGGCGGAACCGACAACCGAATGTCGCTGTTCTACAACTGTTCAGCGCGAATTGTTCATAGACTGATGCTAGCGAATCGGCTCGCTAGCACGATGACGAGGTGGATCATGGGACCTTTCAAGGCCCGTAAACGCATGGCTGTCCTGGGCGCGATTGTCGCCCTGCCGGCGCTTGGCCTGGCTGCACCTTCGCTGGCGCAGGCCTCGCTCGCCATGCTCGCCTCGCTCGATAGCGGTGCATGGGAAGTGCGTTTCCGCGACGGCAGTCCCAGCCGCAAGCTGTGCGTGCGCAGCGGGCGCGAGTTCATCCAGCTCCGCCATACGGAGAGCGGGTGCAACCGCTTCGTCGTCGAAGATGGCAAGGACGAGGTGACGGTCCAGTATACTTGTCCTGGCAATGGCTACGGACGCACGAACATCCGCAAGGAAGGGTCCGGCCTGGTCCAGATCGACAGCCAGGGGATTGTCGACGGTCGCCCGTTCCAGTTCTCGGCCGAAGCCCGTCGGACCGACACCTGCAAGTGAGCATTGCCGAGGCGGCGGCTCTCCGTTAGCTGCCCCTCTCATGCCTGCAACTGACACCCAGCCGAAACCTGTGGCCGTCCTGCTCCTGTCGGGTGGCCTCGATTCCATGGTCACGGCCGCGCTGGCCCAGGAGGCCGGCTTTGCCGTCCATGCACTCACCATCGATTATGGCCAAAGGCACAGCCGCGAACTTGAATCGGCCCGGGCTATTGCCGAGCGTCTCGGCGTAGAGCGTCATGTTGAACTGCCCCTCGATCTCAGGAAGTTCGGCGGGTCGGCCCTGACCGACGAAATCGATGTGCCGAAAACCGGTGTCGGTGACGACATTCCCGTCACTTATGTCCCCGCGCGCAATCTCGTCTTCCTGGCGTTGACGACGGCGTTTGCGGAAAGCGTCGGCTCGAGCGACATCTTCATCGGCGTCAATGCCCTGGATTACTCGGGCTATCCCGATTGCCGCCCCGAATTCATTGCCAGCTTTGCCGAAACGGCACGGCTCGGCACCAAGCAGGGCGTCGAGGGCAAGCCCTTCAACATCCACGCTCCGCTCCAGCATATGACCAAGGCGGACATTGCGCGCGAATGCTACCGCCTCGGTCTCGATCCGTCCTGGAGCTGGTCATGCTACGACCCAAGCCCCGACGGACAGGCGTGCGGAGCATGCGACTCGTGCCGCCTGCGCCGAAAGGGCTTTGCCGAGGCGGGTCTTGTCGATACGACCGCTTACAGGGCCGATGCGCCGGAATTGAGGGAGTGAGAGATTGAGCCAGACTGATGCGAGCAACGAGACAGCTACACAGACATCGGCTCAACCAGACGCGAAGGTCCCGGCCTATAGCTGGTATGCACTGGGCGTGCTGGTCGTGGTCTACATGCTCAACTTCATCGACCGGCAGATTCTCTCGATCCTCGCCAACGATATCAAGGCCGACCTCGGTGTCGGCGACGACTATCTGGGATTTCTCTACGGTACCGCATTCGCGGTTTTCTACGCGCTCTTCGGCATCCCCCTCGGCAAGCTGGCGGATAGCTGGAAGCGCGTCCGGTTGATGGCCATCGGCCTGACGCTGTGGTCGGCCATGACTGCACTGTCGGGCTTTGCGAAGACCGCGGCAGGCCTGACGGTTGCCCGTATTGGCGTGGGGGTCGGGGAAGCGACCGCCAGCCCCTCTGCCTATTCGCTCATATCGGACTGGTTCCCTGCGCGCCTGCGCGCCACTGCCCTCGCGATCTATTCGTCGGGCCTGTATGTCGGCGGCGGCATCTCGCTGCTGATCGGCGCGATGGTGGTCGAGGCCTGGAACGAGGCATATCCCGGCGGCGGCCCGCTGGGCCTTGTAGGCTGGCAGGCCGCATTCCTCGCGGTCGGCATTCCCGGCCTGCTGCTCGCCATCTGGGTCCTCAGCCTGCGCGAACCCGTGCGCGGCGAGATCGATGGCCTGCCGACGCCGGAAGATCCCGAGCCGTTTCGCGGCTTCCTGCGCGAACTCTTCCAGGTCATCCCGCCGTTCACGATTCTCGGCGCGGCCATGCGCGGTACCTCGGCGCTAATGGTCAACCTTGCCGGTCTCTTGGGCTTTGCGGTCCTCGCATGGGTGATGACCCAGATCGCGCCTGCTAGTGCCGCATTGCTGCCCGGCATCGTATCGGACCAGTGGCTGTTCCTCGGCATCGGTTATTATGCCGTATTCAGCTGGGCGATGGGCCTCAAGGCGCGCGACTTGCCCACTTTCAGGCTGACCTGGGGATCGCCGGCCTTCCTGACCGTCATCCTCGGTTACGGCATGGTCGCCTTCATGTCCTATGCTGGGTCCTACTGGGGTGCTCCTTACGCAGAGCGCGCGCTGGGTGCGGCCAAGTCCGACCTCGGCTGGTTCCTCGGTGCGCCTGCCGCAGTGGCAGGTTTCCTCGGCGTGATCCTCGGCGGACGCCTTGCCGACTTCTTGCTGGAGCGTCGACCCGAAGGGCGTCTCTACGTGGTGATGTTCGGTCTGGTGGCACCGATCCCGCCGCTCCTCATCGCCTACACGACCGACGCGCTCGTCACTTTCTATATCGCCAGCTTCTTCGCCAACATGTTCTCGGCGTCGGCACTCGGTGCAGCCGCTGCGAGCAGCCAGGCGCTGGTCCTGCCGCGAATGCGCGGTCTTGCGACGGCGACCTTCTTCCTGTCGACGACGCTGGTGGGCCTTGGGCTTGGTCCGTTCATGGCCGGATATGTCTCGGCCACCAATGCTGACGACCTGTCGTTCGGCGTACTCTCCACGCTGGTAGCCGTTCCGATCGGACTGGTGTTGCTGATTGCCGCCATGAAGCTCGTACCTGCAGCCGGGGCGAGCGTAGTGGAGCGCGCCCGGGCTGCGGGGGAAAACGTCTAGGACAGTAGGCGATCAGGCGGGGCGCAATACCCCGCACGCGATCCGCGAACCGGCATCGCCGGCAGGATCGCTGCGATAGTCGTCTGCGCCTGCATGGATCATCACTGCCGTACCGTCTGCGTCGAAGATATCGGCGAGGACCTGGTCGCGCGTTCCGGCGAGATCGAACTCGGCAGTAGCGGTGCCGTTGGCCCCGACAACAAGGTTGGGCAGGTCCCCCAGATGCTTGCCGGAAGGGTTCTCGCTGCCGTGCTGGCGACCTGCCGGGTTTAGATGTCCGCCGGCGCTGGTGAAGCCCGGTGCTTCGCACTTGCCAGTCGTATGGAGGTGGAAGCCGTGAGGGCCCGGTTCGATACCGGTAACGGCAATTGCAATGCTCACCGTGGTGCCGTTCGACAGGAGCTGCGCCGTGCCTGCCGGAACGCCGTTTGCGAGCGTTAGGCTCGCCTGGCCAACGCGGTCGGTCGGCAAGTCGCTCAACGTGCTGCATCCGCAAAGAGCGAGAGCAAGCAGGGCGGGAGTGGCTAGTTTCTTCGCTATCATGTGATCGATCCTCGCAAGTTTCGTGCTTCTGCAAGGCCCAACGAAAAAGGGGCCGGATTGCTCCGGCCCCTAATCCTGTTTCTACCTTGAAGGGTAGAATTACATGCCCGAACCCGGACCGTAGGTGACTTCCACACGACGGTTCTGGAGTTCGCGGACGCCGTCTGCGGTCGGAACGCGAAGCTGCGTTTCGCCGAAGGCTTCGCTGCTGATCCGGCCATCGGGGATGCCGCGGGCGGTCAGGTAGTCGCGAACCGACGAGTTACGACGCTCTGCCAGGCCCATGTTGTACTGGGCCGAACCCGAGGTGTCGGTGTGGCCAGCGAGCATGACCGAAGCCATGCCGCAGTTGGCGTAAGCCGAAACCGCGTTGTCGAGGATCGTCGCTGCTTCCGGAGTGATGTCCGACTCGTCCCAGTTGAAGAAGACGATGTACGGGCCCTGCTGGCACACCGGAGCCGGCGGCGGCGGCGGCGGCGGCGGCGGCGGCGGCGGGGGAGGCGGCGGCGGCGGCGGCGGCGGCGGCGGCGGCGGAGTCGGAGCACCGAAGTTGTAGGTCAGCGTGCCCATGAGCGAGTGCGTGCGCCACTTTTCGTCGAGCGAACGACCGCCAAGGTCGACGACTTCAACGTCTTCAGCGGTGAACATGCGATAACGCAGGCCGACGTCGACACTGTCGCTCAGCGGAGCGTTGATGCCGGCGATGAGCTGCCATGCAAGGTCGGTGCTGGAGTCGTCGATCGACGGGCTGCCAGCGTCGTTGATGCGGGCTTCGACGCTCGTACGAGCGACACCGATACCGGCACCAGCATAGAACTGGAGGCCGTCATCCGAGCCGAAGTCGAACAGGCCGTTGAGCATGAAGCTCAGCGCGTTGATACCACCGGTACCTTCGTAGTCGCCTGCAGCTGCAACACCGCCGGTGCCGAAAGCGATGCCGCTTGCGGGAACGGTGAGGGTGTCGAGGTTGGCGTCGCGATAGCTGGCTTCGGCTTCGAGGCGGAACGCACCGAAGTCGTAGCCGACATAGCCGCCGCCATCGAAACCGTAGTCGGTGTCGACGCTGACGATGCCGGTTTCATTGCCATCGGCATCACGAATTGCGAGATCGAGATCTTCCGCGAGCATCGGGCCGAATTCGGCGCCGATGTACCACGAGTTATCTCGTGCGAGGGCAGGCGATGCAAGGGCCGTAGAGGCCATCGCCATTCCTAGGACGAAATTCCGCATTATTTATTTCCCCTTTTTGCGAATTTAAGCCACCGAGTGAAACTTATCTAACTTTCCCTCAGCAAGGTGGCAAGCGGCCATTGAACGGGAACTGTTGCAAGAATGTCGCGATTCCCGTCAGATTATTGGGCTGTCCGGCGGGTTTCCCCGTCCAGCACGCGGCTTTAACGTGACCGCCCGAAACTAGTTCCGACAAATCAGACGAATAGGCCGAACTGTCGCAAAATGGCTACAACCTCGCCGATGGCAGTACGAGCCTCGGCGTCGATGTCGCTTCCTGTTGGGGTGGCCCCGGCTTAAATATACGGCCGGTCCAATTGCTGGTGTAGACAAAGCGACGGGGAGGCGCTTTTGTCGCTTAGGAACGTCGCGTCGGGCGGTCCTGCATGCCGCTAGCGGCCTCGTCCAAGGTGAATGACAAGTTCAAGCAGCCTTTGGTCATACGGCAGTAACCCATCGGGGCGACGTCAACTTGAGCCTCCTTGGGCACTGCGATGCAAGACCATCTAATCCCAAATTACTGAATCAAGTTCTTCTTTTTTCGTAGCTGCGGCGTTCCATCACAAACAGTCGCCTGCTGGCCACCGTGTCGCGGTGCGCGATCAGGCGCGGAAGGCGGTGCCGATGTCGAACTTGCGCTTGTTGCCGTCCTCATCGAAGTCCTCGAGCCGCCCTTCGCGCAGGCGGGAGAGCAGCTCCATTTCCACATTGTCGTATCCCTCTGCGAGCGCCGCATACCACTGGCGGGCGAATTCGGCTTTCTCGCGGCGGGTCTTGTAGACCAGGCTCTGGCTAACGCCGGCCAGTTCGCAGGCTGCCTTCACGTTCGAGGTTTCGGCCAGCGCGTTGATGAAAATCCTCTCCCAGTTCTTCTTCGCCATGCGCTCCTCCGGTGAAAAAGCGACGCCGGACACGAAAAAGGGCGGTGGCCCGTGAGGCCCCGCCCGTTCGAATCACACTATCGCGATGTTCCATTTGTCTAGCCAAATAGCGTTACGATGTCAACCAAGAAGAACCAAATAGGTTATCGCGAAGCGCTTGCCTACGCAGCGAGGCTCGCCTAATTGCCGCGCTTCGAACGGGAAGGGTCACACCAGTGCTGCGCAGCCTCTACAACTGGACGATGGACAAGGCCGCGCACCCGCATGCGGTGTGGTGGCTGGCATTTTTCTGCTTCATCGAATCCTCCTTCTTCCCGATCCCGCCGCACCCGCTCTTGGGCCTCATGTGCCTCGCCGAACCGAAGAAGGCGGTGAAGTTCGCTGCTGTCGCGACGCTGTCGTCGGTTGCGGGCGCGCTGCTCGGCTATGCGATCGGCTGGGGCCTTTACGACACGGTCGGCGTGTGGCTGATCTCCAGTCTCGGCCTCAGCGAAGCCTTCCCGGTCGCCGCCTGCCATTTACGCGAATACGACTTCGAGGCGATCCTGATCGCCGGCGCCACGCCTGTCCCGTTCAAGCTGCTGACGATCACTGCCGGCTTCGTGGGCATGAACCTCGTCACTTTCGTGCTGTCGAGCTTGTTCGCCCGAGCGCTCATCTTCATGACGGTCGGCATCCTGTTCCGCGTCTTCGGTGCGCCGATCAAGCGGTTGATCGACAAGTACCTCGGCCTGCTGACCACGCTGTTCGTCGTGCTGGTGGTAGGCGGCGTGCTGGTGCTCGCCCAGTTCGGCAGCAGCGATGAAGGCAGCGACGACGTCTGCGCCAACGCTCCGGCTATCGAGGCGGGCGTCTAGGCCAGCGCATAGGCGGCGAGCCGCTCGCGGTCGGGCACCCTGATGCGGCCGTAGCCGCGTTCCACCAGCCGCTTCGCCTGCAACTCGCGCAGGGCCGCATGGGCGGTCGCCCGTGTCACGCCGAGGAGGTCGGCCAGCTCCTGCTGGGTGATCGCCACTGTCCCGTCCTCTCCCGCCATGTTGGCAAGCAGTTCGGCAAGGCGGGCAGGGTTGGTCCCGCGCCGCACGCTGGCAAGGATTGCGAGTACGTCCTGGAGCTGCGCCGACAATGCGCCGAGCAGGGCCTTGCTCGATGCCGGGTAATTGCCCAGCGCATCGAGGAACCGGCGCGCCGCGATGAAGCGGATGCGGCTGGTCCCGCGCGACACGGCATCGACGATGCGCGGGCGGCCGGAGAACACCGCCAGCTCGCCATAGGAATCGCCTGGCCCCAGCAGGGCCACAGCACGGAACTCGCCATCGGGCAGGAACTGGCCGACCATGACCGAGCCTTCCTCGATCAGCCAGAAGCCGTCGGCCTGCGTCCCGCGCTGCTGGATAAGCTGCCCGTCGGCGAATTCCCGGTCCACGCCGCCACTGCGCAAATGCGCCTGGAGCGACGGATCGAGCGCGGTGAACAGCATGGGTGTCACCAGCGAGCGCCGAGTCGTGCGAGAATGTAAAATATTGGACATTCTTGCGCCTCGGTAAACGCTAGACAGCGAATCGACAAGTTTGTCCGGGGAGAGGACACATGCCTGCATCGACCATCGCCATCGTGGCGATCTATCTCGGTTTCGCGCTGCTGGAGCTGTGGCGCTCCAACCTGTTCTCGAAAGAAGAGCAGTCGCGCGACGACGGGATCGTCGAGGCCATCAGCATGACCATGCTGCTCGCCGTGACCCAACCGACCGTGCTGCTGCTGGCGGGCAAGATCGCCGACATGGTCGCGCCGCAATATGCCGGCGCCCTGTCGGGCCTCAACATCTTCGCCGCGATCGCGCTGTTCCTCGTGCTCGACGACATGCTCCAATACTGGTGGCACCGCGCGAGCCATTCGACGCCGTGGCTCTACAATCTCCACCGCGCGCATCACAACGCGCGCTACATGAGCGTGCGGCTCGTCTACCGGAACAACATCATCTACTACGCCATGATGCCCAGCCTCTGGATGTCGGGCGTGCTGATCTGGCTCGGCCTCGGCTGGGTCTATGCGGGCTACATCGTGGTGAAGCTGCTGGTCATCACCGGCGCGCATTCGGACGTCGCCTGGGACGAGCCACTTTATGCGAAGAAATGGCTGTCGCCCGTCATGTGGGTGGTGGAGCGCACCATTTCGACGCCCGCGACGCACCACGCCCATCACGGCCGCCATGCGGACGATCCGGCGGTCCACTACAAGGGCAATTACGGAAACCTGCTGTTCTTCTGGGACGTGCTGTTCGGCACGGCCAAGATCACCCGCACCTTCCCGGTAAGCTACGGGGTCGAGAATCTCGCACCCGCCACGCTCGGCCAGCAATTGCTGTGGCCGATCTTCCCGGAGAACAAGGTGATGGACGAACCGGTTGGAGAGGGGACGACCGCAAAGGTCGCCTGACGGAAAGGCCGGCCGGTTTTCGCGACCCTCCGGCCGGTCTTTCCATTTCCCTTTAGCCTTCGAAGGCGGTTTCCAGCGTGATCTCGCAGTTCAGCAGGCGCGAGATCGGGCAGTTCGCCTTGGCATCGGCGGCCAGTTCCTCGAACTTCGCCTGGTCCATGCCCGGGACCGATCCCTTCGTGGACAGGGCCGAGCGGGTCACGGTGAAGCCGCCGTCGAGCTTTTCCAGCGTCACCTTCGCTTCGGTTTCGACCTTGCCGTCGCTGAAGCCGGCTTCGGCCAGCTTGAACGAGAGCGCCATGGTGAAGCAGCTGGCATGGGCTGCGGCCACCAGCTCTTCCGGGTTTGTCCCGGCTGCATCCTCGAAGCGCGTGTTGAAGCCGTAGGGCTGGTCCGACAGCGCGCCCGAGCCGGTCGAGACATGGCCTTTGCCGTCCTTGCCGAGGCCTTCGTAGGTCGCGCTGCCGCTATTGGTCGTCTTCATCGGTTCAATCTCCTTTGCACCGATGAGACGGATGGCCGGACCTGCCGTTCCCGGCTGGTCAGATGATGCCGACGGCCTTGCCCGACTTCTCGAAGATATCGAGGATCTGACCGACCTCTTCCTCGCTGTGTTCGGCACACAGCGAGCAGCGCAGCAGCGTCATGTTGGCAGGCGTTGCCGGCGGACGCGCGAGGTTCACGTAAAGCCCGTTCTTGATCAGCGCTTCCCACATGGCCGCGCCCTGCTGGAGGTCGGGCATGATCACCGCGATGATCGCGCTTTGCGGTTCCTCGGTCCCGAGCTGGAAGCCCAGGTCCTTCAGGCCCTTGTGCAGCGCCTTGGAATTTTCCCAGAGATGCGCGCGCTTGTTCGATCCGTGCATCAGCTTGCGGATCGAGGTGCAGGCGGTCGCCACCACGCTCGGCGGGAGCGAAGCGGTGAAGACATAGGGGCGGCACACCAGGCGCATGATCTCGAACTTGGGATGGTTGGAGACGCAGAAGCCGCCCACCGTGCCCACGCTCTTGGAGAAAGTGCCGATGATGAAATCGCAATCGTCGATCACGCCGGCCGCTTCGCACACGCCGCGCCCGTGTTCGCCGATGAAGCCCATCGAGTGCGCTTCGTCGACCAGCACCATGGCGCCATATTTCTTGGCGACCGCGACCATTTCCTTCAGCGGCGCGACATCGCCCAGCATCGAGTAGACGCCTTCGAGGATGACCAGCTTGCCGGCGCCTTCGGGAATGCGCTTGAGGCGCTTTTCCATCGCTTCGATGTCATTGTGCTTGAAGGGCACGACTTCGGCATTGCCCATCGCGCAGCCGTCCCAGATGCTGGCATGGCTGTCGATGTCGAGGACGATGTAGTCGCCCTTGCCCGCAATGGTGCTGATGATCCCGAGATTGGCCTGGTAGCCGGTCGAGAAGACCATCGCGTGGTCCATGTCGTAGAAGTCCTTGAGCGCTTCCTCGACGTCCTTGTGACCTTGGTAGGTGCCATTGAGCACGCGGCTGCCGGTGGTGCCCGCACCGAAATCGGTCAGCGCCTGTTTGCCCGCCTCGACCACGTCGGGGTCGAAGGTCATGCCCATGTAATTGTAGGTGCCGAGCAGGATCGTCTCGCGCCCGTTGCAGATCGCGCGGGTCGGCGAGAGGACCTTTTCCATCACCAGGTTGAAGGGATCCTCGACACCGCTGTCGAGCAGGCCTTGGCGCATGGCGATGATGTCGTCGAACTTGGAGAACAGGTCCTTGCCTTCGCCCTCGCGCTCAATCGGCTGGTCCGGCTGGGAGATGCCCTCGCTCATCAGTCGGCCTGCATCTTGTTCACGGCATCGACGAGCTGGCCGTAGGTTTCGATCTCGGCCTGCTGGTTCATCGAGATGATGATGTCGAACTCGTCCTCGATCTCGGCAACGAAATCCATGACCGTCAGGCTGTCGAACTCCAGGTCGTTCTGGAAGCTCGTGTCTTCGGTGATGTTGACTCCCTTCTTGTTGAAGGGTTCGGCGATCTCGCGAATCTTCGCGTCGACTTCCGCTCGGTCCATGAAGGTCCTGTCCTTGTAATGCGTGGCGAGCCGCAGCTGTTGCGGTTCATGACCATTGGCGCGGCAAAGCGGTTTCCGCAGGGTTTTGTCAAGCGCGGCGGCGCGTTCCTATTCGCCGACCAGGCGGCGCACGGCGGCCATGAAGGGGCCGATCGACACCGGCTTGGCGAGGTAATCCTCTGCCCCGGCACCGCGAATCCGCTCCTCGTCGCCCTTGCCTGCATAGGCGGTCACGGCCAGCACGGGCACTTTCGCCAGTTCGCCGTCGCGCTTGATTTCGGCGATCAGGTCGACCCCGCTCACCCCGGGCAGCTGGATGTCCATGATGACGAGGTCGGGCGAGAACTTGCGCGCCGTCGCCAGCACGTTGTTGCCGTCGGCCACGGGAACGACTTCGTGCCCGTTTGCCTTGAGCACGTCACAGAACAACTTACGATTGAGATCGTTGTCCTCGACAACGAGGATTCTTCTTGCCACGGGCCTGCCGTCTCCTGCGAATGGCGCAAGTACCGGCAGGCGGCATAGGGACAAGCGAAAGGGCTGACAATTCCTGCATCGGACAAAGCTGACGAAACGCGCGCGCCGGAAGTGCTGGCGCTGGAAGCGCTGGGCTGGGCGCTGGTCGACGAGCGCCGGGCAGAGCGCCTGTTGTCGCTGACCGGCCTGACGCCCGAACGCCTTCGCCACGGCATCGCCGAACGCGAAGTGCAGGCCGCCGTGCTCGAATTCCTCGCAAATCACGAACCCGACCTTATCTCGGCAGCCGATGCGCTGGGCACCACGCCCGAAGCGCTGGTCGCTGCCCACAGGAGCCTGTCACAATGAGCCGCCCGCTGATCATCACCGATTGCGACGAAGTCCTGCTCTACATGGTGTCGCCCTTCCGCGACTGGCTGGACGAAACGCAGGGCGTCGACTTCCACATGGGCACGAATGATTTTTCCAAGGCGCTGCGCTGGCAGGAAAACGGCGAATATCTCGCGCCGGAAGAAATCTGGCACATGCTGGGCCGCTTCTTCGATACCGAAATGCACCGCCAGTCGCCCATTCCCGGTGCGATCGAGGGCATCAACACGCTGGGCGAGAAAGCCGACGTGGTGGTGCTGACCAACCTTGTCGACAAGCGCCAGCAGATGCGGACCGAGCAGCTGGCCGATCACGGCCTTGCCGCGCGGGTCTTCACCAACCAGGGCCCCAAGGGCCCGGCGCTGCAGCGCATCCTTGACGAATACAATCCGACCAAGGCGATCTTCATCGACGACCTTGCGCAGCACCACCGCTCCGCGCGCGAGACGATCGGGTCGATCACGACGCTACACCTGTGCGGCGAGCCGATGCTTGCCCCGCATATCGACTGCGCCCACACCTCCGGCCATGCCGATGCCCGCATCGACTGCTGGGAAGAGGCGCTGCCCTGGCTGATGGGCGAACTGGAGAGGGAAGAAGCATGAGCATCGAAGCGAAACTGGCCGAACTGGGCATCATCCTGCCGCAGGCCGCGGCACCGGTCGCCAGCTACCAGGCAGTGGTCGTCACCGGGAACATGGCCTTCCTTTCGGGCCAGCTGCCCTTCGTCGACGGCCAGCTCGTCACCGGCAAGCTGGGCGCGGACGTCTCGCTCGAAACCGGCCAGCAGGCCGCGCGCGCCTGCGGACTGATGATCCTTGCCCAGCTCAAGGCAGCCGGGCTGCTCGAACAAGTGGAACAGGTGGTCAAGCTGGGCGGCTTCGTTGCCAGCACGCCCGATTTCACCGACCAGCCCAAGGTCGTGAACGGCTGCAGCGATTTGATGGCCGAGGTGTTCGGCGATGCCGGCAAGCACGCGCGCAGCGCGGTCGGCGTGCCGGTCCTCCCGCTCGATGCCGCGGTCGAGGTCGATGCGATTGTCGCCCTTCGCCCTCATTGACCGGCTGGTCGTTCCGGCACCCGACCCCGAGCGGGTCGGGTGGCTGCGGACATGGACCTATGCCCATCGCGGCCTTCACGGGCCGGGCCGGATAGAAAACGGGCCGAGCGCCTTCCGCGCCGCGGTGGAAGCGGGCCTCGGGCTCGAATGCGATATCCAGCGCAGCGCCGACGACTGGCCGATGGTCTTCCATGACTGGGATTTCGCCCGGCTGGTCGGGCGACCGGAGAAGACGGAAGCGCTGACCCGCGAAGAATGGCGCGAGCTGGCCTATCTCGAAAGCGAGGACCGGCCGATGGACCTGCCCGAGCTGCTGGCGATGGTCGCGGGCCGGGTGCCGCTGCTGATCGAGATCAAGTCGCGGCGCGGCTATGATGTCGAGCTAACCTGTCGGCGGGTGGCCGATGCGCTGGAAGGCTATGCCGGACTCCACGGTGTGATGAGCTTCGATCCGCGCGTCTCGCGCTGGTTCGCCAGGCATAACCCGCAAACGGTGCGCGGCCTCGTCATGCGCGAGGACGAGCGCGGTTACACCCAGTCGGCGGCCAGTCGCCATCTCGCGCTGTGGGCGGCGCGCCCCGAATTCATCGCCTACCACGTCGCAGCCTTGCCGAACCCGATGGTCGCGGCACTGAAGGCGCGCGGGATGCCGGTCCTCACCTGGACAGTGAACTCGCCCGAGAGCCGCGCGGTCGGCCAAGCCCATGCCGATGCCCTGATCGCGGAAGGAGCGGGGCTGGCGTGAGCGAGGGCGACCTGGCGGCAAGGGTGGCGGGATCGGTCGGCGCGATCGACCGCGATGCCTGGAACGCGCTCGCCGGTGACAATCCTTTCGTATCGCACGAATTCCTCACCGCGCTGGAGGATTCGGGCAGTGTCGGACCCGGTACCGGCTGGCAGAGCGCGCCGCTGGTCATATCCTCGGCGGGCGGCCCGCCGCTCGCTGCCATGCCTGCCTATCTGAAGAGCCATAGCCAGGGCGAATATGTCTTCGACCATGCCTGGGGCGATGCCTACGAGCGGGCAGGGGGGCAGTATTACCCCAAGCTCCAGATTGCCGCGCCCTTCACGCCGGCGACGGGCCCGCGCCTGCTGCTGTCGGACGAGAGCCTTGCCGCACCCATGCTGAAAGCAGCCGAGCAATTGTGCCTGCAGAACGGCTTTTCGAGCGCGCATGCGACCTTCATCGAACCGGCGCAGGTCGCCCTGTTCGAAAAGGCCGGCTGGCTGGTCCGCAAGGACCTGCAGTTCCACTGGCACAATCGCGGGTTTGCAGGATTCGACGATTTCCTCGCCACGCTCACCTCGCGCAAGCGCAAGGATTTGCGCAAGGAGCGGGCAGCGGCGCAGGAAGGGCTGGAAATCGTGAAGCTGCGGGGCGAGGATATCCGGCCCGAACACTGGGACGCCTTCTGGGTCTTCTACCAGGACACCGGCGCGCGCAAATGGGGCCGGCCCTATTTGACGCGGGAGGCCTTCGACCTGTTCCACAAGCGGATGGGCGAGAAGCTGCTGCTCGTCCTTGCGCTGGAAGACGGGCTGCCGATTGCCGGCGCGCTCAGTTTCATCGGGGGGGATGCGCTCTACGGGCGCTACTGGGGCTGCACGAAGGACGTGCGTTTCCTGCATTTCGAGCTGTGCTATTACCAGGCCATCGATGTCGCCATCGAACTCGGCCTCGACCGGGTCGAAGCCGGAGCGCAGGGCGGGCACAAGCTGGCCCGCGGATATGAACCTGTCGAAACGGTATCGGCGCACTGGATCGCCGATCCGGGTTTTCGCGAGGCAGTGGCCGATTTCCTGACACGCGAACGCGCCGGAGTGGCGGCCGATCGCAACTACCTCGCGCGCCGCACCCCTTTCAGGCGCGGCGGGTAGGGGTCAGGCGACGCGGCGTTCGCCTTCGCACAGCCACTGGCGAGCACGACGCTGGGCTTCGGAAATTTCGCGGGCGGTCATTTCGTCCGAAATATCGGCGCGGCACCAGGCAGCTTCCTCGTGACCCTTGGATGCGGCGATGTTGAACCACTTGTGCGCCTCGATCATGTCGCAGGCCACGCCGTGGCTGCCGGTCGAGAAGGCAACGCCCAGGTCGTAGAGCGCGTCGATGCTACCCTTGGCAAAGGCACCCAGATATTCCGCGATGGTCGCTTCGCCTTCACCGGTCTGGTCGATGCGGCCGGCGCCCCCTTCGATGCTCGTCAGTACGGTCATTTCGAACTTCCCCCATTGGCCCGGCCCCCCGCCGGGTGAGGACAGTCCTCGCCTGTTATGGTCAATAAAAGGTTAACGCGGTTTTCGTTACCTCGCCGCCAATGCGGTCCATTTGTCACAGGTCGGTGAAAGGATTGGGATTGCGCCTTGTGCCGGAAAGTCGTGCGACCTATAGGCCGCGCCATCGAACAGGCGGCGAGGTACCGGAAAGATCCGGACCAGCAGGGCGACGCGGCATCCGTTCCGATGGGTAGAAGGATTACGAGGTCAATGGCCACTTCGGCTTCGAGTGTTTCCGACAAGCTCGCCAAGGCAAAGGCGGCTGTCGCTCCGGACTATGTTCCGTCCGACGACGAAGAATATATGAGCGACCAGCAGCTCGATTACTTCCGTATGCTCCTGCTCGACTGGAAGAAGTCGATCCACGACGCGGCCGGTCTCACTCTCCAGCACCTGCAGGACGGCCCGATCCGCGAACCCGATCTCAACGACCGCGCATCGTCGGAAACCGACTGGGGCATCGAACTGCGCACCCGCGACCGCCAGCGCAAGCTCATCGCCAAGATCGACGCTGCGCTGCGCCGCATCGACCAGGGCGAATACGGCTATTGCGAGGTCACCGGCGATCCGATCGGCCTGCGCCGTCTCATCGCCCGTCCGGTGGCAACGATGACTGTCGAGGCGCAGACCGCGCACGAACGCAAGGAAAAGATCTCGCGCGACGATTGATTTCCCTCGGAAATCTTGCTGCGCGGGTAACCATTTCTTCATCGGTAAATCGCTAGTTTCGGCGGCAGCGCACCCGGTTTTCGGGTCGGCGCGCAAAGCTGTTCGGAGCCCACTCCCTTGTCGATGATAGACACGCGAAACCTGAACCGTGACAGTCTCTTCCTGACTGCAACCCTGCACGCCGGTCCGGCTGGCGAGGCGGTCAGGGTCAAGGTGCGCAATTTGTCGGACGGCGGCATGATGGCGGAAGGGCTGCTGCCCCTGTCCCGCGGGGACCGCGTTACGGTCGAACTGCGCAACACCAAGCCGGTGCGCGGCGTCGTCGCGTGGACGCAGGGCAACCGCTTCGGCATCGCCTTCGAGGAAGAGATCGACGCCAAGGCCGCCCGTGCGGTGATGGCCGTCTCGGAAAGTGTCGCGCCGCGCCATACGCGGCCGATCGGCTTTTACCAGCGCGACCCTTCGCAGCTCCGCAAGCTCTGATTGCCTTGCACGACGGCGGTGCGCTGCTAACCCAGCGCAATGCGCCGCGTCGTTCTCACCCTTGCCGTGCTGGTCCTTGCCGCCTGTTCGGGGCGCGAGGATGACGGTGTGCTCGACGTCGCTTTCATCGGACAACCCGAAGATGCTTTCGAGCAAGGCCTGCGCATCGGTCCGGCCGCACAGCTGGTACGGGCTTCGACCCAGCAGGGCCTCGTCCGGTTGAATGCCGCCGGCGAGGTTGTTCCCGGGATCGCCGAACGCTGGATCGTCACCGATGACGGCGAAAGCTACATCTTCCGGATTACTGAATTCGACCTGCCGAATGGCGAGCGCCTGACGGCAGCCACGGTACGCGATTCGCTGCGGCGAACGATCGCGCGGCTGGATGGCACCAGTCTCGGCCTCGACCTGCAGAAGGTCGCCGAGATCAGGGCCATGACCGGGCGCGTGGTGGAAATCCGCCTGAAGAGCCCCATGCCCGGCCTGCTGCAGGTGCTGGCCCAGCCGGAACTCGGCATTTCGGCAGAAGCGGCCCGAACCGGCCCGATGAGCGCGGCGCGCGACGGCGATGCCTGGCTGCTCGAAGCGATGGCGCCCGAATTGCGCGGCCAGCCCTCGCAGCCCGAGTGGGGCGAAGGAATGCGCGCGATCCGCTTCCAGACCGTGCCTGCCGAACAGGCGGCACAAGGCTTCCAGCAGAACCGCTACGACCTCATCCTTGGCGGGCGGATACAGGACCTCCCGCGCGCCTCGACGAGCACGTTTTCGCGCGCGACGGTGAGGCTCGATTCGGCGATCGGTTTGTTCGGCCTCGACGTCAGGCAGCAGCGCGGCTTCCTTGCGGATGCGGCGAACCGGGAAGCGATTGCCTTGGCCATCGACCGCAATGCCATCGCCAGCGCGCTCGGCATCGGCGGCTGGAGCGCTTCTGCACGGATCGTCCCGGCGGACCTGCCCGGCGTTGCTCCCTCGCCGGACCGCTGGGAAGGCCTGTCGCTCGACCAGCGCAGGACGCGCGCGGCACAGCGGGCAGCCGGCTGGCGCGCCTCGAACGGCAGCGCGCCGAGCGTCTCCCTCGCACTACCCGAAGGGCCCGGTTCGGACCTCTTGTTCGCCAGCCTTGCCAAGGATCTCTTGGCGGTCGGGATCGTGCTCGAACGCGCCGCTGCTGAATCGCGTGCCGACATGGTCCTGCGCGACCGCGTTGCGCGCTATGCGGGGCCGCGCTGGTTCCTCAACCAGTTCAATTGTAGCATCTCGCCGCGCATCTGTTCCGAAGATGTCGATTTTCTTGTCTCGCTCGCCACCGACGCCGCCAATGCCGAGGAGGAAGCCTCCTATTTGCTCGAGGCCGAGAGCACGCTGGCGGCGACGAACCTCTACATCCCGCTCGGCGCGCCGATCCGCTGGACCCAGACCCGTTCGGAAGTCGAAGGCTTTTCGGAGAACCCCTGGGGCTTCCATCCCTTGTTCCCGCTGACCCTCGCGCCCATCTAAAGGGCATGGACGACAATCGCCTGACCCCGATCGATATCTATTCCGGTCGCGAGGAGCCCCGTGCCGACCGCGCTTCTGCGCAGGCATTCGGCATCGAACTGCCCATGGGCAACGACCCCCAATCCATCCGCCGCCGGGTGGAAGCGCTGGAGATGATCCTCGAGCGCAGCATGGTCATCCCGGGCACGAACTACCGGATCGGGCTCGACACGATCATCGGCCTCGTGCCGGTGCTGGGCGACATCATTACTGCCGCCATGGGCAGCTATATCGTGTGGGAAGCGCGCAACCTCGGCATTCCGAAGTGGAAGCTGTGGCACATGATGGGCCGCATCGGCTTCGATACGGCAGTGGGCGCCGTGCCGCTGCTGGGCGATGCGTTCGACGTGCTCTACCGGTCGAACACCAAGAACCTGAAGACGATCAAGAAGCATCTTGACCGCCACCACCCCGAGACGCGCGTCATCGACCAGTAGTTTTGCCTGCGTCGGGGGCGCGGCCATTGCGCGGCGGTTCCTGCGGCCATAAGGCTGCGCGCATGACGCAGGACGTGACCTATTCCTCCTATCTCGATCTCGACCGCATTCTGGCGGCGCAGCACCCCTCGTCGGATGCGCATGACGAGATGCTGTTCATCATCGTCCACCAGGCGAGCGAGTTGTGGCTCAAGCTCTGCCTGCACGAATTGTTCGCCGCGCGCGACTGCATTCGCGAGGACCGGCTGCGTCCGTCCTTCAAGATGCTCGCCCGCGTCGCCCGCGCACAGGGACAGCTGATCCAGAGCTGGGACGTGCTGAGCACGATGACGCCGCACGACTATTCGACGATCCGCCCGCACCTCGGCTCTTCCAGCGGGTTCCAGAGCGCGCAGTACCGGATGATGGAATTCCTCCTCGGCGGCCGGAAGCCGGCGATGGTGAGGATGCACGAGACCACGCCGGAGGTGGCGGGGCAGCTGCGCGCCGAGCTTGGTCGCAAGAGCATCTACGCCGAAACGGTCGCCCTGCTCGCGCGGCGCGGCTTCGCCATTCCTGCCGAGGTCCTGGAGCGCGATGTCTGGGAGCCGTGGACGCATTCGCCCGGGGTCGAGGCGGCGTGGGCCGAAATCTACCGCGACCCGAAGGCGCACTGGGACCTCTACGAGCTGGCGGAAAAGCTGGTCGATCTGGAGTATCACTTCCAGCGCTGGCGCTTCGGCCATTTGAAGACCGTGGAACGGATCATCGGCTTCAAGACCGGCACCGGCGGTACGCCCGGCGTGCCCTACCTCGCCGGCGTCTTGCAGCAGGCCTTCTTCCCCGAGCTGCTGAGCGTGAGGACCGCGATATGAGTTCCTGGCGCAGCTCGCGGCGGATCTGGGATATCAGCCAGGTGCTGCGCCCCGGACTGCCCGTCTGGCCGGGCGATACCGCCTTCGGGTTCGAGCGCACATGGCGGATGGAGGACGGCTCGCCCGTCAATGTCGGCCGGATAGTCATGAGCACGCATTCGGGCACCCATGCCGACGCGCCGCTGCACTATGATGCCGCCGGATTGGACGCAGCCGGGATGGAACTCGATCCCTTCATCGGCGAATGCTTGGTGGTGGATGCACGCGGCGTTTCCGGAGAGATCGACGTCGCCGACCTGCCGCACCTCGGCAGCGCCGACAGGGTGCTGTTCCGCACTTGGGAAGCCTTCCCGCATGACGAATGGCGCAGCGACTGGAAGCCCATCGCTGCCGAGACGATCGAGTGGCTCGCGCTGCAGAGTGTGAAGCTGGTCGGTACCGACGCACCCAGTGTCGATCCGCAGGATTCCAAGACCATGGATGCCCACAAGGCCGTGGCGAGAAACGACATGCGCATTCTCGAAGGTCTCGTGCTCGATGATGTCGCTGAGGGCCGCTACGAGCTTATTGCCCTGCCGCTCAAGGTGGGCGGCGGGGATGCCGGCCTCACCCGCGCAATCCTCAGGGAACTTCGCGATGCTTGAGCGCGCACGCAGTCTCGACGCGGCGGACCCGCAGGCAAGTTTCCGCCACCGTTTCGACGTGCCCGAGGGCGTCATCTACCTCGACGGCAATTCCCTCGGTTGCCTGCCCAAGGCCACGCCGGCGCGTTTGGAACAGGTCGTTCGGGGCGAGTGGGGGCGCGACCTCATCCGCAGCTGGAACAGCGCGGACTGGATTCACTTGCCGCAGCGCGTCGGGGCGAAGATCGCCCCGCTCATCGGCGCGCAGCCGCACGAGGTCATCGCCTGCGACAGCGTCTCGGTAAACCTCTACAAGCTCATCTCCGCCGCGCTTGCCATGCGGCCGGGGCGCAAGACCGTGCTGAGCGAGCCGGGCAATTTCCCGACCGACGTCTACATGATCGAAGGCCTCGAAAAGCAGGGGTTGGCGCAGCGTAGGCTGGTCGCCCGCGAGGAATTGGCAGGGGCGCTCGACGATAATGTCGCGCTGCTCATGCTTACGCATGCGCATTACAAGACTGGCCAACTGTTCGACATGGAAGCGCTTACGCGCGCGGCGCATGAGGCAGGTGCGCTGGTGCTGTGGGACCTGTCGCATTCGGGCGGCGCGCTACCGGTGGACCTCACCGCCTGCGAGGCCGATTTCGCGGTCGGCTGCGGATACAAGTACCTGAACGGAGGTCCGGGAGCACCGGCCTATGCCTTCGTGGCTCAGCGGCATCACGAGGCCATCGCGCAGCCGCTGAGTGGCTGGATGGGGCACGCGAAACCGTTCGAGTTCAGCGACGACTACACGCCTGCTGCAGGCGTCGATCGCCTGCTGTGCGGCACGCCCGGCATCCTTGGCCTCGCCGCGCTGGAAGTGGGCGTCGATCTCATCGCCGAAATCGGGGTGGAGCGGCTTTATGCCAAGTCGCAGAAGCTGTCGGAATTTTTCCGCCAATGCCTTTCCGAAGCGGATGTCGAGCTGGAACTCGTCAGCCCTGCAGATCCCGTGCAGCGCGGTAGCCAGCTCTCTTTCCGCCACGGCGATGCCTACGCCATCTGCCAGGCGCTGATCGCGCGCGGCGTGATCGGCGACTTCCGCGATCCCGACATCCTGCGTTTCGGGTTCGCGCCTGCCTATTTGCGTTTCGAAGACATGGCCGAGGCCGTGAGGCACCTCGCCGAAGTGATCGAGACCGGCGAGTGGCAGCGCAGCGTGTTCCGCGAACGAGCGGCCGTTACCTGACAGGCTGGACCGTGCGCGCTTACTTCGGAGTCTTGCCGAGGCTGGCGCGATATTCCTCGATCGTCATGGCTTCGGCGTAGCCTTCATCTTCGGGCGCAACGCAATTGCCGGTCACCACGACATTGCCGAACATCCCGCCGCGCGATTCCGCTTTGGGCGATTCGATGCGCATGTCCGGTCCTCTCGCTTCGCAGATGTCGGCAAGTTCCGTGCCCGCCTGCTCGATGGCCGTCGAAACGCAGCCGCCCAGCACTGCCGCCAGCGGCAGGAGGAAAGCGACACTAGTAATTTTCATGATCGTTCAATTCCTTGCGCCAAGATTGGCGCCAGCGCTTGAATAATTCACGCGCTTTTCTTGGACAAGCGAATAATCAGGCCGCAGTAATTGTGGGCGGCTCCCGCGGTGATGCTTGGACGCGGTATTGACTAGAGCGTGCGGCGCATCAGGATATCGCGCTGCACATCGTTCCCGATCGTGAATTCGTGTTCGCCGAAAGCCGTGAAGCCCTGCCGCGAATAGAACTCGATCGCCTTGGGGTTTTCCTCCCACACGCCGAGCCACACGGCATCGGCTGCCATCGCTTCGGCCTGCCCGACGGCATGCTGGAAAAGCGCCTTGCCGACGCCCGCCCCCTGCATTGCTTCATCGACGTAGATGCGCTCGATCTCCAAGGTCCTGCCTTCCAACTCTTCGGTCTGGGCATTTCCCGTGTTGGTCTTGAGGTATCCGCCGATCTCGTCCCCGAACCGCGCGAAATAGAAGTGGGAGTCCGGATTGCGCAGTTCCTGCTCGAGCTGCTCCTGGGAAAACGCCCGGTCGAGGTAGATGGCGAAATCGTTGGGATTGTTTCCGGCTGCGAAAGTCTGCTCGAAGGTCCGGCGCCCGATCGCGGCCAGGGCAGAAACCTCGTCAAGCTGGACCGGCAGGATCGAGATGGCTGTCATTGATGCGGGCTAACTGCCGCATGCCGCGGCGGTCAAGCGAATGTCCGCTCCCTCACTCTTCCAGCTCGATGTCCCAGTAGAGCCAGTCGCGCCAGGTCTCGTGAAGGTAGTTTGGCGGAAACATCTTGCCATGCTGCTGCAGCTGCCAGTGCGTCGGACGGATGGGTTCGTTGTAGAGCTGCATGCCCGCCTGCTTCGGCGTGCGGCCGCCCTTTTTCATGTTGCAGGGCGCGCAGGCGGTGGCGATGTTCTCCCACGTCGTCTTGCCGCCCAGCCGGCGCGGAATGACATGGTCGAAGGTGAGATGGTTCATGTCCCCGCAGAACTGGCAGGAAAACCGGTCGCGCAGGAACAGGTTGAAGCGGGTGAAGGCGGGGAATTCGCTCGGCTTCACGTACTGCTTCAGCGCGATCACGCTGGGGATCTTCATGTCGAGATTGGGGGAGTGGACCTCGCGGTCGTAGGTGGCGATGACGTCCACCCGGTCGAGGAAGATGGCCTTGATCGCGGTCTGCCATGGCCAGAGGCTGAGCGGGTAATAGGAAAGCGGGGTGTAATCGGCGTTCAGGACGAGTGACGGACACGACTGCAGATTGCGCGTCGGATCCCCGTCCGTACTTCGGAACCTGGCGGCCCGTTCAAGCAGTTCGGCCCTGAACACTTCGGCGTTCCTCCCCGATGGCTGTGAGAATGCACTTGCACAGATACGGGTCAAGACTGTTACAGACAGGCTTTCCACAGGCTTATCCAGCGAGTCCGGTCATTTGGTAGTCACGCGCTTCGCCCCCAGTCCCAATGGTTCGCTCCACCTGGGGCACGCCTATTCGGCGGTGGTGGCACACGACATTGCCAGGGAACGCGGCGGGAAATTCCTCCTGCGGATCGAGGATATCGACGGCGTGCGCTCGCTTCCCGAAAAGCCCGACGAATTCCGCGAGGACCTCGCCTGGCTCGGGCTGGAGTGGGAGGAAGTGCCCGCCCAGTCCACCCGCCTCGTCAATTACGAGGAGGTGGCGCAGTTCCTCTTCCACGAAGGCCTGCTGTATCCCTGCACCTGCACGCGCGCAGAAATCGCCGCGCTCGAACCGCGCCTGGGGCCGGAGGGGGCCATCTATCCCGGTACCTGCAAGGGGCAGAACTTCGATCCCGAAAAGCCCGTCTCGCTGCGGCTGGACGTCGACAAGGCGCTGGCGCGGGTGGGCGAGGTCATCTGGGAAGACGAAACCAACGGCGTGATGGTCGCGGATCCGCGGGTCTTCGGCGATGTCGTGCTGGTCAGGAAGGATGCGCCGGCCAGCTACCACCTAGCAGCCACGCTGGACGATGCCGCCGACGGCGTGACGCTGGTGACGCGCGGGCAGGACCTGTTCGCCATGACTCATATCCACCGCGTCCTGCAGGAATTGCTGGGTCTGCCGGTGCCCGAATACCATCACCATCCCATCCTGCTGGACGAGACCGGGCAGAAGCTGGCCAAGCGCCGCAACTCCCCCAGCCTCGCCCAGAGGCGCAAGGACGGCGAGGACGGACGGGAACTTGCCGCGCGCCTGCGCGCTGGAGAGTTTCCGGCTGGAATTTCCCTCGCCAATGCCTAGGTAGTGCCCATGAACACCTTCTTCGTCATCCTGCTCATCGCGGCCATGGTCATGGTCGTCGTTTCACTCGTGCGCGGCGTGGTTGCTTTCCTGCAAAGCACCAAGATCGACCTCGAGAGCGGCGAACAGGTCGATGCGACCGAAATGCAGCTTAAGCAGAACCGCGCCATGATGGCGCGCGTGAAGTGGCAGGCGGTGGCGATCATCATCATCGCGATCATGCTCGCAGTCGCCAGCTAGGCGGGCTGTGGGGGTGGTAAAGCTCAACAAGATCTATACCCGCACGGGCGACGACGGGACCACCGGCCTCGTCGACGGTTCGCGCCTTGCCAAGCATGCTCCGCGCATGGAAGCGATCGGCGCGGTGGACGAGGCGAATTCCGCCCTCGGCCTTGCGGCGGTGGTGCTGGCGGGCAGCGGGCCGGGCGATACGCTTTACCGCATCCAGAACGACATGTTCGACCTTGGCGCCGACCTTGCCACGCCTGCGGGCGAGGGCGAGGATTTCGCGCCGTCCGAAATGGTCCTGCGCGTCGTTGCCAGCCAGGTCGCCTGGCTCGAACAGGCCATCGACGAGGCGAACGAACAGCTCGAGCCGCTGACCAGCTTCGTACTTCCCGGCGGAAGCGAAGCCGCGGCGCGCCTCCATGTCGCACGCGCATCCGCCCGCCGTGCCGAGCGGGCGATGGCCGCCATGGCTGCCGCAGAGCCGGTCAACCCGCAGGCGCTCGCCTATATCAACCGCCTGTCCGACTATCTCTTCGTCCTTGCGCGGCTGGCCAATGACGGGGGCAGGGCGGACGTGAAGTGGATTCCGGGCCAAAACCGCTAACTGGCCGCTAGCCAGCCCCCGACACCTTCGCTAGACCGCGCGCTTTGCTGCACGTGCGAAGGAATTTCCAAGTGACCAAGACGATCGCGATCATCGGTGCGGGCCAGATGGGCTCGGGCATCGCGCAGACCATTGCCCAGCACGGCATGCAGGTGCTGCTGGCCGATGTAAGCCTCGAAGTCGCGACGAAAGCGCACGCGGGCATCGACAAGGCGCTCGGCAAGCTGGTCGGCCGCGGCAAGATCGAAATGGCCGATGCCGAGGCGGCGCTGTCGCGCATCGCCCCGGTGGGCGACTATGCCCGCATGGACGAAGCCGAGATGATCATCGAGGCGGCGACCGAGAAGGAAGAAATCAAGAAGGCCATTTTCGAGAAGGCGGGCGAAAAGCTGGGCGCCGGTGCGATCATGGCATCGAACACCAGTTCCATCCCGATCACGCGCATGGCGAATTACTCGCCCGATCCGGCGCGCTTTATCGGCCTGCATTTCTTCAACCCCGTCCCGGTGATGGGCCTGATTGAGGTCATTCCCGGCCTCGCCACCAGCGAGGAAACGACCGCTCGCACCAAGGCATTTGCCGAGGCGCTGGGCAAGGAAGTCGTGCTGTCGCAGGACGAACCCGGCTTCGTCGTGAACCGCATCCTGCTGCCGATGATCAACGAGGCGATCTTCGTCCTCGGCCAGTCGACGGCCGGTCTCGAGGACATCGACAAGGGCTGCAGGCTCGGTCTCAACCACCCGATGGGCCCGCTCCAGCTGGCCGATTTCGTCGGGCTCGACACCTGCCTCGACATCCTGATGGTGCTGTATCGGACCACGCGTGACAGCAAGTACCGTCCCGCGCCGCTGCTGGTGAAATATGTCGAGGCCGGCTGGCTTGGCCGCAAGACCGGTCGCGGCTTCTACGACTACTCGGGCGAGGCCCCGACCCCCACGCGCTAGGAACCGCGCAGGCCGCCTGCCCGTTGGTCATGCAAAGGAGATTTTGCATGACCGATACCAAGGTACAGACCCAGGAAATGCGCCAGTCGGGCCTCGCCCCCGAAACGCATAACGACGAGCAGGACGATCACCGCTCGCAGGCGCAGGAAGTGGCCGAGCAGGCCCGTTCACTGACCTCGGAAACGCATTCGCCTACCGAGAGTGAAAAGGGCCCCAACTCCTCGGGCCTGATGGGCGATTCCACGCAGGACACCGTCGATCACATGCGCGACATGGAAAGTTCGGGCCGGATCGATATGGGCGCCTTTCGCGGCGAGCCCAACATGGACGACAATGCCGGCAAGTACGGCGAAGGCCATGACGCCGAGTTCGAAGAGGACGACAGCTAGCCGCCGAGATTTCCGTCGTTGAGGATCCAGAGGCCCGCAGTCAGCACGAGCGAGCCTGCGGCGACCGAATAGGCGAGCGCGCGGAAGTTCGGGGTTGAAATGGCCTCGAACTGGTGCGCGTCGAGCCGTTCCAGTGTGCGGCAGGCGCGCTTCTGGGCGGTAATGGCAAGCCAGCCCCCTGCAAGGATGAAGACCGTAGCGATGGCCTTTGCCAGCCACGGCGGGTCGAACGCGCCGAACACGGCCTTGAACCCTAGGCCGATGCCGATGGCGGCGAAGGATGTGCGTATCCAGCCCGCAAAAGTCCGCTCCATCGCCATGATGTTGCGGTCTTCGGCAAGGTCGGTGCGCAGTTCAGCCCACTGGGTGCTCTTGTCGGGTCTGTCGGGCGGATCGTCCTGGGACATGCCGTAGAAGCGAGCGAGAAAGGCAGGCGTTCCGGATTACTGGGCGGCGATCGGGTCGGTCGAGACCAGCGGCTCGGTATCGTTGACCAGCCAGCTCTGGTCTTCCGGCGTCGTTTCGGCGGGCGCATCGAGGCTCCCGGCTTCGGAATACCAGCTGTCGAGTTCGGGCGAGGCCTGCTGACGCGGTTGCACTTGGGCCTGCGCCGGGGCTGCGGCTGGCGCAGCGACTACGGGGCGCGCAGTGGCTTCGGCCGACTGGTCGGCAAGGCTCTGCAACATGCCCGGGTCTTCTTCGCGGCCCACCATCGCCATGACGGCGAGGAGGAACAGGCCGATCATCACGAGCTTCTTGCGCTGGGTGGTAAACAGGCTGGTTTCCATGACGCGCAACTATAGGCGCAGCGCGGTTAAACCTTCGTTGACCCGGCCTCGGCCTTGAGTTCGTAGAGTTTTTCCAGCGCCTCGCGCGGGCTTAGCGTGTCGACGTCGAGCGCTTCGAGCATCTTGCGCAAGCCGTCGTCCGCCGCTTCCGGCGCTTCGAGGCTGGCAGCGAAAAGCGGCAAATCGCCAAGTCCGGCAGCAAGTCCACCGGTTTCCAGACGGCCCTTTTCCAGCTTGTCGAGCACCGCCTTGGCCCGCCGGATGACCGGCGCAGGCACGCCAGCCAATTTGGCGACCGACAGACCGTAGCTGCGATCCGCCGCCCCCTTCGCGAGCTCGTGGAGCAGGACGAGCTCGCCCTTCCACTCGCGCGCCCGCACGTGGTGGAGCGATAGCGCATCGCAGGTGTCGGCAAGGCGGGCCAGCTCGTGGTAGTGCGTTGCGAACAGGCAGCGACACTTCAGCTGCTCGTGCACGGCCTCCACCACCGCCCACGCCAGCGCCATGCCGTCATAGGTCGACGTGCCGCGCCCCACTTCATCGAGAATGACGAAGCTGCGCTCGGTCGCCTGCGACAGGATGGCGGCGGTTTCCACCATTTCGACCATGAAGGTGGAACGTCCGCGTGCGAGGTTGTCCGATGCCCCCACGCGGCTGAACAGGCGATCGGCAAGGCCGATCCGCGCCGAGGTGGCAGGTACGAAGCTGCCAGCTTGGGCCAGCAGCAGGACCAGCGCGTTCTGGCGCAGGAAAGTCGACTTGCCGCCCATGTTCGGGCCGCCGATTAGCCACAGGCGGTCATCCGGTCCCAAGGCGCAATCGTTGGCGACGAAACGCTCGCCCGCCTTGGCCAATGCCTGCTCCACGACCGGGTGACGCCCGCCGGTCACTTCGAGGCAGGGCACGTCGAGCATTTCGGGCCGCGACCAGTCGCCTTCCACTGCCCGTTCGGCGAGCGCCGCGGACACATCGACGCGGGCAAGCGCGGCAGCAGTGGCTGCGATAGCCTCGCGCGCAGCCACGACTTCGCCGAGCAGCACCTCGAAATGCGCGTCTTCGGTAGCGAGTGCGTGGCCGCCTGCTTCGGCGATACGGGTCGCCTCCTCGTGCAGGCCGACCGAATTGAACCGCACCGCGCCTGCCATGGTCTGGCGATGAGTGAAGCCGCTGTCGGCTGCCATCAGCTTGTCGCCGTGCTTGGCAGGCACCTCGATGAAATAGCCGAGCACCTTGTTGTGCTTGATCTTGAGCGAGGGCGTCCCGGTCTCGTCGCGGTATTTCGCTTCCAGTGCGGCGATGGCCTTGCGGGCATTGCCCGAAGCTTCCCGCAGCGCGTCGAGCGAGTGGTCATAGCCGGCCGCAATGAAGCCGCCGTGGCTACGCTCGGTCGGCGGGGAGGGTACGAGCGCGCGGGCGAGGTGGTCGACCAGGGCTGCATGGCCGCCGAGGGCGCCCGTCATCCGGTGGAGCAGAGGGGGCAGGTCGGGGCTTGCGGCCAGCATGTCCCGAATGCGCCGCGCTTCGGACAGGCCGTCGCGGATCTGGCCGAGATCCCGCGGGCTGCCGCGCCCGGCGACGAGGCGGCCCAGCGCACGGCCGATATCGGGCGCCTGTCGTAACACTGCGCGCAGGTCGGCGCGAAGCAGGGGATCGGTGTGGAAATGCTGGACCGCGGCCAGCCGCTCCTCGATCGCACCCCGGTCGGCGAGCGGGGCGGAAAGGTCTTCGGCCAGCTGCCTTGCACCTGCCCCGGTCGAACAGCGATCGACACAGGCGATGAGCGAGCCTGCCCGTCCGCCGCCTTGCGCTTCGAGGATTTCGAGGCTGGCGCGAGTCGCTGCGTCCATGGCGAGATGCGCGCCGCTGCCGCGGGCGACGGGAGGCAGGAGGAACGGCAGCGTGCCGCGCCCGGCATGGTCGAGATAGGCGACCAGCCCGCCCGCAGCCGCCAGCATGGGCCGTGTGAAATCCCCGAGCCCGTCGAGCGTTGCGACGCCGTGGACCGCCTTCAGACGCGCTTCGCCTTCCTCGCTGCGGAAATCAGGGCGCGGGCGGGGAATGACCTCGGCAGGCGCACCCTCCCAATCATCGGGCGCGACGATTTCGCTTGCCCCGAGCCGCGCCAGTGCCGCGTCGAGCGCTTGCGGCGCACATTCTTCCAGTTCCATCCGCCCGGTCGAGATGTCGCAGGAAGCAAGGCCCACGCCGTCACGTACCGGCGCGATGGCGACCAGCAGGTTGGCCCGGCGCGGCTCGAGCAGCGCCTCCTCGGTCAGCGTGCCGGCGGTGACGAAGCGCACGATATCGCGTGCAACCAGCGCCTTCGACGTCGGTGTGCCTTCGCGCTTCGCCCGCTCCTTGGCCTCGTCGGGCGTTTCGGTCTGTTCGGCGATGGCAACGCGGCAACCCGCCTTGATCAGGCGGGCGAGATAGCCTTCCGCCGCATGCACGGGCACGCCGCACATGGGCACAGGCTCGCCCGCGTGTTCGCCCCGGCTGGTAAGCGCGATATCGAGCACGCCCGAGGCCACTTTCGCATCCTCGAAAAACAGCTCGAAGAAGTCGCCCATACGGTAGAACAGCAGCGCATTGCCGGCCTCGCGTTTCAGCGCGAGATATTGCTGCATCATCGGGGTAGGCTTGCCGGACATGGGACCGGCCTAGCGAGGGGCTTGGCGATTCGGGAGTCGGCGGAAGGCGCCTTTCCCCTATGACTTCTCAGAAAATGCCCTTAGGGCGGGGCCGGATAGAGACAAGGACGCACATGGACGACGAGAAACCGACCGCATTCACCACGCGCGAGGCGCTGTTCTACCACGAGACCATCCGTCCCGGTAAGATCGAGATCATCGCATCGAAGCCGATGGCGAGCCAGCGCGACCTGTCGCTTGCCTATTCGCCAGGCGTCGCCGCGCCGGTGGAAGCGATTGCAGCCAATCCGCAGGATGCCGCGAAATACACCGCGCGCTCGAACCTCGTCGCGGTGATCTCCAACGGCACCGCCATTCTCGGCCTCGGCAATCTGGGCGCACTGGCTTCGAAGCCGGTGATGGAAGGCAAGGCCGTCCTGTTCAAGCGCTTCGCCGATGTCGATTCCATCGATCTCGAACTCGACACCGAAGATCCCGACAAGTTTATCGAGGCGGTCGCGCTGATGGAGCCGAGCTTCGGCGGCATCAACCTCGAAGACATCGCCGCGCCCGAATGCTTCATCATCGAGCAGGCGTTGCGCGAACGCATGAACATCCCGGTCATGCATGACGACCAGCACGGCACCGCGATCATTTCCGCCGCCGGACTCATCAACGCCTGCCACCTGACCGGCCGCAAGCTCGAGGACGTGAAGATGGTGGTCAACGGGGCGGGGGCCTCGGCGCTCGCCTGCACCGCGCTGATCAAGTCGGTCGGCGTGCGCCACGAGAACGTGATCGTGTGCGACCGTTCGGGCCCGATCTACCCGGGGCGCGATGGCGTCGACCAGTGGAAGAGCGCGCATGCGGTCGAAACCGAGGCCCGCAGCCTCGAAGAAGCGCTCGAAGGTGCCGACGTCTTCCTCGGCCTGTCGGCAGCTGGCGCACTGAAGCCCGAATGGGTCGCGAGGATGGCGGACAAGCCGATCATCTTCGCCATGGCCAATCCGGTGCCGGAAATCATGCCCGAGGACGCCAAGGCGGTCCGCCCCGATGCGATCATCGCCACCGGGCGCAGCGACTATCCCAACCAGGTCAACAACGTGCTGGGCTTCCCCTTCATCTTTCGCGGCGCGCTCGACGTGCAGGCGACCGCGATCAACGAGGAAATGAAGATTGCAGCTGCCCGGGCCATCGCGGAACTGGCGCGCGAACGCGTGCCCGAGGAGGTGGCCGCCGCCTACGGCGTGACCCACCAGTTCGGCGAGGAATACATCATTCCCGCGCCCTTCGATCCGCGTCTCATGGAAGTCGTCTCCAGCGCGGTCGCGCAGGCGGCGATGGATTCGGGCGTCGCGCAGGCCCCGATCGAGAACATGGAGGAATACCGCCACAAGCTGAAGGCGCGCCTCAACCCCACCACGGCCGCGCTGACCAATATCTACGAACTCGCCAAGGCCAATCCCAAGCGCATGGTCTTTGCCGAAGCGGAAGAAGAAGTCGCGCTGCGCGCCGCGATCCAGTTCCGCGATTTCGGCTATGGCGAACCGATCCTCGTCGGTCGCACGGAGAAGGTGCGCGAGAAGCTGGTCGAACTGGCGGTGGAGGATCCGGACGACTGGATCATCGAGAACTCGGCTGTGTCGGACAAGGTCCCGGCCATGGTCGACTATCTCTACAAGCGCATGCAACGCCGCGGTTATACCGAGCGCGACGTGGGCCGCATGGTCAACCAGGAGCGCAACGTCTTTGCTGCTCTGCTGGTGGCGCTGGGCCATGGCGACGGGATGATCTCGGGCCTTACCCGCACCTTCGCGCAGACCGCGCGCGAGGTTGGCCGTGTCCTCGATGCAAAGCCCGGCGCAGTGCCCTTCGGCATCCACATGATGATCGGCAAGAACCAGACGACCTTCCTTGCCGACACGACCATCAACGAGCGGCCGAGCGCCGAACAGCTGGCCCACATCGCGCGCGAGACAGCTGCCGTCGCGCGCCGCATGGGGCACGAACCGCGCGTCGCCTTCATGTCCTATTCCACCTTCGGCAATCCGTCGGGCCAGTGGCTGGCAAATATCCGCGATGCGGTGGCGCTGCTCGATGCAGATCCGAACGTGAACTTCGAGTACGAGGGCGAAATGGCGCCCGATGCCGCGCTCAACCCCAAGGTCATGACGCTCTATCCCTTCAGCCGCCTGTCGGGTCCGGCCAACGTGCTGATCATGCCCGGCCTGCAATCGGCGAACCTGTCGGCCAAGCTGCTGCGCGAACTCGGCGGCGAGACGACGGTCGGCCCGATGATGATCGGGATGGAAAAGCCGGTGCAGATCGCGCCGATGACCTCGATTGCGCCCGATATCCTGACGCTGGCAGTGCTGGCGAGTGCGGGCGTGCTGGGCTGACGCCATGATCGGTTCGCAGCGCCACCTGTTCTCGATCCCGCGCGAGGTCCACTACCTCAGCTGCGCCTATATGGCGCCGCTCTCGCAGGCGGTCAGCGCGGCGATGGTGGAAGGCGCGAGGCTGAAGGAACAGCCGTGGGATTTCCGCCCGCCAGACTTCTTCCGCGTGGTCGAGGATTTCCGGTCCAAGGCGGCGGGACTGGCCGGGGTCGATGCCGATTGCATCGCCGTGGTGCCGTCCGTGAGCTATGCGATATCCGTCGCGGCGAACAACCTCTCGCTGGGGCCGGGCCGCAAGGTGGTAACGCTGGGCGACCAGTTTCCTTCCAATGTCTATCCCTGGCAGGAAAAGGCCAAGCGCGAAGGCGGCGAGGTGATTGCGGTGCAGCGCCCGTCGCAGGATTGCTGGACCGGCGCCGTGCTCGACGCGATCGGCGAGGATACCGCTATCGTTGCTGTGCCGAACTGCCACTGGGCCGACGGGCGCGTGGTCGACTTGGTGAGGGTCGGCGAACGGTGCCGCGAAGTCGGCGCCGCGCTGGTGCTGGACCTGACCCAGTCGCTGGGCGCAATGCCGCTCGATTTCCCGGCGGTGAAGCCCGATTTCGCGGTTGCTGCCTGCTACAAGTGGCTGATGGGCCCTTATGGCATCGGCATGCTCTACGTCGATCCGAAGCACCACGGGGGCGAGCCGATCGAGCACAATTGGATCAACCGCGCGGGCTCGGAGGATTTTGCCCGGCTGGTCGACTACCGCGAGGATTTCCAGCCCGGTGCGCGGCGTTTCGACATGGGCGAGAAGTCCAATGCCCCGCTGCTGATGGGGGCGGGCGCAGCGCTCGATTTCCTGACCGGTCACGGGGTCGACGCGATCGCCGAGACACTTGCCGCGAAGACACAGGCGATCGCCGACGAGGCGGCAACACTCGGCCTGGGCGCAGCGCCGCTCGGCACGCGTGCGGCGCATTTCCTCGGGCTCGAATTCCCCGGCGGCCTGCCAGCGGGGCTGCCAGAGAAACTGGCGGAAGCGCAGGTGTTCGTTTCGGCCCGCGGCCAGTCGCTGCGCGTCACTCCGCATCTCTACAATGACGAGGCGGATTCGGCGGCGTTGCTGGACACGCTCCGGCAGGTTCTCGCCTAGCTTCCCGCACGGCTCGTCGAGCGGATCTGCAAGCCGGCCGCGCGGTTAAGCCGCGCGCAAGGCGGCCTTGCGCAAAGGCCGCGCCCCAACGGGGAAAGCAGAACAAGGAATACCCAGAACATGAAGAAAATCATCGCGCTCGCCGCCATCGGTGCAGGCTTCGCAGCCGCGCCGGCCATGGCGCAGGACCAGAACGCCGCTCCGGGCGGACTCCATATCGGCGTGATCGGCGGCTACCAGGGCCTCGACGTGGATGCAGCCGACGGCAGTGCCACCGCCAGCGCCGACAGCGCCGTCTACGGCATCACGGCCGGCTACGACCTCAGCCTCGGCAGCGCCTTCGTCGGCCTCGAGGGCGAGCTGTCGACCAGCGACGGTTCGACCAGCTTCCCGGACAGCTTCGGCGGTGCGCGTGAAGGTCTTGAAGCCAACGGGCAGTATTATGTCGGCGCGCGCGCCGGCTTCGCCATCACGCCTGGCATCGCGGCTTACGGCAAGGCCGGTTACACCGCGCTCGACACCAAGGCCTTTACCGAAAGCGGTTCGCTGTCGGATCTCGACGAGAACGCCGACGGCTTCCGCTACGGCGCGGGCCTGCAGTTCCAGCTGCCCGGCGCGCTGGAAGCGAAGGTCGAATACCGCCGTTCGAAGTACAACGACCTGGCCGATCTCGACCAGGGCGATGCCACGACCGACCAGCTGGTTGCAGGTGTCGGTTTCCGGTTCTGACCGGGCAAATCTTCTGGCGCCCGTGAGGCGCTAGAACGGCAGGTCCTTGCCGGTGTAGTCGACGTAGCGAAACTCTCCTCCACCCGCGCTCTCGACTACATCGGCAAGGCCTTTCACGCTTTCATCGACGCTGGTCGGCGCATTGGGCCCGCCCATGTCGGTCTGGACCCAGCCGGGATGGAGCGCCAGCGTCGCGATGTTGCGCGGTCCGGCATCCTGCTCCGCCACGCCCTTGGCCAGCATGTTGAGCGCGCACTTGCTGGTGCGGTAGAGTTCATATCCGCCCGAACTGTCCTTGATCGAGCCCATCAGCGAGGTCATGAAGGCGATTGTCCCGCCATCCGCCACGCGGGGCAACAACGTCTTGGCCAGCCGCACCGGGCCGAAGGCGTTGGTCATCATGACCTCTGCCACTTCCTCGCCCGTTGCCTGCTCGGCCGACTGGTGGCGTGCGCCGGTGATGCCCGCATTTACGATCAGCGCGTCGAGCGGGGTGTCGAAGCCTTCGAAACTGGCAGGATCGGTCACGTCCATCGTCTCGATCCGAACACCGCCAAGGGCATGAAGTTCGTCGCTGTGCGAGCGTTCGGTCGCGATCACGTTCCAGCCGCGCGCCTTGAATTCGCGCGCGAGGCCGAGGCCGATGCCGCGCGATGCGCCGACGATGAGGATGGTCTTGCTCATGCGGATTATCCTTCTGCCGGGTAGACCAGCGTTTTGAGGTTCATGAATTCATGCAGGCCGTGGTGCGACAATTCGCGCCCGAAGCCCGATTTCTTGATGCCGCCGAAGGGCGCCTCGATCTTCGATCCGTTGACCGCGTTGAAGGTCGTCATGCCCGCCTCGATGCGGTTGGCGAAGATTTCGCGCTCTTCCTCGTCGCTGGTCCAGACAGCAGAGCCGAGGCCGAAGGGGATGGCATTGGCGATGGTGATCGCCTCTTCGATGTCCTTGGCCTGGTAGATCTGGCCCACGGGTCCGAATATCTCGTCCGTACCGGTCTCGCTGGCGAGCGGCACGTCGGTGAGCAGGCCAGCGGTCATCCACGCCCCGGGGCGATCGAGTTTCTTCGCGCCGAACAGGAGCGTGCAGCCTTCCTGCTTCGCCTTCTCGACCTGTTCGAGCACGGTGTCGCGCTGCCCTTCGCTCGAAAGCGGGCCGAGTTTCGTGTCGTCGTCCATCGGATCGCCCGGCTCGATTGCCTTCAGTGCAGCGATAAACTTGTCGGCAAAGGCGTCATGGATATCGGCATGGACGATGGTCCGCTTGCCGCAGATGCAGGACTGGCCGTTGTTCTGGATGCGCGCGAAAACCGCGTCCTCCACTGCCTTGTCGATGTCGGCGGACGGCATGACGATGAAGGGGTCAGATCCGCCGAGTTCCAGCACGACCTTCTTCAGGTGCTTGCCCGCCTGCGCGGCGACCGCGCTGCCCGCGCCCTCGCTTCCCGTGAGCGTGGCGGCGACGATGCGGGTGTCGGCGATGACATCGGCAATCGGGTCGGACGAGACGCACAGGTTCTGGAACAGGCCTTCGGGCCCGCCGGCTTCCAGCACCAGTTCTTCCATCTTGTGCGCGACGCCCTGCACGATGCTGGCGTGTTTGAGGACGCCGACGTTACCGGCAAGGATGGTGGGGGCGAGGAAGCGGACCACCTGCCAATACGGAAAGTTCCACGGCATGACGGCCAGCACCGGCCCCTGTGGCAGCCACCGCCCTTCGGCCCTGCCGCCATCGCCAAGTTCCCAGAATTCGGATTCCAGCATCGGCGGCCCGTGTTCGGCCAGGTAGGCGAACAGGCTGGCGCATTTTTCGACTTCGGAGCGCGCCTGCGTAATCGGCTTGCCCATCTCGGTCACCGCGAGCCTTGCGAGCTCTTCCTTGCGTTCGAGATAGCGGTCCGACAGCCGCGCAAGTAGCTTTGTCCGAAGCTCCACGGGGCTGGTGCGCCAGTCGCGATAGGCCCGCGTTGCCGCCTCCAGCTTCGCATCGATACCGTTCGCATCGAGCGTTTCGTATTCGGCGATGGTTTCGCCGGTGGCGGGGTTGGTGGTGGTAATCAAGAACGCGCTCCTGTGCAGGGTATGCTCCACCAATGGCCGCCCCCGCCAGGCGTTCCGGTCCTATCTGCGGCGGAAGCGAAAATACCAGACCTCGTGGCCGTAGGTGTTGCGCGCCTTGTGCTCGTAGCGCGTCTCGCACCAGCCCGACGGGCGGTTTTCCCAGCTCTGCCGGCCATCGACCAGCCATTCGAACTCGTCGGTGAAGCGGCGCATCACCATCAGCGCATGGCGCAGGTAAATCGGGTGGTCGGTGCCGAAGCGGAATTCACCGCCGGGCTTCAGCTTGTCGGCGATCATCCGCACCGGCCCGTCGTTCATCATCCGGCGCTTGGCGTGCTTGGCCTTGGGCCAAGGGTCGGGATGGAGGAGGTAGAGCATTGTCAGCCCGCCGTCGGGCACACGGGCAAGCGCCTGGAGCGCATCGCCGTGCTGGATGCGGACATTGGCCAGGCCGCCGTCGCGCACATGCGTCAGCGCCTGCGCCACCCCGTTGAGGAAGGGCTCTGCGCCGATGAAGCCGTGGTCGGGCAGCAGGTCGGCGCGGTAGGCGAGGTGCTCGCCTGCGCCGAAGCCGATTTCGAAATGGAGCGGGCGATCGAAGCCGAACAGGCGCTCGGCGGTGACCGGCCCTTCTTCGGGCACCGCGATCTGCGGCAACAGCTTGTCGACAAGCTCCTGCTGGGCCGCACGCAGGGGCTTGCCCTGGCTACGCCCGTAGAGCCGGTTCAACGTGGTCGGATCGCCTTCCTTGTGTGCAGACATGGCGCGCCCGTTAGCCGTGCCGGACGCTGCGGTCCAGCGTGTGCGCTCAGGCGAAGAGCATCCAGATGGCGACCGAGGTGGCCAGCCCCACGCCGATATTCATCGGCACGCCGATCTTCACGAAATCCCCGAAGCGGTAATTGGCCGCGCCGTAGACGAGGGTGTTGGTCTGGTAGCCGATGGGTGTGGCGAAGCTCGCGCTGGCGCCGAACATCACTGCCACGATCAGCGGGCGCGGATCGATCCCTGCCGCCTGCGCAAGGCCGATGGCGATCGGGGTCATGATGACCGCGATGGCATTGTTGGTCACTGCCTCGGTCATCACGCTGGTCACGGCATAGACCAGCAGGATCAGCAGGAAGGGGGAACTTGCGCCCATGAACGGCTGGATAGCTTGCACGATGAGCTCGATCGTGCCGGCATTGTCGAGGCCCTTGCCGAAGGCGAGCATCGCGAAGATCAGCACCAGCGTATTGCCATCGAGGCTCGCCCACGCGTCGGTCGGCTCGATGCATCGCGTCGCCAGAGCAACAGCCACGCCGGCGACCGCCAGCGCGTCGATCGGCAGGCCGAAGAGAGCTGCCCCGACGACCACGGCGGCAAGAGTGGCGATGGCGATGGGCGCCTTGTTGCGGCGGAAGGGCCGGACAGCGGTCTCGCCCACGCCCGCTAGCTGGATATTGTCCTGGAGCGATTGCAGCGCCTCCGTGCCGCTCGCGATAAGCAGGCGGTCGCCCGGCCGCACGCGGACCTCGGCCAGCGAAGGCCCGGCAAGATGGCGCGGCCGCGAGAGGCCGAGCACGCGAACTTTGAGGCGCGACAGCATGGGTATTTCGGCCAGCCGCTGCCCGACTACGGGATGCGACGCAGCGACCATCGCCTCGACGATCCGCAGGTCGCGCGGCCGGTCGGGCGCGGCGGTCGCGACACCTCCGCCGACGCCGACGAGGCCGGTGCGGAAATCGCGCGCCTCGGCAAGGGAGGCGATTTCTTCCGGGCTTCCGGCCACGACGAGCTGGTCGCCCGCTGCAAGGACTGCATCGCCCGCGTCCTTGCGCACCGGTTTGCCGCCGCGCATGATCGCCTGCACCTTGAGCCCAGGACGGCGCGAGAAGGCGGCATCCTTGATGCGCTGGCCGACATAGCGGCTCACTGGGTTCAGGATCAGGTGCGTGAGGTAGAGGTCGTCCTCGCGTTCCTCGTCGCCTACCCGCGGCCCGCGGTCGGGCAGGAGGAAGGGTCCGAACACCAGCAGTACGGCAAGGCCTGCCAGTACGGCGACCGCGCCCACCGCCGATATCTCGAAGATCCCGAAGGCAGCCTGTCCCTGTTCCTGCGCAACGCCGTCGACCAGCAGGTTCGTAGAGGTCCCGATCAGCGTCATCGTGCCGCCAAGAATGGTCAGGTAGGACAGCGGAATCAGCAGGCGCGTGGCCGAGATTTTCAACGCGCGGGCGAGGCGTTTGACCACCGGGATCATGACGATGACCACCGGCGTGTTGTTCATGAAGGCCGAAGCGGCGAGCGTGCCGACCCCGATCTCGCCCACTGCCAGCCGGGGCTTGCGCAAGGTGCGCCGCACGACCCAGCCCGATATCGCCTCCAGCGAACCGGTCCGCAGCAGCGCGCCCGACAGGATGAACATCGCCGCGATCGTGATCGGCGCGGAATTGGAGAAGGTCTCCAGCATCTGCTTGGGCGAGAGATAGCCGAGCGGCAGCATCAGCACCGCCGATACGACGGCGATGACGACCGGAGGCCTGCGCTCGAGCACGAAGGCGGCAAATGTCGCGGCCAGCAGCAGGAGCCCTATCTGGGCCGAATAGTCCGAGAGAAACGACATAGGGCCCGATCGAATTGTCTGGTTTGCAGGCGCTCAAATTCGCAGATCGCGTGGCGGGTTCCAAGCAAGATGGGCAATCGAGCCGGATAGCCAATCCATGGTGCGCAGCGCAGGGGCACGGCACCACGCAAAACGCCCGCAAGCCGGTGGCCTGCGGGCGTCTCGCTGTCCCGTCCAGGAGTAATCAGGTCAGGCGGCTTCCGCCTCTTCGTTCGGGTCGCGCAGCACGTAGCCGCGGCCCCATACGGTTTCGATGTAATTGTCGCCGCCGCATGCATGGCTGAGCTTCTTGCGCAGCTTGCAGATGAAGACGTCGATGATCTTGAGTTCGGGTTCGTCCATGCCGCCGTAGAGGTGGTTGAGGAACATTTCCTTGGTCAGCGTGGTGCCCTTACGGAGCGAGAGCAGCTCCAGCATGGCGTATTCCTTGCCGGTCAGGTGGACGCGGGCACCGTCGACTTCGACGGTCTTCGCATCGAGGTTCACGGCCAGCTTGCCGGTGCGGATGATCGACTGGCTGTGGCCCTTCGAACGGCGTACCACGGCGTGGATGCGGGCGATCAGTTCCTCGCGGTGGAACGGCTTGGTGACGTAATCGTCGGCGCCGAAACCGAAGCTGCGGATCTTGCTGTCCATCTCGGCAATGCCCGAGAGGATGAGAACCGGCGTCTGCACCTTGGCGACGCGCAGCTTCTTGAGCACGTCGTAGCCGTGCATGTCCGGCAGGTTCAGGTCGAGCAGGATGATGTCGTAATCATAGAGCTTGCCGAGATCCAAACCCTCTTCGCCCAGGTCGGTCGAATAGACGTTGAACCCTTCGGTCGTAAGCATGAGCTCGATCGCCTTGGCGGTTGTCGGCTCGTCTTCGATCAGCAGTACACGCATGGGTCTGGTCCCCCGTTGCCCCAGTTCGCGGTAACGCCCCGTCAAGAGGTGTTGCCCGTTGTTAACCACAGCAGGTCTGAACGGAAAAGGTTAACGTGAGGTAAAGTGCGTTAAGATTTTTCGGTGTTGCAGAAGAGACTCACAATGATTTCAGCTTCTTCTGTCGGCGCCGTTCCGCGCTCGACCCGATACCGATGGCCTCGCGGTACTTGGCGACGGTGCGCCGGGCGAGGTCGAACCCCTCCTTGTTGAGGAGGTCGGCGAGGGCCTGGTCGGACAGGACCTTCTTGGGATCTTCGCCATCGCACAGGGCGCGGATGCGGGCCTTGATCGCTTCGGACGAAGCGCCTTCGCCGTCGGCGGCGGCCACCCCGCTGGAGAAGAAGTACTTCATCTCGAACGTGCCGCGCGGGCAGTGCAGGTACTTGTTGCTGGTGACGCGGCTGACCGTGCTTTCGTGCATCTCGATGGCTTCGGCCACTTCGCGCAAAGTCAGCGGTCGCATGGCCGAAACGCCTTCGCGGAAGAAGCCTTCCTGCCGCTTCACGATCTCGCTCGCGGTCTTGAGGATGGTCTTCTGGCGCTGGTCAAGTGCGCGGATCAGCCAGTCGGCTTCGCCCAGCTGATCGTTAAGCCATTTGCGCGAAGCCTTGTCCCGAGCCCCGGCTTCCAGTTCCACGTAGTATTCCCGATTGACGACCAGGCGAGGCAGGCTCGCCTCGTTGATGCGGATCGTCCAGCCGGTCTTGCCGCTCGGACTGACGAGCACGTCCGGCACCACCGCCGCTTCCGCCGTCCCGCCATAACGGCAACCGGGCTTGGGATCGTAGCTGCGCAATTCGGCCAGCATGTCGGCGAAGTCCTCGTCGTCGACATCGCACAAGCGCTTGAGGCGCGCGATTTCGCCGCGCGCGAGCAGTTCCAGGTTGTCGATCATCCGTGCCATGCAGGGATCGTAGCGGTCGGCTTCCTTCGCCTGCAGCGCGAGGCATTCGGCCACGCTGCGCGCGCCGATGCCAGTGGGGTCGAGCGACTGGACCAGCATGAGGCCGCGCTCGACCTCGGCCAGCGAGGTGCCGAGCTCCTCGGCGAGGTGGCGCAATTCGGTGTGGAGATAGCCCGCCTCGTCCAGCTCGTGGACGATCCGCGTCGCGATCAGCGCCTCGCGCCCGTCATGCGCCTGCGCGCCGACCTGGTCGAGCAGGTGTTCGGCCAGCGTCGGGCCGTCCGAGCTGCGGTTCTCGAAATCGGGCAAGTCGCCTTCGCCGGCACCGCTTGTGCCTGCGCGCGCCCAGTCGCCCATGTCGCCGGGCGCCGCATCGGGATCGAGTGCGTGCTGGGCGATATCGAGCGCCCCTTCGCCATCGGGGCCGGGAGCGCTGTCGTGTTCGCCGGCTGGCTCGGGCGCATCCGCCTCGCCCGCCTCGCGGCGGGTCTCGCCGATTTCAAGCAGCGGATTGCTCTCCAGCGCTTCGGCCACGAAGCTTTCGATTTCCAGATTGGACAGCGCCAGCAGCTTGATCGCCTGCTGCAGCTGCGGCGTCATGACCAGCGATTGGGTTTGCCGGAGGTCTAGCCTCGGACCAAGCGCCATGGGTCAGCTCCGGGCGCGCGCCGTCGTCACAGCGTGAAGTTCTCGCCGAGATAGAGGCGCTTGACGTTTTCGTCCGCCACCAGCGCTTCGGGCGTGCCGGCGAACAGCACCTGCCCGCCGTAGATGATGCAGGCGCGGTCGACGATTTCCAGCGTCTCGCGCACGTTGTGGTCGGTGATGAGGACGCCGATCCCGCGGGTCTTCAAGTCCTTCACGAGGTCGCGGATATCGCTGATCGACAGCGGGTCGATCCCGGCGAAGGGTTCGTCGAGCAGCATGATCGAAGGCTTGGCGGCCAGTGCGCGGGCAATTTCGGCGCGGCGGCGCTCACCGCCCGACAGCGCCATGGCCGGGCTGGTGCGTAGCCGCTGCAGGCCGAATTCATCGAGCAGGCGGTCGAGTTCCTTCTCGCGCGTGTCGGCATCAGGCTCGACCATCTCGAGCACGCAGTTGATGTTCTGCTCCACCGTCATGCCGCGGAAAATGCTGGTTTCCTGTGGCAGGTACCCCAGGCCGAGGATCGCGCGCCGGTACATCGGCAGCTTGGTCACGTCCTCGCCGTCCATCAGGATGCGGCCTGCATCGGGGCGCACCAGACCCATGATCGAATAGAAGCAGGTCGTCTTGCCGGCGCCGTTCGGGCCCAGCAGGCCGAGCACTTCGCCCTTGCCCACGGTCAGCGAAATATCCGTAAGGACGGCGCGCTTGTCGTAGCTCTTGGCGATCGAAATGACTTCCAGCCCACCCTGCGGGATGGGCGGGGCGGCATCGTGCACCGCTTCGTTTTCAGGGCTCATGCTGACATCTGCCATGGGCCGCGCCATAGCATGGCAGGACTTGCTGGAAACCCCCGAGAACGCCTCTTTCGACGAACTGGCAGGATTCCTGCATGGACTACATTGGAACAGTCCCGCGCAATGTCTCGCGCCAAGCTTGCCAGCCTGCCGCAATTTTGAAACAATGCGAGTCGGAGAGAGAACGGGGAGAATGCCGATGGGCAAGGCGATCGAGGACAGCGCGGTGTCGGGGGCCGAACCCCACGTCCACCGCAGGGACCTGCGCAAATCGATGAGCGACAATGTCGCGATCGCGCTAATCGTCTACACCGGTCTCCACATCTTCTTCACGGTTCACGCCATGAAGGAAGGCGTGTCTTCCACCGCCCCCTATTTCGCGCTGGCGATCCTCGTCGCGCTTATCATTCCCGCCTGCCGCTGGTTCGAGAAGCGCTGGGCCGATCTCACAGACGAAGAAGCACACGGTTCGGAACTGCTCGGCGCGTTCCGCCGCGACCTCGTGCTCCTGTGGAGCCTCGCCATCGGCCTGCCGATGGTCCTGACCGGCCTGTTCAAGCTCGCCTACGCCGCTTTCGGCTGACCTTGCGGGGACGCCTCCCGCGCTCTAGCCGGACCCCGAACAGGTCCAGCGGAGTTACAATTACATGATCGATACCGACACCGCGCTCGCGCGCTGCCAGGACCTCGTCGCGCTCGCCCGAAGGATGGGCGCCGATGCTGCCGATGCCGTGGCGCGTGCCGATTCCTCCGAAAGCGTCAGCGTCAGGCTGGGCGTGCTGGAAGAGGTGGAACGGTCCGAAGGCGAGGAGATCGGCCTGCGCGTCTTCGTCGGCAAGCGCTCCGCCTCGATCCACACCAGCGATTTCGCGCCCGAGGGCCTTCGCGCGCTGGCCGAACGTGCGGTCGAGATGGCGCGACACGCGCCGGAAGACGCCTATGCCGGGCTTGCCGGGGCCGACGCGTTGATGACCGGCGAAGTGCCCGACCTCGACCTTTCCGACGATAGCGAACCCGGCCCCGAAAAGCTGCGTGAGATGGCGCTGGCGGTGGAAGATGCCGCGCGCGCCGTCGAAGGCGTGACGAACAGCAATGGCGGGGGCGCGAGTAGTGGCCGTTCACTGGTCGCGCTGGTCACGTCGGAAGGGTTCTCGCGCGGGTATTCGGGTAGCGGCTTCTCGCTTTCGGCCAATGTCATCGCGGGCGAAGGCAGCACGATGCAGACCGATTACGCCACTCGTAGCGCGCGGCATTTCGCCGACCTGCCATCCGCTGCCGAAATCGGGCGAGAGGCGGGCGAGCGGGCCGTGGCGAAGGTCGGTCCCGGATCGCTGCCCAGCGGGCCGATGCCGGTGGTCTTCGATCCGCGTATCGGTGCAGGCCTGCTCGGCCACCTCGCCGGTGCGATGAGCGGACCGGCCATCGCGCGCAAATCTAGCTTCCTCCTCGGGCGCGAGGACGAGGCATTGTTCGACAGCGCGATCCGGATCGTCGAGGACCCGCTTCGCGCGCGGGGCCTGCGCTCTCGTCCTTTCGACGGCGAGGGTGTCGCCTGCACGCCGCGCAATCTGGTCGAATGCGGACGCATCACCGGCTGGCTGACCAATGTCGCCTCGGCCCGGCAATTGGGGCTTGGCCTGACGGGTCATGCTGCCCGGTCGAGCGGCGGGGCTCCCGGTGTCAGCCTTGCCAACGGGCACCTCGAGGCGGGCAGCGTCACGCCAGCCGAACTCATGGCCGATATAGCGGACGGACTTTATGTCACCGGACTCTTCGGGCAAGGAGTGAACATGGTGACGGGCGATTACAGTCGCGGCGCAACGGGCTTCCGCATCCGCAATGGCGAGATTGCCGGGCCGGTTGCCGAAATCACCATCGCCGGCAATTTGCTCGACATGTTCCGTGCAATGATCCCGGCAAACGATCTCGAAATGGACCGCGCGATCAACGTGCCGACAATCCGCATCGACGGCATGACGGTGGCCGGCGAATGAGGGCGCTCCTCGCCTCGCTCGTGCTGCTTTCGGCGACGCCAGCGAGTGCGATCCTGCCCGAGCTTTCGCAGGAAGGCAGCGAGGCCGCCGCCCCTGTCGAGGCGCCTGTCCAGCAGATCGACGATACGATCGACGAGGGCGCGGACGACAGAATTGCAGAGCGGATTCGCGGCATCTTTGCAGAACTCCCGGCCTTTTCGGAGGTCGAGGTATCGGTCAGCCAGGGCGTCGTCTCGCTCGGCGGCACGGTCCCGCGTCAGGAAGACATCGCCCGCGCCGAAGCGATCGCAGGGCGCGTGTCGGGCGTAGTGACGGTAGAGAACGACTTGCAGCGCGACCTGTCCATCTCCACGCAGGGCGAAGGTCTGTTGAGCCTGGCCGACCGCTGGTCCGGCTTCGTCGCGATGCTGCCGCTGATTGCGCTGGCGCTGGCCGTTTGGGGCGTGATCTCCCTGGTCGGCTACATCATCGCCGGGCTGGGCGTGCTGTGGCATAAAATCACGCCCAACAGCTTCCTTGCCGAACTCATCGCCAGCGCCATCCGCTTTGTTTTCATCGTGGGCGGCCTCGTGGTGGCGCTCGATATGGTCGGGGCGGGCGCGCTGCTCGGCGCGGTGCTGGGCGGGGCCGGCGTCATCGGCCTCGCGCTCGGCTTTGCGCTGCGCGATACGATCGAGAACTACGTCGCCTCGCTGATGCTGTCCTTACGTCAGCCCTTTCGCGCCAACGACTGGGTGCAGATCGACCAGCTGGAAGGCCGCGTTATCCGCCTGACCAGCCGCGCGACGATCCTCATGACGCTCGACGGCAATCATTTGCGCATCCCCAACAGCCAGGTGTTCAAGGCGGTCATCACCAATTTCACCCGCAACCCGAACCGGCGCTTCGAATTCGACCTCGGCGTGGATGCGGACGACGATGCCCGCGCGGCGCGGCAGCTCGGTCGCGATACGCTGGCGGCGCTCGACTTCGTGCTCGACGACCCGCCTGCCGAAGCGCGGATTATCGAAGTGGGCGATTCGAACGTGGTGATCCGCTTCCTCGGCTGGATCGACCAGACCAAGACCGACTGGTGGAAGGCGCAGAGCCAGGCGATCCCGGCGGTGAAGGACGCGCTGGAAGATGCGGGCTTTGGCTTGCCGGAGCCGATCTATCGCCTGCGGTTCGACCCGCGTTCGGCGACACTCCCGTTCGAGAACCGTGCGGAAGGCACGAGCGAGAAGGAACAGCAGGCGGCGAAGAAAGTGGGGCAGGTCAGTTCCGCGCCGCCCGAAGAGGACGTTCGTCCGGTCGACGAGATCGTCGAGATGGTCGAACAGGAACGCCGCCAGGCGGGCGGCGAGCAGGACAAGGACCTGCTCGACCGCTCACGCCCGGTGGAATGAGTTACTTGCCCGCTTCGTAACGCTCGATCGCTTCGATCACGATCTTGCGCGCTTCTGCGGCATCGCCCCAAGCGCCGACACGGACCCACTTTTCGGCTTCCAGGTCCTTGTAGTGGGTGAAGAAGTGCTCGATCTGCTGGAAGATGATGGACGGAAGGTCCTTCGTCTCGCCGACGTCCGAGTAATAGGGGAACGTCGTGTCGACCGGCACGCAGATCAGCTTTTCATCGCCGCCATGCTCGTCTTCGAGGTTGAGCACGCCGATCGGGCGGGCACGAACGACGCAGCCCGCGATGAAGGGCGAGCGCGAGATGACCAGCGCGTCCAGCGGGTCGCCATCGGGCGACAGCGTGTGGGGCACGAAGCCGTAGTTCGCCGGGTAGCGCATCGGCGTGTGCAGGATGCGGTCGACGAACAGCGCGCCGCTTTCCTTGTCGAATTCGTACTTCACCGGTTCGCCGCCGGTGGGCACTTCGATGATGACGTTGAGGCTCTCGGGCGGATTGTCGCCAACGGGGATCTTGTCGATGCGCATGCGCTACTCTTCTAACTAAGTTTAGGTTCGCCCCTCTCCCCAGAAAGACTTCGCGGCGCGCCCTAGCGCCTTGCGAAGGATTGCGGAAGGGGGACGATAGTCCTAATCGCGGCGCCCATGTCGAAAACACCACAGGCCATTCGCGGCACGCAGGATATCTTCGGTCCCGATGCGGAAGCATTCGCTTTCGTCGTCGAAACCTTCGAGCGCGTGCGCAAGCTCTACCGCTTCCGCCGGGTCGAAATGCCCGTGTTCGAGAAGACCGAGGTGTTCAGCCGCGCCATCGGTGAGACGACCGACGTGGTCTCGAAGGAGATGTATTCCTTCGATGACCGCGGCGGGGAATCGCTCACCCTGCGCCCCGAATTCACCGCCGGCATCGCGCGTGCCTATCTGTCGAACGGGTGGCAGCAGCATGCGCCGCTCAAAGTTGCCACGCATGGCCCGCTGTTCCGTTACGAGCGCCCGCAGAAGGGCCGTTATCGCCAGTTCCACCAGATCGATGCCGAAATCCTCGGTGCGGCCGAACCGCAGGCCGATGTCGAATTGCTCGCCATGGCCGACCAGATCATTCGCGAACTGGGGATCGAGGGCGTGACGCTCCACCTCAACACGCTGGGCGACGGCGACAGCCGCGAAGCCTGGCGCGGCGCGCTGGTCGAGCATTTCCGCGCCGTGAAGGACGAACTGAGCGAAGATTCGCAGGAGCGGCTCGAAAAGAATCCGCTGCGCATCCTCGACAGCAAGGACCCGCGCGACAGGCGGTTCGTGGCCGATGCGCCGAAGATCGACGCGTACTTGTCGGACGATGCTCGCGCTTTCTTCGATGCCGTCACCGCGGGTCTCGATGCGGCAGGGGTTAAGTGGACGCGCGCGGAAAGCCTCGTGCGCGGCCTCGATTATTATCGCCACACCGCCTTCGAATTCATTCCCGACGAAGGCAGCGAGGCAGCCGGCAAGCTCGGCAGCCAGAGCACCATCCTCGGCGGCGGACGCTATGACGGGCTGATGGAGAGCCTCGGCGGAGCGCCCACGCCTGCGGTCGGCTGGGCTGCGGGGATCGAGCGCCTGGCGATGCTGGTCGGCGACAAGGGCGAACCCAATGCGGACGTCATCGTGGTGGTCGAGAATGACGATCTCATCCAGCGCGCGATCGCGGCCATCGGCAAGATCAGGGCCGGCGGCCATTCTGCCGAACTGATGGCGAGCGGAAGCCCGCGCAAGCGCTTCGACAAGGCGGTGAAGGCAGGGGCCGACAAGATCGTCGCCTTCGATCTTCGCGACGGCGTGGAACACGTGCGCATCAAGGCGGACGACCATGCGCGCAGTGCCATCGAGAAGCTGCTCGACTGACCATGCAGGTTCCCGCCGAACGCCTTGACCAGATTGCCAACCGCTTCGCCGAACTCGAAGCGCGTATGGCCTCGGGCCAGCTGGAAGGCGATGCCTTCGTCCAGGCGAGCCGCGACTACGCTGAGCTCGAACCCGTGGCGAAGATCGCTGCCGAGGTGAAAGCCGCACGCGAGGAGATCGAGAGCCTCGAGGAAATGCTCGCCGATCCCGAGATGAAGGCGATGGCCGAGGAAGAGCTTGCAGCCTTGCGCAAGCGCCTGCCGGAGGCGGAGCGCCAGCTCGCCATTGCCATGTTGCCGCGCGACAGTGCCGACAACAAGCCGGCCATGCTGGAAATCCGCGCAGGCACCGGCGGGGACGAGGCGGCGCTGTTCGCCGGCGATCTCTACCGCATGTACGAACGCTATGCCGCCGAGCAGGGCTGGAAGGTCGAGCCGGTCAGCATGAGCGCGTCCGAAGTCGGCGGTTTCAAGGAAATCGTCGCCAACGTCACCGGCACGGGCGTGTTCGCCAAGCTGAAGTTCGAAAGCGGCGTGCACCGCGTCCAGCGCGTGCCCGAGACGGAGAGCGGCGGGCGCATCCATACCTCCGCCGCGACGGTCGCCGTGCTGCCCGAGCCGGACGAGGTCGATGTCCAGATCGATCCGGGCGATCTCAAGATCGACGTCTACCGTGCCAGCGGCGCAGGCGGCCAGCACGTCAACACCACCGACAGTGCGGTGCGCATCACGCACCTCCCGACCAATACGGTCGTTACCTGCCAGGACGGGCGCAGCCAGCACAAGAACCGCGAGAAGGCGATGCAGGTTCTGCGCACCCGCCTCTACGATGCGCAGCGCGAGGCGACACAGGGCGCCGAGGCCGAGGCGCGCAAGGCTATGGTCGGCAGCGGGGACCGCTCCGAACGCATCCGCACCTATAATTACCCGCAAGGCCGCGTGACCGATCACCGCATCGGGCTGACCTTGCAGAAGCTGCCCCAGATCATCGCCGGACCGGGTCTTGGCGAACTGGTGGACGCGCTGATCGCCGAGGACGAGGCCAAGCGGCTCGCCGCGATGAATGACTGACACGGTCGCGGATGCAATCCGCACTGCTGCGGAAAGGCTGTCCGCGACCAGCGATACCGCGCGTCTCGATGCGGAATTGCTGATGGCGCACGCGCTGGGCATATCGCGCTCGCGGATGCTGATCACCATGATGCGCGAGGCACCTGCACCCACTTTTGCCGAACTCGTGGAACGCCGTGCCGCGCGCGAGCCGATCGCACACATCACTGGCGAGCAGGAATTCTTCGGCCTGCCGCTGCGCGTGACTTCGGACACGCTGGTGCCGCGCGGGGATAGCGAGGTGCTGGTCGAGGCGGCGCTGGAGTTGAAACCAGATGCCGCGCGCGTGCTCGACCTGGGCACGGGGACGGGCGCGCTGCTGCTCGCCATCCTGTCCCACTGCAAGGCGGAAGGGGTCGCGACCGACCGTTCTTCCGGCGCCCTTGCCGTGGCGCGCGACAATGCGGAGCGGCTGGGACTTGGCGCGCGCACCCGCTTCGTGGAGCGCGACTGGACGCAAGAGGGCTGGATCGACGGGCTCGGCCAGTTCGACCTCGTCGTGTCGAACCCGCCCTATGTGGAGAACGATGCCGCGCTCGAACCCGATGTGCGCGATTACGAGCCGGCCTCCGCTCTTTTCGCCGGGCCGGAAGGGCTTGACGACTATCGCGTAATCATCCCGGAGCTTGGCAAGCTCTTAATTCCGGGCGGTGTCACCGTCCTCGAAATCGGCGCGACTCAAGCGGATAGCGTGTCTGTCATCGCCCGCGACTCGGGCTTCGATGTGACCTTGCGCCACGACCTTGCCGGACGGCCCCGGGCACTGATTCTCAGATAAGGCTTGGCAAAGGCGATTCGACGCTTTACCTCTGGCCACAGGCCAGTGGTGTGCGAAGGACTTCGTCCCACCGGTTCCAGCTCCGACATTGCAGTTTTGGTGCGAGGCGAAAGCCCCGCATACCATGCACGAACAGGGGCACGCAGGTCGCCATAGGTCGCGTCCTGCGCAAGGGGATACGCGGCTGTATGCGGATCACAGGATCCGCGCCGCGCCAGTGATGAGGACGAATATCCTTGAACAACAATCGCAATAACCGTCGTCGCGGTCGCGGCAACAACCGGAACCAGGGCGGGGCAAACTCGGCCAACCGGATCGACAGCCGCGCCAGGGGCAATGCGCCCCAGCTGCTCGACAAGTACAAGAAGCTTGCCCAGGACGCCCAGCACAATGGCGACCGCGTGCAGGCCGAATACTACCTGCAGTTCGCCGACCACTACTTCCGCGTGATCGCCGACAACAAGGCGCGCCAGGAAGAGTCCAAGGGCAAGCGCGACGACCGCTCCTCCGACGACGAGGATGATGGCGAAGACGAGGGCGACGACCGCCGCGGCAACCGCCGCCAGCGTTCGCGCCGCGACGACGACCAGCAGGGCGGCCGCGGGCGCAAGCAGCGCGACGGCAATGACGACGGCCGCGATGACCGGGACAATGACGTCGAAGGCGAAGATAAGCCCAAGAAGCGCCGCGGCCCCAAGAAGGCGCCGCGCGCCGTCGAGGGTGAACCGGGCGTCGAGGGTGAAATCGACGTGGCGGTCCTGCCGCCGGCCTTCGGCTCCAACGATGACGACAGCGACGAGAGCCCGGCTCCGCGCCGCCGTCGCCGCAAGAGCGAAGACGCCGAAAGCGCCGTCGGCTGATCGCTCCGCGACCGGCTGACGCTTTCGCTTGCCATCGCCGCGCTTGTTCGTAACAGGCGCGGCGATGGACAGTCTTACCGGCTTGCTCACCCGCTACCCGTTCCGCAGCGCCTTCGTGCTCGGGCTGGTTGCCGCGCTCGGCTATCCGCCGCTGCATCTCTGGCCGCTGGCACTGGCCGGCATGGCGCTTTTCGTGAAGCTGCTGATCGAGCGGGACACGGCGCGCGGGGCGTTCCTCGCGGGCTGGCTGTTCGGCCTTTCGCATTTCACGCTGACCAACAACTGGATCGCGACTGCCTTCACCTTCCAGGCGGAAATGCCGGCCTGGCTTGGGTGGCTCGCCGTGCCGCTCCTGTGTCTCTATCTCGCTGTCTGGCCGGGCCTTGCCTCGCTCGGGGCATGGTTGCTCGCGCGGCGCGGGGGCATGGTCGCCTTTGCGCTCGCTTTCGGCGCGTTCTGGATCTCGGGCGAATGGTTCAAGAGCTGGATGTTCACCGGCTACGCCTGGGGACCCTTCTCGCTCGCCCTGCTTGGTGGTTGGAGCACGCCAGGCGCGGCGATCGTGCTGCCTTTCACGGGGACCTACGCCCTTTCGGGCATTGCCGTGGCGCTGAGCGGATTGCTGACATGGATGGTCACTGGCCGGCGGTGGGCCGTGCTTGGCGGTACACTCACCGTCCTCACCTTCGCCATGTTCCTGCCAGCCGGCCAAGGGCGTGAAGGCACGCTGTCGCTCACGCTCGTCCAGCCCGACCTGAAGCAGGAGGATATCGACGATCCGTCGAAGTTCGAGGCCCAGTTCCTCACGATCGCCAGCCTCAGCGTGCCGCAGCGCGATGTCGAGAGGCGGCTCGTCCTGTGGCCCGAGAGCGGTGTGCCGGACTACCTGCGCGAAGGCTATCCGCAGCGCTACTATGACCGCATGACCGCCGCCGGCGACCCGGTCTTCGCGCGATTCCGCATTGGGCAGGCGATCGGCGAGGGCTCGCTGTTGCTGACCGGCGCCACCGATCTCGAGATCGGCGAGGTCGATGGCTACCGGCGTGCAACCGGTGCCTACAACACCATCACGCCCATCGAGGCGGACGGCACGCTGGGCCCGCGCTACGCCAAGGCGCACCTCGTGCCCTACGGCGAATATCTCCCCATGCGTGACATTCTCGAGCCGCTCGGCCTTTCGCGGCTGGTGGCCGGCACGATCGACTTCATTCCGGGACCAGGGCCGCAGACCATCGACCTTGGCCCCTATGGCAAGGCGGGCATGCAGATCTGCTACGAGATCGTCTTCAGCGGCGAAGTGGCGGATCGGGGCGAGCGTCCCGATTACATCTTCAACCCTTCCAACGACGGCTGGTTCGGCAGCTGGGGGCCGCCCCAGCATCTTGCGCAGGCGCGGATGCGCGCAATCGAGGAGGGGCTGCCGGTGCTCCGCTCGACCACGACCGGCATCAGCGCGGTGATCGATGCGCGCGGCGTGGTGCGCGATCACATTGAACGCGCAGAAGCCGACCGTATCGATGGCTATGTCCCTCCCGCAGCTGCGCCGACGCCTTTCTCCCGGTTAGGTCACTTGCTCACGCTGATCTGGGCGATTGCTCTGCTCGGCGGATCGCTTGTTGCCATGCGCGCCAAGGGTCGTTACCTGTCGCAAGACACATAAAGATTTCTTTATATCCAGAATCCGGGGTCTCAATGCGCGCCAATTACCTGTTTACCTCCGAAAGCGTTTCGGAAGGCCACCCGGACAAGGTTTCCGACCAGATCAGCGATGCCATCGTCGACCTGATGCTGGCGAAGGACCCGGAATCGCGCGTTGCCTGCGAGACCATGACCACGACGCAGCGCGTCATTCTGTCCGGCGAGATCCGCTGCGCGCCGATGTACGACAAGCACAATCCCGCCTGGGCCGACAATGGTGGCTGGGCTCCTGGCGCGAAGGACGAAATCGAACAGGCGGTTCGCCGGACCGTGCGCGAAATCGGCTACGAGCAGGAAGGATTCCACTGGCAGACGCTCCAGTTCGAGAACCATCTGCACGGCCAGTCGGACCACATCGCGCAGGGCGTCGATGCGAGCGGCAACAAGGACGAGGGCGCGGGCGACCAGGGCATCATGTTCGGCTTCGCCTGCGACGAGACCCCCGATTTCATGCCCGCCACGCTGGACTACAGCCACAAGATCCTCGAACGGCTGGCCGCCGACCGCAAGAGCGGCGCAGCACCCTTCCTCGAACCCGATGCGAAGAGCCAGGTCACTCTGCGCTATGAAAACGGCAAGCCGGTTGAATGCACCGCGGTCGTCGTCTCGACCCAGCATGGAAAGGGCTACCACGAGGGCGAAAAGGAAGCCGAGCTCAAGGCATATGTGAAGCAGGTCGTCGCCGACGTGCTGCCCGCCGGCTGGCTGACCGATGCGACCGAATGGCATATCAACCCCACCGGTGCGTTCGAGATCGGTGGACCCGACGGCGATGCCGGTCTTACGGGCCGCAAGATCATCGTCGATACCTATGGCGGCGCGGCTCCGCACGGCGGCGGCGCCTTCAGCGGCAAGGACCCGACCAAGGTCGACCGTTCGGCTGCCTACGTCACCCGCTACCTCGCCAAGAACATCGTGGCGGCAGGACTGGCGAAGCGCTGCACGATCCAGCTGTCCTATGCGATCGGCGTGTCGAAGCCGCTGTCGCTCTATGTCGACACGCACGGTACCAGTGCCGCAGGCGTCACCGACGAGAAGCTCGAAACCGCCATCTCGAACATCGAGAAGCTGGGCGGCCTGACGCCGCGCGGTATCCGCACGCACCTCGGGCTCAACAAGCCGATCTACCGCCAGACCGCTGCCTATGGCCATTTCGGCCGGCAGGCGGACGGCGATGCCTTCCCGTGGGAACGCACAGATCTGGTGGACGAGTTGAAGGCCGCGCTGGCCTGAGCTAGCCGTCGCCACCCTTGCGCGGGCTCGGCCGGTCGAGCGCGAGTTCGGCGTCCGAGAAGGTGAAGGGGCTGCGCACGCCCGGCACTCCGTCTAGATCGACGCGCATCCCGCGTGCCTGCACCTGCCGGTCGGCGAAGACCTGATCGACCGGATTGATCGGCCCTGCAGGAATCCCGGCTTCGCCGCATCTGGCGAGGAGGTCTTCCTTCTGCCACTTGGCCGTTTCGCCAGCGATCAGCGCGTCCAGTTCGCCGCGGTTGGCAAGGCGCGCCTCGTTCGAGGAAAAGCGTTCATCGCTCAGTAGGTCGTCCCGGCCCAGCAGCTTCAGCAGGCGGCGGAACAGTCCGTCATTCGCTGGCGCCAGCACCACCTCGCCATCGGCCACCGGGAAGACGCCGTAGGCGCTGACCTGAGCGTGTTCGTTCCCCATGCGCGGGGGATTGGAACCGGTGGTGAGGTAATGAAGCGCCTGGCTGGCGAGCAGGCCGACCGAGCAATCGAGCAGCGCCATGTCGACGAGTTGCCCGCGTCCCGTGCGCTCGCGCATGGCGAGGGCCGCCTGGATCCCGATGACCGAATAGAGGCCGCAGGTGAGGTCCGATATGGACACACCCATTTTCATCGGCTGGCCCTGCGGTTCCCCGGTCAAAGCCATGAAGCCGCTCATGCCCTGGATGACGAAATCATACCCCGCCTCGTGCGCGCGGGGGCCGGTCTGACCGAAGCCGGTGATCGAGCAGCAGACGAGGCCCGCGTTTGTCTTGGCCAGTGTTTCGTAGTCGAGCCCGAATTTCGCCAGCGTCCCGGTCTTGAAATTCTCGAGCACCACGTCCGCATTCGCGGCCAGTTCGCGCACCCGGGCAAGGTCGCCGGGGTCCTTGAAATCGGCGACGATGCTGCGCTTGCCGCGATTGGTCGCGTGGTAATAGGCGGCCGAACGCTCGCCCTTGTGTTCGACCCACGGCGGTCCCCACAGACGGGTCCCGTCGCCTTCCGGGCTTTCCACCTTGATGACATCCGCGCCGAGATCGGCGAGGATCTGTCCCGCCCATGGCCCGGCGAGCACGCGGGCGAGTTCAAGCACTTTCAGGCCGGCAAGCGGGGCCTTGGGATTGCGCGGTGTATCGAGCCACATGCGATGCGCAGTGCTTGGCGCGCGCGCGGCGGTCAAGTCACTCCATGCCGACCGATGCGGCAAGGCTGCCTACGGCTTCGAGGAATTCCTCGCGGAAGTCCTGCACGACCTGGCGGCTGGAACGGACCTGTTCGACCAGCCCGACGCCCTGGCCGACGAAATAGCTCACCAATTCATGCGCCTGCCGGTTGCCCGCCGCCGCTTCCCGCTCGATGCGGGCGAAGGCGGGCTCCGAAACCATTCCCATCAGCGGCATCGGCAGGGTCCCGGGGCCGTCTGCCGAATCCCACGCATCATGCCATGCGGTCTTCAACTGGCGTGCGGGCTTGCCGGTGCGGCTTTTGGAACGGACGGTATCGCGGCTGCGCGCGGCGATCATCCGCGCGCGGAAGGCCTCGGAAGTTTCCGCCTCGGGCGTGGCAAGCCAGATCGAGCCGGTCCATGCGCCTTGCGCCCCGGCTGCCATCATTCCGGCCATCTGCCCGCCGGTCATGATGCCGCCTGCTGCCAGCACGGGGATGTCGTGCCCGGCCCGCCTGAGCTCGCGCACGACCTCGGGGATCAGGACGAGGGTGGAAACCTCGCCGCAATGACCGCCGGCTTCCGTGCCCTGCGCGACGATGATGTCGACGCCGGCCTCGGCTTGGCGGATCGCATGTTCCTTCGCCCCGACGAGAGCCGCCACAGGCACGCCGCGCTTCTTGCCTTCCTCGATCATCGCGGGCGGCGCGATGCCGAGCGCATTCGCGATCAGCCTGATGGGATGGCGGAAGGCGACCTCCATCAAGGCGAGCCCGTTTTCAGGGGTAATTCCCATGCGTTCGCGCAGGATCGGCATCTCGTCCTCGGGCGCGATGCCGTAATGACCGAGCACCTCGTTCACGAAGCCCTGGTAAGCAGGGTCGATTGCTGCCGCGCGGGACTGGTTGTCACCAAGGTCGCGTACGCGCGGATCGACGATCTCCGGCACGAGGACGTCGACGCCGTAGGGCGCGCCGTCGACATGGGCATCGATCCAGGCGAGCTCTTCTTCGAGCTGGTCGGGACTGAACCGCGTGGCGCCCAGCACGCCGAACCCGCCGGCCTTGCTCACTGCAGCGACAACATCGCGGCAATGGCTGAAAGCGAACAGCGGGAACTCAGCCCCGGTCAGTTCGCAGACGCGGTTCATCGGCATCGCATTCTCCCCTCGATTACTCCCTCACAGCATCGTGCGGGGCGAATCGGAGGCTGGCAATACCCGTTGCGTTAGGAAACGTAATTTGCCGTGGTTTTGGCGGCGATCTCGTCGGCCGTGATGCCCGGTGCCATCTCGATGAGACGGAACGGGCTGTCGTGGTCGGGCCGCTGGAACACGGCCAGATCGGTGATGATCATGTCGACCACGTTGCGGCCCGTCAGCGGCAGCGTGCATTCGGGAATGAACTTGGGGCTGCCGTCTTTTGCGGTGTGTTCCATCACGACGATGATCTTCTTCACGCCGGCGACGAGGTCCATCGCGCCGCCCATGCCCTTGATCATTTTGCCCGGGATCATCCAGTTGGCGATGTCGCCATTTGCGGCCACTTCCATCGCGCCCAGCACGGTCAGGTCGATGTGCCCGCCACGGATCATGGCGAAGCTGGCGGCGCTGTCGAAATAGGCCGAATGCGCCAGTTCGCTGATGGTCTGCTTGCCGGCATTGATGAGGTCGGCGTCTTCCTCCCCTTCATAGGGAAAGGGGCCGATGCCCAGCATGCCGTTCTCGCTCTGCAGCGTGACGTGCATGCCTTCGGGGATGTGGTTTGCCACCAGCGTCGGGATGCCGATGCCGAGGTTCACGTAATAGCCGTCCTTCAGCTCGCGCGCCGCGCGGGCGGCCATCTGGTTGCGGTCCCAGCCGGTCTTTTCTGCCGTGTCGCTCATCTCAATTGCCTTCGCTCATGATTGCAGGCGCGTTGGATCGCGCGGTATCGGGGTTCCAGCGCTGGTCTTCGGCAAAGACCTCGCCGATCGTGCCCTTGATGGAATCGCCGTAGACGGGGTTGGGCAGGGCGAACCACCCGTTGCCCCACAGCTGCGCATAGTCGCCGCGTGCGGCCAGCTGGCGGCGCGCGGCAGGCACACGGCCTTCCTCGTTGAAGACGTCGGCGAAGTCGCCGAGGTTGTCGCCTGCCAGCGCGATGACGCAGTACTTGGCTGCGATCATCTTGCGGCGACCGTCCTTCCCACCACCACCGCCATCGTCGCCGCGCAGGTACAGCGTGTCGAGGTGGACCGCCTTGCCGAGCCCCGCGACCTCGATCGCACGCGCCGCGCCTTCGGGGCTGTGCTGGCGGTTGGTGTTGAAGACCGGCGTGATGCCCGCCTCGCGCAGGCGGCGCATACCGGTGACGGCACCGGGCACGGGGCGCGCGAGCGATGCGGCGCTTTCTTCCCACTTGCGCCAGCTTTCGCTGGTGTAGCGATTGCCCTGTGCCAGCCAGTATTCGTAGCCCTGGTTGAGCAGCACGGTCTCGTCCACGTCGAAGACCACCGCGAGCGGCTTGACCCGGTCCCCGTCCATGCACGACGGTGCGGAGACGCCGCCGTCGATACCCATCGGCACGGCTTGCGGAATGCGGCGTTCGCGGGCGCGGGCGGTCGCGTAGTCTGCCAGCATCCGCCAGCTCTGGATGGAAACGGCCGCAGCTTCGCCCGATCCGTAGAGCCAGCGCATCGTGTCGGGCGCATCACTTTCGAGAGTGACGGCGGGCTTACTGGTGACAGGAGCTTCGGGCGCGGCGCCGGTCGTGGCGCAGGCCCCCAGCAGCATCGTCGAGGCGGCGATTGCGAGGCGGAGCTTCATCATTTGCCTTCCATGTCTGCGGGAAGCGGGTTGCCGGGCGTTTCCGCCTGCCAGTAGATTGACTGCACCAGCCAGCGCCCGTCGTCCTGGCGCATCAGCTGGAACGAGTTGATGCCTCGCACCGAACCGGCGCTGCCATCCTCGTTGGTCCAGGTCCCGGCATAGGAGGACCAGGCGTGGGCGATGTCACCATAGACCTCGATCCGGTTGACCAGCGCGCTTTCGGTGAAACCGCGATCGATTAGGAACGGGCCGCTGCGTTCGATATAGTCCTCGACCGATCCGCTCCAGAAGCCGTCGACCCGCAAGGCGGTCATCTTCGCGTCGGGCAGGAACAAGGCGCGCATCGCATCCCAGTCGCGCGGCTGGCCCACGGGGCCGGAAATGACGGCGTAAACCGCGTCCACCGCCGCGTTGATGGCAGCCTTGTCTTCTATGTTCTCGCTCATCGTGCTCTCCCCGTGATGCCCGGCGGATGCTGCCGCCGGAACCGCCAGCAGCAGGGCTGCGGCAAGCGCCCTCATGCGGTTTCCCGCGGGCGCGTGGTCACGAATTCGATCTTCTTGTCATAGGGCGCACCGACGATCATGCGCTGGACGTAGACGCCCGGCAGGTGGATGCAGTCGGGATCGAGGCTGCCGGCCGGCACCACTTCTTCCACCTCGACGACGCAGACCTTGCCGCAGGTCGCTGCCGGCAGGTTGAAGTTGCGCGCGGTCTTGCGGAAGACGAGGTTGCCGGTCTCGTCGGCCTTCCAAGCCTTCACGATGGCGAGGTCGGCGAAGATGCCGCGCTCAAGGATGTATTCCTCGCCGTCGAAAACCTTGGTTTCCTTGCCTTCGGCGACCTGCGTGCCGACGCCGGTCTTGGTGTAGAAACCAGGGATGCCCGCGCCGCCGGCGCGCATGCGTTCGGCGAGCGTGCCCTGGGGACAGAACTCGACTTCCAGTTCGCCGGAGAGGAACTGGCGCTCGAACTCCTTGTTCTCGCCGACATAGGAAGAGATCATTTTCTTCACCTGCTGCGTGCGCAGCAGCATCCCGATGCCCTCGTTGTCGATGCCGGCGTTGTTGCTGGCGAAGGTCAGGCCCTTCACCCCGCTTTCGCGGATCGCTTCCAGCAGGCGTTCGGGAATGCCGCACAGGCCGAAGCCCCCGCTGGCGATGAGCATGTCGTCTTTCAGGATGCCCTCGAGGGCGCTGGCGGCGTCGGGATAAAGCTTGTTCATCAATCCTCCGTTACGGCATGGCTGCTAGCCTTGGACCGGTCGCCTGTCACCCCTGAAGAATGGCGCGGGCGTGTAAGAGAAGCATCGCATTTGCCATTGCAGCATAATGTGCCATTCTTTTTAGAACTTAGGGGGTATGGATAGGCATTTGCGCTGCAGATGCGAAAAGGCCCCTGAAGTCAGCCTTCGTTAATTCAATTATTTGGCTCCATATGTTGCGCCTCGTGCAACAAACCATGTGCTTTTCGCACTTGCACAAAATGTGTCCGATAAGCATATGTGGGCCTGCCTTTCAGGCATCCTCTCCCAAGACTTTCCAAGCCCGGCTGGATTTCCAGCCGGGCTTTTTTCTTGCCTGCACGGGGCTTTTCTCCGGACCCCTTGAGCCTCTCGCTCATTGCAACCTTGCACGGTGACCCCATCTGGGGGGCAACCGGAAACGAGTTGACGGAAGGGAGACTACCCAGATGGCCGATGCCGACGCTGCGACTGCCGTGGAAGACAAGACGGTGCGGCTCCAGGTCGCCGCTGCCCGCCAGGAGGAAAGCGGCCAGGGGATAGCCCGCATGCCGCGTTCGGCGTTCCAGGCGCTGGGCATCACCGAAGGCGATACCGTCCAGATCACCGGCAAGCGCGACACAGTAGCGATTGCCATGGCCGCTTACGACGAGGACCAGACGCTCGACGTCATCCGCCTCGACGGCCTCCAGCGCGGCAATGCCGAGGTCGGCTCGGGCGAGCACGTGAAGGTCGTGGCTGCCGAATCACGGCCCGCCACCCGCGTGGTCTTCGCACCCGCTACCCGCGAAATGCGTCTGCAAGGTCCGGCGCAGGCGCTCAAGCGCAACTTCTTCCGTAAGCCGATCATGGCCGGCGACCTCGTCGCCACCACCGGCCAGCAGCCGGTACAGAACCTTCCGCCCAACGTGCGCGGGATGTTCAATGCACCGGCCTATGCGCTGACCCAAATCCGTCTCTCGGTCGTGTCGACCAGCCCCAAGGGTATTGTCCACATCGACGAGAATACCGAGGTCGAGCTGCGCGCCGAGTTCGAGGAGCCGCGCGATGCCCGCGCCGTCGTCAATTACGACGACGTTGGCGGCATGGGCGACACCATCCAGGCGCTGCGCGAGATGGTCGAACTTCCGCTGCGCTATCCCGAGCTGTTCACCCGCCTCGGCGTCGATCCGCCCAAGGGCGTGCTGCTCCACGGCCCACCCGGGACCGGCAAGACGCGCCTCGCGCAGGCGGTAGCCAATGAGAGCGACGCCAATTTCTTCGCCATCAACGGCCCGGAAATCATGGGCTCGGGCTATGGCGAGAGCGAGAAGGCCCTGCGCCAGGTGTTCGATGAGGCGAGCAAGTCCTCGCCTGCCATCGTCTTCATCGACGAGATCGATTCCATTGCGCCCAAGCGCGACCGCGTGCCGGGCGAGGCGGAAAAGCGCCTCGTAGCCCAGCTGCTCACGCTGATGGACGGGCTGGAAGCGCGCTCGAACCTCGTGGTGATCGCGGCGACCAATCGCCCCGACGCCATCGACGAGGCCTTGCGCCGTCCGGGCCGTTTCGACCGCGAAATCGTCATCGGCGTGCCCGACGAAAAGGGCCGGCGCGAGATTCTGGGCATCCACACCCGCGGCATGCCGCTGGGCGACAAGGTGGATCTCAACGAGCTCGCCAAGGCAACCTACGGCTTCGTCGGTGCGGATATCGCTGCCCTGTCGCGCGAGGCCGCGATCGACGCGGTGCGCCGGATCATGCCCAAGCTCGATCTCGACGAGCGCACGGTCCCGCCCGAAGTGCTCGACGAGCTCTTCGTCAGTCGCGAGGACTTTCTTTCCGCGCTCAAGCGCATCCAGCCTTCCGCCATGCGCGAAGTAATGGTCCAGGTGCCCAATGTCGGCTGGTCCGACATCGGCGGCGTGGGCGATGCGATCGAAAAGCTGAAAGAAGGCATCGAACTACCGCTCAAGAACCCCGACGCATTCCACCGGCTGGGTATCCGTCCGGCCAAGGGCTTCCTGCTCTATGGCCCGCCCGGTACCGGCAAGACGCTGCTGGCCAAGGCCGTCGCAAAGGAGGCGGAGGCGAATTTCATCTCGATGAAGAGTTCGGACCTCCTGTCGAAATGGTACGGCGAGAGCGAGCAACAGATCGCCCGCATGTTCAAGCGCGCCCGCGCGGTCGCGCCCTGCGTCGTCTTCATCGACGAGATCGACAGCCTCGTCCCGGCGCGCGGCAGCGGTCAGGGCGAACCGCAGGTCACCGGCCGCGTCGTCAACACGATCCTTGCCGAGATGGACGGGCTGGAGGAACTCCAGTCGGTCGTCGTCATCGGCGCGACCAATCGGCCCACGCTGGTCGATCCAGCGCTGCTGCGACCCGGCCGTTTCGACGAATTGGTCTATGTCGGTACGCCCGACAGGGCCGGACGCGAGCAGATCCTCGGCATCCACACCGAAAACATGCCGCTGGCCGCCGATGTTTCGCTGGCCGACGTGGCGGGCAAGACCGAACGCTTCACCGGCGCCGACCTCGAAGACGTGGTGCGCCGGGCAGGCCTCAACGCATTGCAGCGGGCAGGCGGGGATGTGCAGGAAGTGGCGGCAGTCGACTTCGAGGAAGCCTTGAAGGACAGCCGCGCGACCGTGACCTCGCAGATGGAAGCCGAATACCAGAAGATGCGCGGCGAACTGAAGAAGCGCGCGGCCGAAATCCAGCCAATCGGCTTCATTCACGAAGGCATGGTCGAAAGCACGCGCGACCAGAAACACTGAGCCGCAGCGGGCGGAAGGGTCAGACCTCTTTCGCCCGCGCGTTGGCCGCTTCGACTTCGAGGCGGTGGCGGATAAGCGCATCCGGCTGGTTTTCGCGCAGCCACTTCACCATGTGTTCGCGCACCGCGCAGCGCAGGTTGAAGAGATCGCCGATAGTCTCTGCGCTCATCGACAGGCGCAGCTCGATGCTTTCCGGATAGGCTTCGGTCATGACTAGCGCGAGATTGCGGCCGTCCCACAGGGGGTGCGCTTTTACGAAGGCTTCGAACTCCTCGCGGATCGGCTCGACCTCGCTTGCCGGGTCGAGATGGAGCATGACCGGGCCGGTCAGCTTCTCGCTTACCCGTGACCAGTTCTCGAACGTGTTGTCGAGGAAGCGTGCGGTCGGCACCACCAGCACGCGTTCGTCCCAGGTCCGCACTGTCACGAAGCTCATGCGGATCTCTTCCACGCGCCCGGCCTGGCCGTCCACCTTGACGAGGTCCCCGATGCGGAGCGGCTGGGTCAGCGCCATCTGGAGGCCTGCGATCAGAGACTTCAGCGCCGGTTGGGCGGCAGCACCGATGGCCAGTGCGGCAAGACCGGCCGATGCAAGCATGGTGGTGCCGACCTTGGCGACACCCGGAATGCTCAGCATGATCAGCGAGACGGTGATGATGACGATGGCGAAGGTCGCGGTGCGCGACAGGATCGCGATGCGCGTGCGCAGCGAACGGGTCGCCACCTCGTCGCCTGCCAGTTCTACCTGGCGTTCGTATCCGGCTGCGAAACCCTTGACCACGGCATAGGCGACCCAGCCCAGAACGAAGGGCTGGAGGAATTTTGCCAGAACGTCCCAGCCGTCACCGACGAGGTGGTCGTTTTCAGCTGCAATCGAGATGGCAAACCCGATCATGGCCCAGCGCAGCGGCTTGCGCACGCGCTGGACGATCACGTCGTCGATCTGGCTTTCCGAGGCGCTGGTGAACCGCCGCAGCAGGGCGAAGGCGACGTAATGGACGATCAGCGCGAGGACGATCGAGCTGCCCAGCGCGACTGCGGTTTCAATCAGGCCTTCGTAGGAAATCGGCCAGTTGCGGGGATCGTAGCGTTCTAGCATCGGCAGCGGCGACTACGGATTGGCGTTATCGGTTGCAAGCGAAGCGGGGCCTTCGTCGGCAGGCAGGTCGATAGTCACGACGAGCCCGTCGGGCGTGAAATCCCGCGTGACCGATCCGCCGAACTGGCGCGCGGCGGAGTTCATCAGCAGGCTGCCGAAGCCCTGCCGCTCGGGCTCTCCGTCGAGAGGGACGCCGCTTTCCTTCCACACCAGCACGACGCGATCGTCCTTGCGTTCCCAGGATACGTCGATGGTCCCGCCGTTCGCCCAGGCACCGTATTTCACGGCATTGGTGGTCAGCTCATGGAACACGAGGCCGAGCGGCGTGATCCGCTTGGCTGGGACAAGTACTTCGGGGCCGCCGATGGTCGCCGTTTGCGAAGACGAGCGGTAGGGTGCGAGCGAGGTGTCGACCAGCGCCTCGAGCGAAGCGACCTGTGTCTCCAGCGCACCCTGACTTACTTCGTGCGCGGTCAGGAGCGCGCGAATACGCTCAGAAATGCTGTCCGTGACAGGCTTTGCTTCCGGTTTGTCGCGCGCGCTCATCTGGACGATGGCGAGGACCACCGCGAAGAGGTTCTTCACGCGGTGGTTGAGTTCGCGCGCAAGCAGGTCGGCGCGGTCGCGTGCCTCGACCACGGCAGCGGCCTGTGCGGCCTCCGCTTCGGCCCGGGCGGCCCGCGATACCAGCCTCGCGCCCAGCAGGATGGCGATCAGGATAAGGACGATGAGACCGCCGAGCAGCGGCAGGATGCGTGCCTCCAACCGGGCGGTTTCCGCAGCCTGTGCGGCCAGGATGTCGCGTTCGATCAGGCGCATTTCCTCGATCGCACGGCGCAGCCGTTCCATCGCTTCCTGCCCTTCGTCGGACAGGACCGCACGACGCGCATCGAGCAGGCGGCCGTCCTGCACCAGCAGCACGCTGCGTTCCATCTCGGCGAACTTGGCGCGTGCCAGGGCATCGATCTGGTCGAGCAGCTCTTCCTGCCTGACCGTGGTCTGCCCCTTGAGCAGTGCACGCAGGCGGCGCAGCGTCGGTTCGATCTGTTCGCTGCCTTCCTCGTAGGATGCGAGGTAACGCCGGTCGAGCGTGATGAGATAGCCGCGCTGGCCGGTTTCCGCATTGAGCGCGGCGACTTCGACCTGCTGCAATTCGGCAAGCACGCTGGCAGTCAGGCGCGACTGTTCTCGCTCGTCCCGTTCACTGGAGAGTGTCTGGTAGACGAGGTAGACGACCGCGATCATCAACGCGAAGATGACGAGCGACATCGCCGCATTGGGCCATCGGCGCGTCGTGCGCACAGCGGCGATCATCTCCTTCAATGCGCGGCCCCCCAGCTCTTGCCGGTCCCGATTTCGACGCCGAGCGGGACATCGAGGCTGACCGCGGGGCCGGCCGCACCGGCCATGACCTCCTCGATCACCTTCGAAGCGCGTTCGACGTCCCCTTCGGGCAGTTCGAAAACGAGTTCGTCGTGCACTTGGAGCAGCATACGCACCTTGTCGAGCCCTGCGTTTACAAGGGCTTCGTCCATGCGGACCATGGCGCGCTTGATGATGTCGGCGCTGGTGCCCTGGATGGGCGCGTTGATCGCCGCGCGCTCGCTGCCCTGCCGTTCGGCCTGGTTCTTGGACGAGATGCGCGGAAACCATGTCTTGCGGCCGAACAGTGTCTCCGAATAGCCGCGCTCGCGCACCCGCTCGAGCGTTTCGAGGATGTAGCGCTGGATGCCTGGGAAGCGCTGGAAATAGGTGTCGATCATGGCCTGCGCCTCGTCCGGCTCGACCTTGAGACGGCCGGCAAGGCCCCAGCGCGAAATGCCGTAGAGAATGGCGAAGTTGATCGTCTTGGCCCGGGCGCGGGTATCGCGCGTCACTTCGCCGAACATCTCGGTCGCCGTGCGCGCGTGGATGTCCTCGCCATTGGCGAAGGCGTCCTTGAGCGGGCCGACATCGGCCATGTGCGCGGCCAGCCGCAGCTCGATCTGCGAATAGTCGGCGGCGAGCAGGACATTGCCTTCTTCGGCAACGAATGCCTCGCGGATCTGGCGGCCGATTTCGGTGCGGATGGGGATGTTCTGCAGGTTAGGGTCGGTCGAGGAAAGGCGCCCGGTCTGCGCGCCCACGAGGCTGTAGCTCGTATGGACCCGGCCGGTTTTCGGATTGATCGCGTCCTGCAACGCGTCGGTATAGGTCGACTTCAACTTGCTGAGCTGGCGCCATTCCAGCACCTTGTCGGCGATTTCCGCGCCTTCGCCCGACAGGCGTTCGAGCACCGACTGGTCGGTCGAATACTGGCCGCTCTTGCCCTTCTTGCCGCCCTTGTAGCCGAGCGTGTCGAACAGCACGTCGCCCAATTGCTTGGGGCTGCCGACGGTGAATTCTGCGCCGGCAAGCGCGTGGATCTCCTTTTCCAGCCGTCCGGTCTCGGTCGCGAATTCTTCCGACAGCTTGGCCAGCCGCGCCCGGTCGACCTCGATGCCGCGCTGTTCCATCCGGGCGACTACGGGCACCAGCGGCCGGTCGACACGCTCGTAAATGGCCGCACCGCCTTCATCCGGCAGGCGCCGCTTCAGGTGCTGGTAGAGCCGCCATGTGACGTCGGCGTCCTCGGCGGCATATTCGGTCGCCTTGTCGAGCGGGACCTCGCCGAAGGGGATGGCCTTCTTGCCGGTGCCGCACACCTCCTTGAACGCGATGCAGGTGTGGCCGAGGTGCCGTTCGGCAAGCTCGTCCATGCCGTGGCCGCCGCCGATCCCGTCGAGGCCGCGCCCCGCATCGAGGTCGAAGCTGATGACCATCGTATCCTCGACCGGCGCGACCTCGACGTCGTAGCGAGAAAGGACGTTGAGGTCGTATTTGCCGTTGTGCAGGACCTTGATCACCGCATCGGAGGCCAGCAGCGGGCGCAGCGCGGAAAGCGCGGCATCCAGCGACACCTGGTCGGGCTTTTCGGCGAACATGTCGGTCCCGCCGTGGGCGAGCGGAATGTAGCAGGCATCGTTCGGGCCGAGCGCAAGGCTGATGCCGACGAGGTCCGCCGCCATGCTGTCGAGCGCACTCGTCTCGGTATCTATGGCGACCAGCCGTGCGGCCCTGGCGCGCTCGATCCAGTGCTCGAGGCGCTCTATCGACTGGACGCATTCATAGGCGCTCCGGTCGACCTTCGGCATCTCGGGTAGCGGCTGCCGGCTACCCTCGGCATTGGCGGGAGCGCTGGCGTTTTCCTGCTTGGCGGGATTGAGCTCGGTGGGCCTGCCGGGGCTCCCGGCACCGGCATCGAGGCGGCGCAGCAGGCTGGTGAAGCCGTGCTTTTCGAGGAACTGGGCAAGCGGGCCGGGCGGCACGCCGTCGAGCTTCATGTCCTCGAGCGCGACGGGCAGGGGGCAGTCCTCCTTGAGCGTCACGAGAATGCGGCTGAGTTCCGCGTCCGCGCGGTGTTCCAGCAGCCGCTCCTTGAGCTTGGACTTCTTCATGTCCTCTGCCGAATCGAGCGCAGCTGTCAGGTCGCCATGCTCGGCAATGAGCTTGCTTGCGGTCTTGGGCCCGACGCCGAAGATGCCCGGGATATTGTCGACCGAATCGCCCATCAGGGCGAGCACGTCGCCCACCTTTTCCGGCGGGACGCCGAACTTTTCCTCGACCTCCTCGATGTAGATGCGCGCGCTCTTCATCGTGTCGAGCATGTCGATGCGCGCGCCGTCCTTCTCGCCGACGAGCTGCATCAGGTCCTTGTCGGAAGACACGATGGTCACGTCCCAGCCCTGTGCCTGCGCGGCCCGGGCATAGGAGGCGATCATGTCGTCGGCCTCGACATCGGGCTCCTCGATGCAGGGCAGCGAGAAGGCGCGCGTCGCATCGCGGATCAGCGGGAACTGGGGCACGAGGTCTTCGGGCGGAGCGGGCCGGTTGGCCTTGTACTGGTCGTAGATCTCGTTGCGGAAGGAATGGCTCGACTTGTCGAGAATCACCGCGAGGTGCGTCGGGCCTTCCGCCTTGTCGAGATCCTCCGCCAGCTTCCACAGCATGGTGGTGTAGCCGTAAACCGCGCCGACCGGTGTGCCTTCGGGATCAGTGAGGGGCGGCAGCCTGTGATAGGCGCGGAAAATGTAGGCGGACCCGTCGACGAGATAGAGGTGCTTTTTATCGGCCATCATGGCGCTGCCTAGCAGCGGTTGAGGGTCTTGGGGAGCGGAAAGGCCTCGAAAAAATGTGGCCGACAAATGGCGGAAATCGGGCGATTTGGGGGCAAATGAGGCGAATTTGGGCATGAATGTGGCGAAATCGCTTGCAGCGCCACAATCCGGCCATTATTTAGGGCCTCGTAAGGCCTCGAAAGGGTCTTGCGCGGAGGAGGCGGATCATCGCCGAATTCGCACCCAAACTCGCTGTTTAAGGATTTATCTTATGCGCAAGATCGCTCTCGTTGCTGCCGCTTCGGCCGCTGCTCTCTCGCTCGCCGCTTGCTCGGAAGCCACCGAAGACGCTGCTGAAGCCACCACCGAAGCTGCTGCTGCTGACGCAGAAGCAAACATGGAAGCTGCTGGCGAAGCCGTCGAAGCAGCTGGTGAAGAAGTTGCTGCTGAAGCCGACGAAGCTGCTGCTGAAGTCGAAGCTTCGGTCGAAGGCGAAACCGAAGCCGAAGCTCAGGCTGACTAATCAGCCCGCTTCGCCGGTTCATCCGACGAAACACGAAGGGCGGTGCCGCAAGGCACCGCCCTTTTCGTTTGGGTGACAGACAGACTTGCGGGGAAAGCTGCGCTTACTTCCCGCCGAAATCGGCGTTGGTCCACACCCGCTTGGGATTGTTGGTCTGCGCCGAATAGCCATCGTGGATGGCCCGCGCGATCTGCGCGATCTTGGCTTCGCGATTGAGACGCGAACCCTGTCCCGTGACATAGATGGCAACCGCCACGGCGCGGCCGTCCGGCGTCTCGAGAATGCCGACATCGCTCGAGGTATTGTTGAGCGAGCCGGTCTTGTGGCTGACCCGCACGCTTTCCGGCATCAGCGCGGGGATGCGGCGCTTGCCCGTGCGCGTACGGCTCATGGCGCCGAGTAGCACGCGGCGGCTTTCAGGCTTCAGGAACTTGCCTTGGTAAAGGCCGCTCAGCAGGTCGAGCATCGCCTTGGGCGTGGCGCTGTCGCGCTTGTCGATGTGCTGCGCAGGGTCGTATTCGCCGTCGTCACGTACCAGGGTGGCGATATCGCGGTCGATGCTGAAATCCCTGATGCCCTGGCGGCGCACCCAGTCGTTCACCGCATCCGGCCCGCCGACAACCCGCAGCAGTGCGTCCGTGGCGGGGTTACTCGAGCGGGTGATCATGATTTCGATCAGGTCGATCGCCTTCATGTATTCACCCTCGTAGACCGGGGCGACCTTGCTGGAGAAGCGGGCCGACTTGCGCGGCAACAGGAGCGGGAATTCGCTGGTGAGGCTCCACTTGCCCTTCTCGACACCTTCGAGGAAGGTCGCGGCCACGGCAATCTTGCTGGTGCTCGCCATGGGGAAGCGCTGGTCGCCAAGGACGGTTACCATCTGGCCGCTCGTCAAATCGATGGCGGCAACGCCGATCCGGCCGTTCGAACCGTCGGCCAGTTCGGCCAGCCGCTGCTCGAACGCATTGTCGTAAATGGCCTCGAAGCTTTGCGGCGCGCGCAGTTCCGTGCCGAGCGCCGTATCGAACTGCTTGAGGTAGGAATTGTCCTGCGCGCTAAGCGTGGTCGGGGCTGCGAAGGCCAGCGTCGCCGCCAGGATTGTCTTGCCGAGGTTCTTCATTCGCATACCGTTACGTATAGCACAGTTTGGTTAGGGCCTGCTTAACGTAACGGAATCGAGCAAATCAAGCGCGCCCGCGACAGAATGTGTCGCAAGCACGCTCGATGCTTGTTTATCGGCGTCAAGACGCGTTACGCGGACGCAATCACCTTCTCGATGCGGTCGGTGCTTTGGCCGGTCACGGTCTTGTCGATCTCGCCCACCAGCCTGCTTTGCAGTTCGGAATGGTAGTGCTTGCGCATTTCGCCCAGTGTCTTGGGATCGGCGATGATCAGCACGTCCGTGATCTCGCCGGAAATCGCCTTGGCATTCAGCCATTCGGCTGCCGCGGCACCGTGGGCAAGCTCTTCGAGGTCGGTGCGGCCAAGCTGGCGGCCGATTGGATCCTGATGACGCACGCCGGCGCTGAAATTGCTCGGGCTGAGATCCGGCTTCTCTGCGTCCGAAAGCCGGGGCTCGAAGGGCTTGCCCGTATTGCGCATCACGGTGAAGCTTTCCCCGTCGACGATGGCGACGTGGGCCTTGTGCGGCACTTTCATGGGATATCTCCTCTGGCTCGTTCGATGTCTCATCCTGTCAACGGACGAGGGAGCGATCCGGTCCGCCAATCCGGCGCGCTGCGCGCTCGCCCTGCCTCTCGTGGTTCGACGAATTGCCAACCATCACGGGCCAACGACTTGAGCCTATCGCTTTCCGGCTTGACCGGCTTTGATCCATGACAACTATGTGCCCCGCCAAGGTTTGGGTTGCCCCGGGGGACTGACATGAAATCGATTATCCGCGTAACGGCTGCTGGCCTGTTGCTTTCCTCTTCCCACGCGGTGCTGGCGCAGGAAGTGCCCATCGTGCTGCCCGGTGCGCCGGGCGAAGCGCCGCGCATCATCGACAAGACCGAAGCCGTGGCGCTTTCGGACACGTCCTATTCTCCCGCCGACGTCGCCTTCATGCAGGGCATGATCGTCCACCACCAGCAGGCCGTCGACATGGCTGCCCTGGTGAAAGAGCGCACTAATAACGACGCAATCCTGAAGACCGCCGACCGTATCGAGGCGGGCCAGAAGGACGAGATGAAATTCATGCGCGAGTGGTTGGAAGCGCGCGGGGAAGCGGTCTCCATGCCCCATTCGGCGCATATGGGTCACGCCGGTCACGGCGGCATGAAAGGCATGGCCAGCGGCGAACAGATGATGGCGCTTGCTGCCGCTCGCGGGACCGAATTCGACCGCCAGTTCCTGATGCTCATGGTCGCACACCACCAGGGCGCACTCGACATGGTCGAGGCCCTGCACGATGCCCCCGGCAGCGCTTACGAACCGGTGATGTTCGAATTCACGAACGAGGTCGTCAGCGACCAGCAGGCCGAGATCGAGCGCATGAACGCCGTGCTCGCCGAACTCTCGACCGACCCGCGCGCCACGCTGGCCGCCGGTTTCCGCAACGCTGGCGAGGCGATTTCCGGCCTGCGCCTGGTCGTTGCGCAGCCCAAGCCCACCGGCTTTTTCGATCCTGCCAACCCCGCCGGACTCCAGCCGCGCATCGAGAAGGACAAGGACGAGAAGGACGAGAAGGGCGGCAAGGCCAAACCGGCCAAGAAGGCTGCGAGCGAGGACGAGGACGGCGAGGAAGAAAAGCCGCGCTTCGGCAAGCGTGGTTCGCTGCTCGACTTCGCCAATACCGACATGGCCTTTTCCGGCGACCTGATGGTGGCCGGCAACTATCACGGCTTCAACGCCTATCGTCTTGGCGAAGACGGCGTGCCGCAGCTGGTCAGCTCGGTCGTCTGCCCGGGCGGGCAGGGCGACGTCTCGATCGTCGGCGACCTGCTCGTGATGAGCGTGCAGGACAGCCGCGCGCGCGTCGATTGCGGCCTGCAGGGCGTCAATGGCAAGGTGAGCGAGGAGCGCTTCCGCGGCCTGCGCATCTTCGACATCTCCGACATCACCCGCCCGCGCCAGGTCGGCCAGGTGCAGACCTGCCGTGGCAGCCACACCCACTCGATCGTCACGGCCGACGACAAGACCATCGTCGTCTACAATTCGGGCACGTCCTATGTGCGCGACGAGAAGGAAATGGCGGGCTGTTTCAACACCGCCGGTGACGAGACCGCGCTCTTCAGCATCGACGTCATCGAGATCCCGGTCGCCAATCCCGCGGCGGCCCGTATCGTCGACAGCCCGCGCGTGTTTGCCAAGGACGGCCAGATCGCCGGCCTTTGGCGCGGCGGCGACCATGGCGAAGGCACGCAGGACACCAATGTCACGAACCAGTGCCACGACATCACGGTCTTCCCGTCGAAGAAGATCGCTGCCGGGGCCTGCTCGGGCAATGGCATCGTGCTCGACATCTCGAACCCGCTGAAGCCGACGCGTATCGCCGATGTGACCGACAAGGGCTTCGCCTACTGGCACTCGGCCACCTTCAACAATGACGGCACCAAGGTGCTGTTCACCGACGAATGGGGCGGCGGCGGTCGACCGCGTTGCCAAGCGGGCGATCCCGTGACCTGGGGTGCCGACGCCTTCTATGCGCTCAATGGCGACAAGCTCGAATATCGCGGCGTCTTCAAGCTTCCCGCTCCGCAGAGCGACAAGGAGAACTGCGTCGCGCACAACGGTTCGATCATCCCGGTCCCGGGCCGCGATATCTTCGTGCAGGCATGGTACCAGGGCGGCATTTCGGTGATCGACTTCACCGATGCGACCAACCCGGTCGAGATCGCCTATTTCGACCGTGGCCCGATCGACAAGGACCAGCTGATCACCGGCGGCTACTGGTCGGCCTACTGGTACAACGGCCGTATCTACGCGACCGAAATCAGCCGCGGCCTCGACGTCTTCGCGCTCGAGCCCAGCGAATTCCTCACTGCCGAGGAAATCGCAGCAGCCGAAGCGGCGCAGTACACGGGCGGCGTCTTCAATCCGCAGACGCAGACCGAAGTGACCTGGCCGGCAGATGTCATTGCGGCGGTGGAAGCCAGCCGCAAGGGCGGCTGACCGGAGCCGCCGGACGCAGGAGTCATTCGTCAATCGAGGCGAGAGCAGAACTCGCCGCCGTAATTCAGGGAGCCGATCTTGGGCTGGGTCGCAACCGCTCGTCTCGTCGAGGCGATATACGATGCCGAGGCATTCGCCGACGTCGTCGGCGAACTCGCGCAGAGCATCGGTGCGCGGTCCTTCTTCGGCGGCTTCGGACTGGAGGGCGGCCTCAGCGATTTCGCGATCGATAACGGCTGGTGGTCTGCGGAGCAGATCGCGCTCTACGGCAGCGCATATCTCGAGCATGACCCCTGTGTCGGCGCGATGCTGTCGAACTGGCGGCCGCAACAGGTGCTCGACCTCGAGCGGCTGATCGGCGGGCGCGAATTCGAAAACAGCCTGCTCTACCAGGACTTCATCCGCCCGATGGGGGACGACACCTTCCGTGCGCTCGGCGTTCCGTTCGAACTCGCTGGCGGCAAGGGGGCAGTGACCTTCCAGCGGGGGATTGGCCAGGCGAGATTCTCGGAGGAGGAGAAGGCCGCGCTTGGACGGTTTGCACCTGCCCTGGCACAGCTGTTTGCCGCGCGCGGAAAGATCGTCGCGCTCGAAAGTTCGGCCCAGCGCCACCGCGGCCTTGCCGACAGCTTCGGGCGGCCGATGATGACTCTCACTTCAGCAGGCAGGCTGGTCGAAGCCAATGCAGCTGGCCGCGCGCTGCTGAAGGCCGGACAGGTGCTGGAACTCCACGAAGGCTTCGTTCGCCCGCCCGCAATCCGGATGCGCCAGCCCTTCAAGGATGCGCTTTCGGCGATAGCGGTGCAGCCCGGCGCGGGAATGTCCGGCCTTCGCCTCACCCGGCCCGACGCGCCGCCGGATGAGGCAATCGCCTTGCCGCAAATGGACGGCACTATCCTGCTCGAGATCATGCCCGCGACAGCGCCCGACCTGTCGGCCGACCTGCAGCGGATCTATGGCTTGTCCCCTTCAGAAAGCCAGGTCGCTACATTGCTTTGCGACGGGCATTTGATCGGCGAGATTGCCGACCTCCGGAACACCAGCATCCATACCGTGCGCCTGCAGGTGCGCTCTGTCGCGGCGAAGATGGGCTGTTCGCGTCAGGTCGACATCGTCCGGCGAATAGCTGCCCTGCCGCGATATTAGTCTTCCCAAATACAATAATATAGCGCGTTTGCGTTATTCTTCCGGCAAGTCATGTCGCTTATCAGCGACTTGCGACCTGAAGGGAGCCTGTTAGACAACAAGCTTTCTCGACTTTGCACCCGGCGGGCCCATGCTCGCCGGGTCTTTTTTGGCGTTTTACAGCCGCACAATTGGTTCAACCGACGAAAAAGGCCCGGCGGATCGCTCCGCCGGGCCTCTTTTCTTTCGGCTGTGGTGCCGGGCTTAGAAGCCCATGCCGCCCATACCGCCCATGCCGCCCATGTCGGGCATGCCGCCAGCCGGCTTGTCTTCCGGCTTGTCGACGATCGCGGCTTCGGTCGTGATCAGCAGGCCGGCAACCGAGGCTGCGTCCTGCAGAGCGGTGCGAACGACCTTGGTCGGGTCGATGACGCCGGCAGCCACGAGGTTTTCGTAGGTGTCGGTCGCGGCGTTGAAGCCGAGCGTTTCGTCATTGGCGTCGACCAGCTTGCCGGCGACAACCGCGCCGTCATGGCCGGCGTTGGTCGCGATCTGGCGAACCGGTGCCTGCAGCGCACGGCGGACGATGTCCACGCCGCGGGTCTGGTCGTCGTTCGCGCCTTCGAGGCCGTCGAGAGCCTTGGTGGCGTAGAGCAGGGCGGTACCGCCGCCCGGGACGATTCCCTCTTCAACGGCTGCGCGGGTTGCGTGCAGCGCGTCGTCGACGCGGTCCTTGCGCTCCTTCACTTCGACTTCGGTGGCACCGCCGACCTTGATCACGGCCACACCGCCAGCGAGCTTGGCAAGGCGTTCCTGCAGCTTCTCACGGTCGTAATCCGACGAGGTGTTGTCGATCTGCGTGCGGATTTCCGAGACGCGCGCCTTGATGTCGGCTTCATCACCGGCACCATCGACGATCGTGGTGTTGTCCTTGTCGATGGTGACGCGCTTGGCCTGGCCAAGCATGCCGAGCGTGACGTTCTCGAGCTTGATGCCGAGGTCTTCGCTGATCATCTCGCCCTTGGTGAGGATCGCGATATCCTGCAGCATGGCCTTGCGGCGATCGCCGAAGCCCGGAGCCTTGACGGCTGCAACCTTGAGGCCGCCACGCAGCTTGTTGACCACCAGCGTCGCCAGCGCTTCGCCTTCGATGTCTTCGGCGATGATCAGAAGCGGACGGCCCGACTGGACAGCCGCTTCGAGCACCGGCAGCATCGCCTGCAGGTTCGACAGCTTCTTTTCGTGGATCAGGATGTACGGATTTTCGAGTTCGACCGTCATCTTTTCCGGGTTGGTGATGAAATAGGGCGACAGGTAGCCGCGGTCGAACTGCATGCCTTCTACGGTTTCGAGCTCGAATTCGAGACCCTTGCTTTCGTCGACGGTGATCACGCCTTCCTTGCCGACCTTTTCCATGGCTTCGGCGATCTTCTCGCCGACTTCCTTGTCGCCATTGGCCGAAATGATGCCGACCTGCGCGATTTCATTCGAGCCCGAGACGGCCTTCGAACGCGCCTTGAGGTCTTCGACGACCTTGGTGACGGCGAGGTCGATGCCGCGCTTCAGGTCCATCGGGTTCATGCCAGCGGCGACCGACTTCATGCCTTCGGTCACGATCGACTGGGCCAGAACGGTCGCGGTGGTGGTGCCGTCACCGGCGGCGTCGTTCGCCTTCGATGCGACTTCCTTGATCATCTGCGCGCCCATGTTCTCGAACTTGTCCTTCAGTTCGATTTCCTTGGCGACGCTGACGCCGTCCTTGGTGATGCGGGGTGCGCCGAAGCTCTTGTCGATCACGACGTTGCGGCCCTTGGGGCCCAGCGTGACCTTGACGGCATTGGCGAGGATGTCGACGCCGCGCAGGATGCCTTCGCGCGCGTCGCGGCCGAACTTTACGTCCTTGGCTGCCATTGGTGTTTCTCCTGAAATTCGTTTCTAGTGTCTGGAAGCGATGCGGATCGGGCTCAGCCGATGATCCCCATGATGTCGCTTTCCTTCATGATCAGCAGGTCTTCGCCGTCGAGCTTGACCTCGGTGCCCGACCACTTGCCGAACAGCACGCGGTCGCCGGCCTTCACGTCCAGCGGAGTGACGGTGCCGTCTTCGGCCTTCGAGCCGTTGCCCACGGCCACGACTTCGCCTTCGCTCGGCTTTTCCTTGGCGCTGTCGGGAATGATGATCCCGCCGGCGGTCTTTTCTTCTGCTTCGATGCGACGCACGAGCACACGGTCGTGCAGCGGACGAAATGCCATATTGATGACCTTTCTACTGAGAGTGAATGTCTGGATTGGCACTCCCACCCGGAGAGTGCCAGCGGGTGCGCATTTGGTAGCGCCCCGGCGCGGAGTCAACGGGGTCGGGGCCAAAAAATTTGCGCGGTGCCTGCCGAGGCGTGCGCGTTCCTAGAAGGCGTGGTGCGGCTCTGCCGTGAGGCCGAGTGTCTCGCGCCTCGCCCAGCGCCAGGTCAGCAGTCCGGCCGAGAAAACCAGTCCGATGGCCAGACCGATCCACACTCCGGTTCCCTCCAGCGGGGTATAGAAGCCGAGCCAGATTGCCGTGCCGAAGCCGGGCACCCAGTAGCTGAAGACCGCGATCAGCATGGGTACACGGGTGTCCTGCAGGCCGCGCAGGGCGCCTGCCGCAACAGCCTGGACGCCGTCGAACAGCTGGAACGCCGCGGCCACCTTCATGTAACGCACGGCAAACACGACCATGGCGGCGTTCGCGGCGAGGGTTGGATCGATATAGATGCGCAGGAGCAGCATCGGCGCGACGAGCATCAGGATTGCGGTGATGCACATGAAGGCACCGCCCATGGCAATGCCGACCCAGCCGGCCCGGCCCATCGCCGCACGGTCGCGCGCGCCATAGTGGTAGCCGACCCGGATGGTCGCAGCCTGACCGAGGCCGAAGGGTATCTGGAAGGCAAGCGCCGCAATCTGCAGGGCAATCGTGTGGCCTGCCAACTCGGCCGGTCCGATCCGGCCCATCAGCAGTGCGGCACCGCTGAACAGGCCGGCTTCGGCGATGATGATGATCATCACCGGCGTGCCCAGGATCACCAATTCGCGCATTCTCGGCCATTCGGGCCGCCACCAGTTGCCGAGGATGCGGTAGCGACGCAGGCGCCGGTCGAGGCGGATGGCGACAAGGTAGCTGGCAAGCTGGACGAACGAGGTCAGCACGCTCGCCAGTGCCGAGCCTTCGAGGCCGAGCGCCGGGGCACCGAGATTGCCGAACACGAAGGCGTAGTTGAACACCACGCTGGCGACCAGCGCGACGCCCGTGATGGCAGTGGCGAATACCGGGCGGCCGAGCGCGGAAACGAAATTGCGCAGGACGCTCGAGGCGATCATCGGCCACATGGCGAACATGATGATGACCAGGAAGTCGCCTGCCCGCTCGGACAGCGCGTCGTCCTGGCCGGTCAGCCGCATCAGCGCCTCGCCCTGCCAGCAGATCGCCATCCCGACGAGCGCTGCGACGACCGAGAGCCACATGGCCATGCGCACCGAGCGGCGAACCTCGCGGACCGAATGACGGCGCCGACCCAGTTCCTCGGCGATGAGAGCTGCAACCATCCCGACCAGACCGGTGAAGGCCCACATCGTCAGGCCGAACAAGGCGATACCGAGAGCGGAGGCTGCCAGTTCGCGCTCGCCCAGCCGTGCGACGAATATCACGTCGACCGCATGGACCAGCATCTGCAGCAGGTTGGCGAGCGCCAGCGGCCAGGCCAGCCGGAAGGTCGCGGCGATTTCCTCGCGCCAGCCGTCACCGCCCGCGGGCGTGGGCGCAAGCGGGCGATCACTGCGCATGGCCCGCTCGATAGGCCAGCCGGGGACACTTACCAATCCCGCGCCTGTTTCTGACCCTTACACGGTGACAAACTGGCACCGCTTTGCCACACTGCATTTCGTGATGACGCAGCATCGCACGCGACTGGGACGAATAGGTGAACGAGACGAGGACCGAGGAAACCTCCGCAGACGAGGCCGACCGGCGGCGCCGGAAACCCCGCCTCGTGCTCCGTCTCAATACCGGCGTTGGCCAGTCGGGCCGCGCCTTCGACGCGGAAATCATGAATTTGTCGCACAGCGGGATGCTGGTGAAGACGCAGGCGACGCTTGCTTTCGATGCCCCGCTCGAAGTGGTGCTGCCCAAGGTCGGGCCCACGGTGGCGAAAGTCGTCTGGTTCGATGACCAGCTCTATGGCTGCAGCTTTTCGACGCCGCTCACACCCGAACAGCTGGACGCGGCCAATGAGGCGGCGTCCGACCCGGATGAAACGCACGGCGTCGACCACGCTACGCTGGGGGGACGCATCCGCCACCTGCGCAATCGAAGGGGCATGACCATGCGGGGGCTCGCCGCCGCCGTCGGGGTCAGCAAGCCGACCTTGTGGAAGTGGGAAAGCGACCAGGTGCGGCCGCGGCACAAGACCATGCAGCGCCTCGCCGACGAGCTGGGCGTGAGCGAGCTGGAACTGGTCTACGGCACGCCGGACCTCGGCGAACCGGACGAGATCGTGCAGGGCTCGCTGGCCGAAATCGTGCGCGATGCGAAAAAGCGTATCGCCGAGGCGGCCGGTGTCGATGAAGCCAGGGTCGATGTCTCGATCGACTGGGGCGACGGCGATTAGGCCGGCGCCCGGCTCAGTCCATCAATACGAGCCGGTCCCTTATCGCGTCGTAGCGCAGGTCCAGTCCTGCTCGGCGGACGGCATCGAGCGACAGGCGGTCGCCCTGCGGAAGCTTTGCATCGTCCATCGCCAGCCCGAGCCGTTCGAGCGCGGACAGGAGCTCTGCGCGCCCGATCTCGATACGGGTCGCATCGACCAGGATGATCGGCAGCTCGGTCTGCGGGCCCTTTTCCCGCGCCAGCGCCTTGGTCACCCGCATGCCGTCGGGCCCGGGATTGAAGTTGGGTTTGAGCGAGAAATCGAGCGCGAGGATGTTCCTGTCGGAAGATCCGCGCGGCGCGGGACCCATGCGCGACGGCTCCGGTGCGCCGGGCGCCTGCGGGGCAACTTCGGCAAGCTTGGCCGCCTGTTCGCCCGTGTCGGCGCGCTGCGCTGCGTGGCCGAACTCGACTACGCTTTCGGCAGGGGCAGGTTCGAGCGCGACGCGCAGGATATCGCGTGACGGGTCCTGCGGGCGGACTGCCGCAGCCGAGGCGAAGGCAAGGAACACGACGAGGAATGTCACTGCTACGGTCGCGGCGATGACCCCCATTTGCATGACCTTGGTCCGGTACGGTGGAGGAGGAGCGCGTCCCATCTCAGACCGCCAGGCGCACGGTGGAAAGCGCCACCGCGCCAATCGCGATCGCGAGACCGTAGGGCATTTTGGCAAAATCGTCCTTGCGTGCCCGCAGCTTTGGACTGAATTTCCGGGCGAGGAGCCAGAAGATGGCCATCACACCGCCCATCAGAAGGATGACAAGGGCAAGGGCCGGCGCAAGCTGGATCGGGAAGAAGGCCGCCACGCCGGCATAGAACTTGCCATCGCCTGCCCCGAACATGCCGCCGGCGAATAGCCCGTAGCCGATCAGGAAGGCGACGACGACATGGGCGAAATGCAGGCCAAGGCCGACCCATCCTACCGCAGCGAAGGCAAAGCCGAGACCGGCAATGGCAATCGCAAGCGACAGGTAATTGGGCAGTTTGCGCTTAAGCACATCGATGAGGGCACCGATGGTCGAAAGCGCCGCGAGAACCCCGAAGGACAAGGAGGCGATGGCCATTTCGAGCGGTTATTTCTTTTCTTGCTCGACCTTGGGCGCATTAAGGCTGACCCGCACCGGATAGCCCTTGGCAGGCGTGGCGGACACACGCGCCTCTTTTCCGATGCGCACCCGCATGGGATAGCCGGAGGTGGCACCGACACGGATTTCGGCCGGACGGGCAGAAGCGCTGGGGCGCATCTGCTGGCCGTTCACACTCACCCGCACGGCAGGCTTGGCGGGTGCGTCGGCCACTTCGGCCACCGAGACACGCACGCGCTCGGGCGCGGCGAGAGGCTGGGGCGCACCGAGCGCGATCCGCGAAGACGTCGCGCCGCGAGCCAAGGTGATGCGGCGTTCCTGCCCTCCGCTGACGACCACGCGTTCCTGTTCGGCCGGGATATCGGGGCGCACGGCCTCGTCGGACTTGGCGAATTCGGTGTAGGCTTTGCGAGCCTCCTCGCGCTGGGCGTAGAGCGTGCGCAGGTCCTGCCCGAGGTCGCTAGCATAGAAGCGGTCGAGATTGGCAGCGAACTTGGTCTCTTCCGGTGCCAGGGTGACGGCAGCACGGAAATAGCGTTCGGCGAGATCGCCGCGGCCGAGGCGGGCATAGGCCACGCCAAGGGCATTGGCAGCTTCAGGCGCGGTTTCGCGATTGAGTGCGGCGCGCTGCAAGGCGGGCAGGGCGTTGCCGATCTGGCCTTCGGCCAGCAACCGGCGTCCTTCCTCGAGATCCGCTTCGCCGAAGACCGGCTGGCTCGCCCGCGAATGCTTGCCGAGATCGAAAGCGCTGAGGAAGTTCTGGCAACCGGACAGCGGCATTACCACCGCCAGGGCTGCAAGGGTTGTAGGGATTCTCTTCATTTTATCCTCCTCCTGCCATCGCGGGGCCAAGTTCACGGACGAACCCGATAATTGCCGGCAGCGCCAATACGCCAATCATCACCGGTAGCATGCATGCCACTAGAGGGATTGATACGAGTACCGGAATACGGTGGGCTTTTTCTTCGGCACGGAGGCGCCGAGATTCTCTCATTTCACCAGCATAAATCCGAAGCGTGTCAGCTATGCTGGTGCCTAATTTGTCCGACTGGATCAGGAGCGTCGAAAAGGAACGAATTTCTTGCACGCCTGAATTGTTGGCGAGCTGACGCAAGGCTAGTTCTCTGGACGCGCCTGCGCGCATCAAGAGTGTCGTCTCGACCAAAAGCTCTGCTATTAATGTATGTGACCCACTCATCTCGCGGCCCACTTTGTCGAGGGCTGCCTCTAGGCCCAAACCAGCTTCGACACAGACCAGAATGAGATCAAGCGCGTCAGGGAAGCCATTGATAATCTGTTCTTTGCGCCGGTCGGCCTTGGCGCGCACATACAGGTTTGGCAAATACAGGCCAACTACAGCTAGTATCGAGCTGACAAAATAAAGCTTTAAAACCGATGGCGGTTCAGCGCTGAAAAACGAGAGAAGTAAATAAATTCCAGGCAGTGCGAAAACCAATAATATTTTTGCAATAGTAAATGTTCTCACCGCACCTTTGTTGCGATAGCCAGCCATCCGAAGTTGTTGTTCTAGCTTTAAGTTTTTTTTGTCAGACAGACTTATGCCGGACTTCTCGATAGTATCGGCGATTTTGGCCCATCGATCCTTGCGCTGATCTCTAAGCAAGTCGACCTGGGAGGTGGCCGAAGTCGCTGCATCAAGCCGAGCAATCTGGCGGCTAGCGCGCCTCCGAGCCTCAACTCCATTTACGACGATAAGGATTGCGCCGGTAACCAGAGCAAAAACAATCGCTAGGGCAAGAATGCGGAAAGCGGTGCTTGAGGCTGCAATCTCTAACATGTCACACCTTGAGGTTGATCATCTTGCGCATGACTATGACGCCGACGATGTATAGGGTCACCAGAAACGCCCAGCCCCAGATGAAAATTGGGTCGTCCGCTACGTCCAAATAGAATGATGGCGCCGCGAGGAACGTCATTACAAAGGCGAAGACGGGCAATACCGAAAGCATCCAAGCAGTCATGCGACCTTCGGAACTTAGAGCACGGACTTTGAGATAGAGGGCCGCGCGCTCACGAATTACGTTTGCCAAGTTCTCGAGAATTTCCGCAAGGTTGCCTCCGGTTTCCCCTTGGACAGAGAGCGAGATGACAAACATTCGCATGTCTTCGAGTTGCCAACGCTCGGCCATTGCATCGAGAGCCATCGTGAGATCCGCACCATAGGTGACCTCGTCGCTCACCAATCCGAACTCAGATCCGATGGGATCTTCCATTTCTTGCGTGAGCAAATCGATTGCGGAAGCGACAGGATGGCCGGAACGAAGGGCTCGGACGAAGATGTCTAATGCAACGGGAAATTGGCTCTCAATTTTCTTTCGTCTACCCGCCGCCATCCGCTTGAGGACAAGATAAGGGAGCATAATTCCAGCAGCAATTGCGAAGATCAAACACACCTGGACAGCGCCGAATCCCAATTCGGCACCAGTACCCAATGCAATTGCCAAGGCGATGACAAATAGTATGGCCGCGCCGACCAACATCGCCACGACGACCTGCGAGACACTCCAACTAACACCGGATGTATAGACATTGTGTTCGAAAGAGACGACCGCATTTCGGATCAATGACGGTAAGCCTTCGTGTTCTCGAGGACGGTTCTTCAATAACTCGCTGTAGAGTTCCTCGCGGTTGGTTCCGCTTTGGATCATTGTCATTCGACGGTTTGCTGCCGCAGAATGAGCTCGCTTTGATGCGACTACTCTTCCAATAGTTTGGAATAATAGGAAGGCAGCTGCGAAGATTGCGAGCAAGAATACGATGCGGACAATTTCTGTAGCCATCAGCCGATCTTCATGTCTGGACGGAACAGATCCGCCGAAAGGTGGATTCCGTGCGCTTCCGCGTCGGCGAGGAACTTGGGCCTGATGCCAGTCGCCTCGAAGTGACCGAGCACGCTGCCGTCTTCCCCGCGGCCGGTCATCTTGAAGCGGAAGATCTCCTGCATGGTGATCGTCTCGCCTTCCATCCCGGTCAGCTCGGACAGGCTCTTGATCTTGCGGCGACCGTCGGAAAGGCGGCCGACCTGGACCACTACGTTGATGGCCGAAGCGATCTGCGCGCGCGAAGACTTGGAAGTAATATCGATGCCGCTCATGCCGATCATCTGTTCCACACGACTCAGCGCGTCGCGCGGCGTGTTGGCGTGGACAGTGGTCATCGACCCGTCGTGGCCCGTGTTCATGGCCTGCAGCATGTCGAAAGCCTCGCCGGCACGGACTTCGCCGACGATGATGCGGTCGGGACGCATTCGCAGGGCATTCTTCACCAGGTCGCGTTGCGTTACCTCGCCGCGGCCTTCGATGTTCGCCGGTCGCGTTTCGAGGCGGGCCACATGGGTTTGCTGGAGCTGGAGTTCCGCCGAGTCCTCGATCGTAACGATACGCTCTCCCTCGTCGATATAGGACGACATCGCATTGAGCAGGGTCGTCTTACCCGAACCGGTACCGCCGGAGATCAGCACGTTGCGGCGCGAGCGCACGATTGCCTCAAGCACCGGGGCCATCTGCTCTGGCACGCTGCCCAGGTCGATCATCTTGGCGATGCTGATCGGCTTCTTGGCGAACTTACGGATGGAAAGGAGCGATCCATCAAGGGCAAGCGGCGCGACGATGGCGTTGACGCGCGAACCGTCTGCAAGGCGTGCGTCGACGAAGGGCGAACTTTCATCGACCCGTCGTCCGACCGCGCTGACGATTTTCTGGATGACGCGCATCAAATGCTTTTCATCCTGGAAGCGCGTGGCCACCCGTTCGAGCTGGCCGCGCTTTTCGACGAATACCGTTTCTGCGCCGTTGACGAGAATATCGGTGATGGTGTCGTCCGCCAGCAGCGGCTCGAGCGGACCGAGGCCCATGAGTTCGTCGACCAGTTCCTGGACGAGCTGGTCGCGTTCCTCGCGGTTCAGCGGCTCGTCGAAATCGGCGAGCAGTTCGGGCAGCATGGCCGCGATTTGAGACTTGATTTGCTCAATTGGCGCCTGGTCGAGCAGGGCAAGGTTGAGCCGGTCCAGCAGATTGCGATGGATCGACAGCTTGAGCTGCAGCATCTTTTCGGTCTTCTCGTCCTTCCGGCCGAAAAGAATGCGTTGCTCCTCTTCGGTCGAGATGGGCTCGGACGTGGTTGCAGGATCGTGATCCTGGTTCTGGCTATCGTCTAGTTTGATCTTCCACATGTCAGCTGTCCTTCTCGATCTTGTCGCCGAGTGCTGCTGCCAATTCCGCAAATTGTTTCGAAAGTTTCGCGCGCTTCTGAAGGTGCGAAACTGCATAACCTTGTAGCTGAGCTTCCTCGAGGAGAGAGGGATCATCCTCAAGCATCTGTTCGACCGGATGGTGAAGCAACTCCTCCATCTGGGAGGCATCTGCTCGTTTGAACAATCCGGATTCACAGCGGTTCAACACGATGGCGATTGAATCGCGTGGACGGCCAAGCATCTGGAGAAGCGACAGCTTGCGCTTGACGTGACGCAGGGCGGAGAGTTTGCCTAGGCCTACGAGCACCACGACATCAGCGGAGAGCAGGACAGGCATTGCCCAGTTTGCGATCGTCGATGGCATGTCGAGGATTACAAGGTCGTAGCGCTTTCTAGTTTCACGCAAAACCTGTGAGACGGCCTCGGCTGGTGCACTTTCAATCGGCTCTATTTCGTCCGGCGCGGCGATGAGATCGAAACCGTCATCACATTTCATCGCGACCGAGCGGATCAGTTCATCATCTATCCTGCCGACTGCACCGAAAAGGTGATGAATTGTGAGCTTGGCCTGTTTGTCGAGATAGGCTGACGCGTCTCCGCTCTGCAATGACAGGTCGATCAGGGCAGCACGGGCGTTGTCGCCCAGGTGCTCGGGCATCAACGGGGCAAGCTGGGTAGCAACTGTCGTTGCGCCGACTCCACCAGCGGCACCGATGACCGCGATGACGGGCGCAAGTTCGACAGGGGCTGCCGGCGTTTCGCTGATGCGCGCTACATCGATAATCGCAGCAACGAGTTCTTCACTCGAAAATGGAAGTTCGAGCACGTCGGATACGCCCTTGCGCAAAAGAGAGCGCACAGTCGCAACCGGTGCGGCCTGCAGCCCTGCGATCACCGGAAGATTGGGCCTCAGGGCACGAAGTCTTTCCAGGCGTGCCAGGGACGAAGGATTGTTGGAATCGATTTCCACGACAGCGATGGTTGCATGCTCGATGGCGGCGGCCGGGAAGTCCTCAGCTAGTCCGGTGTTGTGCAGGGTTAGTGCGCTGTCGAGGATAGCGATGTTCCCAAGCGCCTCCTCGCGTGCAAACACGTGCACCCCATCAGGTAGCGTCATTCCGGTATCCGTATGGTAGGTGTCTGAGAAATCGGTCATTGCAAGCTCAATTCGAGAAACTTCCAGCGCTGTCTTCCGCGGTCAGGGAATAAGCGAAGGTGGGAAGGTTTAGGGTGCCGAAAATCAGCGATGTAATCGGCGTATGGGTCATGCCAGTCAGCCTCACCGTGACGATAGGAGCGACGTCCGGACCGTTGGGGTCCCCGGCGTAACCAAGGCCTGACCATTCGTATTCGACGATAAGGTTGTTGGCTGCGATGCCCGATTTTATTTCCTGCATCCGGTCCAGAATAGAATCGAACGCGGCTTGGTTGTGACCCCAGGCAGTGCAGCTTGATGAAGTGCAGGTAACCTTGGGAAACGATCCTGCTGGAACGACGGTGCCCTGGGGGATGCCGCCCGAAACCGCGAAACTGTAGTCGCGCAAAGTTGCCGGAACCATGTCCGTAGCGACTGCCCATCGGGCACCGATCTGGACGGCCTTTTCTGCCCGATTGACCTGCCAGATGTAGTAGCCGACGTCGATTATGCCGATAAGGAAGAGCAGCATGACGGGCAGAACCAAGGCGAACTCTGCGGCAGAGGCTGCTGCGTTCTCGCGTCCATATCGTTTCAGGAGATGAAGTGAGCTCATCATATGCCGTTCACCACTGCCTGCGCCGACGAACGCACCTGGTAGGTGCCATCGATCAGACCCAGGGCGCCAAAGAGCGAGGGATATGTCGCGGCGGCTGTGACCGTAACAACGGGCGCTCCGCCCGCATTGCCCTTGAAAATCCCTTGCGAGGCGTATGAGGCGTCGCAAGTGTGGGTAACCGTGATCAGGTTTGCGTCCCAGTTGGAAATCCGGGGCGTCGTGCCATTCAGGGTTCCGGTGCGCGTCACGGTCTTGACTGCGGAGACTGCTGCCGCGCTGGCCGCTCCGGAGCAGGGAAAATCGGCAAATGGCCTGCGACCTGCATAACGGGCGCCTTCGCGGACCGCCTGCACGATCTTCTGTTCCGTATAGAAGTAGTGGCCGGCCTCGAATCCGCCGAAGAGCATGACCAAGAGCAATGGCAGCATGAGCGCCATTTCCGCCGCTGCGGCACCGTCGTCGCGGATGGCAAAGATGCGCAGGGCCTTCATTCGATGAGATACGGGACGTCCTTGCGGACCTCCTGCCCTGATGTTCCGCCGCCCCCGACAGTCGTCGCGCCGATCACCTCGACATAGACGTCGGAATTGTTCGTGAAGCGCGTCCCGTCCGGACCGACGCGCCGCGCGACCGGTTCGACCAGGAACACATCTACAAACTTCAGGATATCGGCGTCCGTCGTGCTGGCGCCGACTTCTTCAGCCGTACAATTGATCACAGCGATGCTCAGGATGCGACGGTCTGGGGTGCTCGCGGGCGCGATCCCGGGGGCCTGGCAAAAAGGCGTGCCCTGATGCTCGTAGTCTATCGTTTTGATCGGCGGAGAAGTCCGCGTGTGCTGGAATGTCCGCCTGTTGAGATTGGAAACACGCTGATCGTAATCATAGCGATATTGCTGATAGCGGGTGGGCGTCGATCGGCCCGACAGCTCGGCATAGCCATAGTTCGACCAGGTCGTGGGCATCGCGCCAAGACCATTGGTCGCATAGTAGGCTGCACGGTCCCAGTTGCCATCGCCGATGCGGGCACTCCCATTTCCTGAGCAGTTGCCTGCCAAGCTTAGCGCATGGCACTTGTCTCGCGGATAGCCCATCGGTTGCGTATTTGAGGGGTCGATATTGTTGACCGCATCGACGGGACGATAGGGTCGCGGGCCAACCTCGAAGCCGCCAGGGCCGATGGCGCACGATCCACCGCTGCCGCCAGGCGCCACTTCACGCACCAGGTCGATCCGGCTGTTCGCCGACGGCGGGCAGAAAGTATTACCCGTGCCGCAGGCATTGTTGAGGCCGTTCGCGTAAATTCCGAAGCGAACATTCAGGGCATCAAGCACGCTAACCTGCTGGCCCGGCTTCACGTCGGCACCGTCCATGGAGACACAATCGCCCGGGAAGTTTTCGCGACCCAGTGTCTGTGCCGTTGCGACTGCACCATTGCCTGCATTGGTCTCGAGATAACCGAATACGCCCGGACCGTAGCTTCCTACCGGTTCGTCGGGGTCCTCTCCGGCACCATTCTGCCCGTTTACGTTCGCGACGAGGCGAATGCCCTTGCCGACATAATTCGCAATGGTGAATTCCGGGTCGTTGCTTTCGTTGGGATTGCACATCATCACCGGAGGGACCTTGCAAATCGCAGAGCCAAGGCCCGCGACTGCAAGAGCGATCCCGTCCGCGTTGGCGACGCCGGTGACGGCAACGAGCGAATACGTTACCTCGCGCCCGTCGAGAGTTACCTCGACATAGTTCGCATCGTCATCGCCTGTGGCGAGGGTAAAGTTGTTCCGGTCGGTATATTCGGAGAAAAAGCGGATCGCCGGGAATGCAGAACACTGGTCAGCGGAAACACCCACGGCTGTGCCGACCGTCAACGCATCATTTCCGTCGGCCAGCAATGTGGTATTCGAAACCAGTCCGATAGCGGCATTGCCAGCCCTGGCGCAGGCACCAACGCGACCGTCGAGCTGGGTCGCGGCGGCAAGGGCTGCCTGGTCTGCGCCGTTCTGCAGCTCGGAGTCCATCCCCGCCATGCGGGCGTAGTCGAAGCCCAGGCCCGCCATGGCGACGAGCGGGATGAGGGCCAGCGCATAGGTAGCAGCGACTGCGCCGCTCTGGTCCTTGTGGAACCGCCTCAGATGATGAAGTGCGCGGGCCATCGTTTCATGTCCTATCAGTCCGGCTCTTCCGTGGTGGAAACGCGCTCGGGCTGTTTGACCTGGTCGTTGCGAAGGCGATCGATCGCGTCGACAGCGTTGTCGGCCGAAGTCGGCGGGATCGGGTCTTCATAGACCGGATTGGGGTCGATCACCTGCGCTGCCATGGTCCGGCGGTTCGCCTCGCCCCAGGTGGTGTCGGCCATGAAATCCTCGCCGCTGCCGGTGGCGCAGCCGGCCACTGCCAGCGTGCCGCCTGCCAGAGCAAGGGTGCGAATGAACTTAGAATTCATAGTCATCGGCGCCCTCCTGCGCGGTGGTTTCGGTGCCCTGCTGCGTGTTCGCCGGGGTTCCACCCTGGATCGGCGGCAGGTCGTTCACGCGGTGCGCATTGCCGTTGAGCAGCACGTCCGCCTGGATCGGGTCCTTCACGCGGTCGGTCGGCAACTGCACCTGTTCGGGCCGGATCGGCGCGACGAGGCGCGGCGTGACGATGATCAGCAGTTCCGTCTCGCCCTTCTGGAAGCCGGTCGAACGGAACAGCGATCCGATGATCGGGATCGAGCCGAGGATCGGGATCTGGTTGACCGTCGTCTGGAAATCGCGCTGCAGCAGCCCGGCAATGGCGAAGCTTTCGCCGTCGCGCAGTTCCAGCACGGTGCTGGCCCGGCGGGTCTGGAGGCCCGGAATGCGGATGCCGTTAAGCTGGATGGACGCGTTTTCGTCGATCGAGCTGACTTCCGGTTCCACGACCAGGTTGATGACCTTGTTCGACAGGACTGTCGGAGTGAAGCCGAGGCTGACGCCGAAGGACTTGAACTCGACCGTGATGCCGTTCTGGCCGCCTTGACCGCCACCACCGCCGCTTTGAAGGACCGGGATAGGGAATTCGCCGCCGGCCAGGAAAGATGCCCTCTGACCCGAGAGTGCGACAAGAGTCGGTTCAGCCAAAGTCTTGGCAAGACCTTTTTCTTCAAGCGCGTCGATCGCGATGTCCACATTCAGACCGAGAATGTCCGTGAAGGAGCGCGTCAGCACGCCGAACGTCCCAAAGAGTTCATCCTGCCCGAGGCTGCGGTTTCCGTAATTGCTGCTTGGAAGCGCATCCTCTGGTGTCGCGATAAGCTGCGACCCCAGTCCAGTTAGGCCTGATAGCCTTCCGCCATTTGAGGAAAAAAGCGTGCGCACGCCCAGTTCTTTGCCGATGCTGCGCGACACTTCGGCAAAGCGCACCTCCAGCATGACCTGCTGGCTGCCGTTGAGCGTCATCAAGTTGAGCACGTTGTCCGTGCCGCCAGCATAGGCCTTGGCCAGCTGGACGGCGCGGTCGGCAACGCCGGCATCGCTGACCGAACCCGACAGGACGATCGCTTCACCCGACATGCGGGCATCCACTGCCTCGCCGGGGAGAAGGTCCGAAATCTGTTCGCGCAGGCTCAGCACGTCGGGGCCCACGGCGATGTCCATCACTGCGATGACCTGGTTCGACCGGTCGTAAAGCGTCAGCGAAGTGGTGCCGATCTTCTTGCCCAGCACGTAGACCGAACGGTCCGAGACGGGCAGGATGTCGGCCACTTCATCGTTGCCGATCATCGCGCGGTCGATCGGCACGTCGGCCGTGACGACCTGGCTCTTGTTGACCGGGATTTCGACCGTACCGGCGTGCATGGAAGCACCCGAATACTGCGTCTGGGCCAGGGCCGGGATGGGAAGGGCCGCCGCGGAAAGCGCGGTGGTCAGTGCGAATGCCGCCAGGGCTGCTTTCTTAGTAACCACGGAGAGCCTCCACGGAATAGGTTTCTGCTTCGGTGCCGCGCACGACGCTCATGGTCGGACCGCGCGGGCGTGCCGGGGCACTGGCCTGTTGCGGAGCAGAACTAGCTCCGCGCGGGGCCGGCGAATAGGAAGGACCCGCCACTGCCGGGGCAGCGCCCCCCATGCGGCGGTACACATAGCGTCCGGCGCCTCCCAGATCGTTAGCAACTACGGTTTCCGTAGCGCCAACTTCCTGGTTCTCGACATTGCGCAGCGCCAGGCTGAGCACGCCGATCTCGCGGGCGAGCGCCAGTTTCTGCGCGCCGTAAATGTCGGTCTGCAGCGTGGCGGTCTTGCTCACGATCGGTTCGGTGTTGTTCTCGTCGGCCACCTGGTCGATGCCGAGGACGAGGACGTTCTCGAGCGCAACGGTGGTCATCTTGTCGGTCGGCTGCGCACCTTCACCGGGGATCTGGCGGGTCAGGATCACGTCGACCACGTCGCCCGGACGGACGAAACCGCCCACGCCGGATACGTCGTTGATCGGGATCGACACGGCGCGCATGTCTTCTGGAAGGTTGGATGCCAGGGTTGCGCGACCATTGTCGCCACTGACCTTGGAGGCAAGGACCGGTTCGCCGGGTACGATCGGGCGCAGCGCCACTCGGCCACCCATCATCGCCTGCTCAAGAGACGTATAGGCGCCTTGGGGCACCGAATCGCTGGGCCAGTTGACCAATCGCACATTCGTGTCTGTCAGCTGCTGGCCAAAGGCGAGGGGCTGGGAAGCGACGACAATGCGGGCAAGTTGCTGCTGCTCAGCAATCTCCTCTTGTTGTTCTTCCATGCCGGAAAAATAAGCATTCGCGAGATAGACGGCGACTAGGCCGAGAAACACGGCAATGCCGGCGATCAGCAGATTCCTGCCCTGCATGGCTTACCCCCCTGATTGATTGCGGGCATTATGTGCCCAAAGCGAGAAAGACCCCGCCGGAAATCCGGCGGGGTCCTCCAGTGTCGCTTAAACGCCGTTATTCTGAATCGTGGTGCCGGCGGTGTTGATCGCGCCAGCGATTTCGCCGCCGAGGAACACGGTTGCACCAACGATGCCGAGGCCGACGATGGCGAGGATCAGAGCGTATTCGGCAGCCGAAGCGCCCGATTCATTGCGAAGAAAGTTCTTGAACATGATATTACCCCAAGTCTTGAATGACATTTCGCCAGGAGAGCGACGTGTCCATTTCTAAACAGGGCCCCGGCATCTATTTCCGGATGGCCCGCCCGAGGGGGTAAGGTGTTGGAACCGGCGCGACCTTTTATTGTTTAATCGGCATGCGCCGATCCGTTTCACGCTGGCTCCCTCGGAGCAATTGCAAGTTCCCGCAAACAGCCGTTACGGTCAACTTTGGTGCAATGATTTAACAATTTCTCGGATTCTCAGCAAGATAATTCGGGGAAAAGTTAATTCTGCTAGTTAACAGGCGGTACGAGTTGCGGCTTTATCGCACTGCTCGAATCGGGAAATTGCTGATTCGGCAAGGAGTTTGAAATGATTCGCAGGCCAGCGAATGCCGGGGGGAAATTAACGGTTTCGCCGTTTCCCGTTCTGGCCGCCTGGTTCGCGCGCTGGAAGGATGATCTCCACCTGCGCAGCGTTGCGCTGACCACCTGGATCGAAAACCACCTTGGGTTGCTCGCCTTCGCCTGGCTGGCGCTGATGGCAAGTCTGCTCACCTATAAGGTAAGCCGCCTGATGGTGCCGGTGCATGGTGCCTTCGACATGGTGCAGCTGGTGCTACCCTATATCTTCATCGCGCTGGCACCTATCGCAGGCTTCATGATCGGTCGTGCTGCATTCCTGCATAATCGGGACCAACCGGAATATCGTCTCGCTTTGTTCGGAAATTGGCGGGAGCTCGATCGTAGCGAAGCACAAGCGCATCCCAGCTTCGGGCCGACGGGATTTCTCACCTCATTGGTGGTTGGCATGGTCTTTGGGGTAGCCATAAGGACAGGCGAATTCCTGGTGATCATGCCCGCCTTGAATCAGAACGCGCCGGAGTGGGCTTTCTCGCTATTTATTGCGATGAGCTTGGAAGTCGCTGCCATGAATTTTTTTTACATGGTGTGTTTTGTAATGGCCTTACGTACGGTTCCGCTGTTTCCGCGTATGTTGGGGTACGTGTGGATACTGGACCTTTTGAGCAAGCTCATGCTCGCTCGGATTGCAGGGGGGCTAGAGCTGCCGGCGTCCATCGGTGAACCCTTGTCTCGCCTCCTGACCACCAATGTGCACACCGTCCTCATTAGCGTGGCCATCTGGCTGCCCTACCTGATTCTCTCGGAACGTGTGAACGTTACCTTCCGTCACCGGGTGTCGTCAGAAGTCTCTAAAGCCTGACTCACTGACCTGCGGTCCCGATTTCGGACAGTCAACAAGTTTCTAGAAAATTCAATGTGTTGAAGCAGATTTTCGGCCGATTCCGGCCCGAAATGGCGTTTTTTTGCTATCCATCAACTGGTTAACAACATTGAAAGATTGGGTGTGACCTGTTTCACCTAATGCAACGACACGTCCCGCGGGTGGCTCGATTCGCCACTGTGAGGACGAAAAGTCGGGCCGCGGAAATTGCTGGACGGGCACCTGCCCTGATCTCGCTCGAACAATCCTTGGGGGGTGGTACCCCGAAGATTCGCAGCCCGTATCGTTCCCGGCAGCTTCCGCGTCATAGGAGGGGAATTCGCTCCTCCTCCCGGCTGCAGGAAGGACCGATACGATGGACAGTTTCGAGCAGAATGGTGAATTCACCGGCGCACAGGACAGCCAGGACACCGGCGACACCCCGCGTGTCGAACGTGCCCCAGCCCAGCGCAGTGCGCGCGGCGATATCGTGCTCACGCCCGATGAAAACGGCGTCGTGGTCCTGCCCGACGGAGCATCGCTCGAAAACCTGACTGCGTCCGGCCGCGACCTCGTCCTCGTCCTCGACGACGGTACGCGCATCATCATTCCCGAAGGCGCCATCATCGTCCCGCAGATCGTGGTCGACGGCGTCACGGTTCCTGCCGCCAACCTTGCAGCCCTGCTGACCGGTAACGAGCCGCAGCCCGCTGCCGGCAACCCGCAGAGCTCGGGCGGCAATTTCGAAGTCGATCCGGGTGCCATCCAGGCCGCCTACGACCTCGGCGACCTGCTGCCCTATACCGAGCTGCAGTTCCCGCAGCCCGAAGAGCGCGAGATCATCCCGAATGCGCCGGATCAGGATCCGGACATCATCATCGAAACGCCGGACAATCCGGCAGGCGTGATCAACGCCATCGCGACCGTTGCCGAATCGGGCCTGCCCGAACGCACGATCAACGGTGTCGATGAAAGCGAAGGCACGCTGAGCGAGACCAACGGCGAAACCGCCGCCGGCACCATCGTCTTCAACGCGCCCGACGGCGTGGGCTCGGTTGCGATCAACGGCGTAGCCATCACCGCGGTCGGCCAGACCTTCGTGGGCCAGTACGGCGTCCTGACGATCACCAGCATCGATTTTGCCGGCGGCCAGATCGGCTTCAGCTTCACGCTGAACGACAACCTCGTGGGCGAGACCGTCGACGGTTCGTATTCGATGACGGTTACCGACACCGACGGCGATACCGCGACCGCAACGCTGCAGATCATCGTCATCGACGATGCGCCGATCGCGCAGGACGACACGGGCTCGGTCCCGGGCGGCAGCCACGCGACGATTTCGGGCAGCGTGCTCGTCAACGACGAATCGGGCGCCGACAACTATGCCGCCAGCGGCGCGGTCGACGGCTTCGCCAATGCCGGCGGCAGCGCTGCGCCCGGTGCGACCCTGGTCGGCACCTATGGCGAGCTGACGCTGAATGCGGACGGCACCTACGAATACACTCGCTTCGTAAACACGCCCGGCGGCGTGTCGGAGCAGTTCACCTATACGATCGTCGATGCCGACGGCAGCACCAGCACCGCCACGCTGACGATCAACATCGGTGATGCGCCCGATGCGATCACCGATGTGCCCGACGGAGCGGACGAGACCGTGGTCGAGGAAGGCCAGCTTCCGCCGAACACCGGTACGCGTACTGACGAGCCGGAGGGTTCGGACTTCGACGGCGACGACGAAACCGCGACCGGCACGATCACCTTCAATTCGCCCGACGGTGTCGGCAGCGTCACGCTCGGCGGTACGGTCATCACCCCTGGTAGCCTGCCGCAGGTCGTCTTCTCGGACGAAACGGGCACGCTGACGGTCACAGGCTACACCTATGACCCGGTGACAGGCGCAGGCACGATCACCTATGTCTACGAGTTGACCGACAACACCGGCGACGCCGACACGACCACGGTCACCTTCCCGATCGTCATCACCGATCTCGACGGCGACGTGGCAGCCGACGACCTCGTCATCACCATCGTCGACGACACCCCGACCGCGCTCGACGACAGCGCGACCCAGGGCAGCGAGAACGCACCGGTTTCGGTGAACGTGATTGCCAACGACACGCCCGGCGCCGACGGCGTCGACCTGGCAACCGGCGTTGCCGCTGTCGACGGAACGCTGAGCGGTGGCGGCAGCCTTGCCTACAATGGCGACGGCACCTTCACCTACACGCCCGCTGCCGGCGAAACCGGCACGGTCACCTTCGATTATGCCATCACCGATGGCGACGGCGACGTGTCCACCGCGACCGTCACCATCACCCTGTCCGACGATTCGACCCCGCAGATTTCGGTCGAAGGCGACGACGACGTCGAAGAAGCCGCCCTAGCTGCCCGTGATGGCGAGCCGGCCGGTTCGAACGAAGCCAGCACCGGTGAAACCGCCTCGGGCGTGATCGCAATCAGCACCGGCAATGACACGGTGTCCTCGTTCGTCGTGAACGGCGTCAATGTCACTGGCGGCGGTACGGTAACTACTGCTGCCGGCGTGCTCACCATCTCGGTGAACAACGGCGCTTACAGCTACAGCTACGAGCTGAAGGACAACACGCTGTCGGATCCCGACAGCGAAAGCTTCACCCTGACGGTGATCGACAGCGACGGCGACACCGCCTCCACCACGCTGGTCATCGCCATCATCGACGATGCGCCCACCGCCAGTGACGATGCGAATGCGCTCGCCGCCGGCACCTATGGTCCGGTCGGCGGCAACGTGCTGTCGAACGACGTGCAGGGCGCGGATAGCGCCGATGTCACCTCCTATTCGAGCGCGAGCGACAGCGGCGTGGCGGGCGAGACGATCCAGGGCCTCTACGGTACCCTGACTATCGCTGCCGACGGCACTTACAGCTACACCCGCGACGCGGGCACGCCGGGCGGCGTGGAGGACAGCTTCGACTACGTCATCACCGATGACGACGGCGATACCTCCACCGCGACCCTGGTCATCTCGATCGCCGACAGCCCCGTCACCCTCGACCTGCCGGTTGCCGGCGGCGAGACGACGCAGGTTGACGAGGCCGGCCTTGCTGCCGGTTCGGATGCCGCGAGCAACAGCGAATTCACCAGTGGCACCTTCACCTTCACCGCGCCCGACGGCCCGGCGGTCCTGACCATCGACGGCGCTCCGCTGGTCGCTGGCCAGACCTACTCCGGCAGCTTCGGCACGCTGACCATCACTTCGATCGGCAACGGCACGGTTGGCTACACCTACGAGCTGACCACCAATACCAACGGCGACACCACGTCCGACAGCTTCGCGATCGTCGTGACCGACCAGGACGGCGATTCGATCAGCGGCGACCTCGAGATCGCCATCGTCGACGATGTGCCCACCGCGCGTCCGGATACCGATAGCGTTACCGAAGACGGCCCGCTGCTCGCCAGCGGCAATGTCATCACCGATGCGGAAGCCAATGGCGACAATGGCGGCGACACGCAGGGCGCTGACGGCGCAACTGTCACCGACGTCGATTTCGGCGCGACAGACGGCACGCCGGGCACCCCCCTGCAGGGCCTCTACGGCACGCTGACGCTGAACCCGGATGGCAGCTACAGCTACGAACTCGATAACACGAACGAGACTGTCCAGGGCCTCGACGAGACCGAGAGCCTGACCGAAGTCTTCACTTATACGCTGACCGACGGCGACACCGACGAAAGCGTCACCACGCTGACGATCACCATCAACGGCGCGGACGATCCGGTCGTCATCAACGACCTGTCGCTGACGGCTCCGGAAGGCCTCGTCGACGAAGACGACCTTGCCGACGGTTCGGACACGACCAAGGAAAGCCTCGTCACGAACGGCACCTTCTCGGTCGACGCGCAGGACGGGCTCGAGACCCTGACCATCGGCGGCACTGCCGTGTTCGGTGCAGGCGTCACCTATCCGGTGGTCCTCACCGGCGATTATGGCACACTGCGCATCACCGGCGTTACGCCGGTTACCGATGCGGATGGCGATACGGTTTCGCTGACCGTGACCTGGGAATACGAGCTCAGCCAGAACACTCTCGATCACCCGATCGCGGACTCGCAGGATTCGCTGTTCGACGCCTTCGACGTGGTAGCTACCGACAGCGACGGTTCGAGCGCGAGCTCCGTGCTCGACATCGAAGTGGTCGACGATGTTCCCACTGCCAATGACGACGGCGTCGTCCAGGCGGCGGAGAACCAGGCATTCACCATCGACGCGCTCGACAACGACGTGTTCGGTGCCGACGGCGTCGACACCGCCGATGTCGCCAGCGTGCAAGTGACCACGCAGGCTGCCCAGGGCACCGTCACCTACGATCCGGCGACCGGCCTGTTCACCTACACGCCCGCACCGGGCGCAGGCAGCAACGGCAATCTGACCGACAGCTTCACCTACACCATCACCGACAATGACGGCGACACCTCGACCGCGACGGTGGAAGTCACGCTGAAGCCGGATTCCGAGCCGCAGGGTGGTCAGCGCACCGCGAGCGTCGACGATGACGGCCTGGCCGGCGGCAATGCCGCGTCGACCACCGGCGATCTCGACGCCAACAATGGCGACGACCCGGCCGACACCAGCGAAGCCAGCTTCACCGGCACGCTGTTCTTCAACGTCGGCAACGACACGCCCGCAGCAATCGCTTTCGATCCGGCGCTGGAAGGCGCCTCGGCCTCGCTCGGCACCGAGACGGTGACCTATTCGATCAGCGGCAACACGCTGACTGCCAGCAGCGCCCGCGGCGCGGTCTTCACCGTGGAAATCACCGACAGCGCGACCGGCGCATACACCGTCACCCTGCTGCAGAACGTCCTGCACGCAGCCGGTAGCGACGAGAACGACGCCTCGGTCTCGATCGACTTCACTGTCACCGACAGTGACGGCGACCAGACGACGACCAATCTCGGCATCGTGTTCGACGATGATGCGCCCTCTGCCTACGACAATGCCAACGACGTGAGCGAAGGCGGCTCGACCGCCGGCAACGTGCTGACCGACAGCGACGGCTTCGGCCTCGATGCGGCCGGTGCGGACGGGTATGCGGCTGGCGGCGGCATCGTTTCCATCAGCAGCGTCAACGACACAATCACCCAGACCACCGTCGACGTCGACGGGAACCTGGTCATCGTGACCACGCTGGGCACGCTCACGCTCAATGCGACCACGGGTGCCTACACTTACGAATCCAAGGTGGATTCGATCAATGCCGATGTGGCGGACGTCTTCACTTACACCATCCGTGACGGCGACGGCGATGAAGCCACCGCGACGCTGACGATCGATATCGACAACGTGGCGGGCCAGGTCTTCGACAATGACGCCATCGTCAATGAAAAGGGCCTGCCGACCGGTTCGGGCGAGCTGGCCGACGGTAATGGCGGCAACAACAGCGATCCGAGCGAAGTCGACGCCAATGGCCAGATCACGGTCAGCGGCGCATCGGGCACGCTGGTCTACACCCTGCTCGACCCGGCGACCGGCAGCTACGGCACGCTCACGCTCGACAGCAACACGGGTGAATACACCTACACGCTGACCAGCGCGGTGGACGGCGACACGCTGGTCCCCGACCAGGGCGGCAACAACAGCACCAACACCGTCACCGGCTTCGAAACCTTCGATTACGAAGTGCGCGACACGCTCGGCAACCTCATCGGCACGGGCACCATCTCGGTCTCGATCGTCGACGATGTCCCGACCGCGCGCGACGAGACGCTGCAGAGCGTGGCGGAAGATGCAGTCGGCACCATCGGCGGCGACGTCATGGCCAACGACACCGAAGGGGCCGACGGTGCAACCGTTACCTCCATCACTGTCGGCGCGCAGACCGTCGCGGTCCCGCAGGACGGCACCGATGCCACGGTCATCACTGCCAACGGCACCTACACCATCGACATGGACGGGAACTGGACGTTCGACCCGAACACCGGCCTCGACCAGAGCGGCGGCGATATCGTGGCCGACTTCAGCTACACGCTGACCGACGGTGACGGCGACATCTCCACCGCCACCCAGCCGATCCGCATCGAGGACGGCGCCCTGCCGCAGGCTCCGCAGCCCGGCTCGGTCACCGTGGACGACCAGAACCTGGCCGACGGCAGCACGCCGGCAGGCCCGGATTCCGCCTTCCACGTCCTGAGCTTCACCGAAGGTTCGGACGCTTTTGCCAGCTTCGTCTTCGGCGATACGTCGGGCCTGCTCGGCGGGCTCACCTGGGTGCGTGTCGACGACAACACGATCACCGGTTCCGACGGTGGCCGCCTCGTCATCACGCTCGAACTTTCGGTCTCGGGCAATGACGCGACGGTCACGGCAACGCTCGAGGACAATTACCTCGGCCACCCGAACCCGCTGATTGATGACAACAGTCTGCTCGGCTCGATCTCCGTGATCGCAACCGACATCGATGGCGACACCGCCACCGGCAGCGTGCTGGTGCGCGTGTCCGACGACCGCCCGACGCTCGAAGCTGCAGCACCTGCTGCGGACTCGATCGAAGTCGATGAAACCGATCTCGGCGTTCCGGCCGATGCCGACTTCTCCGGCCTGTTCACGCCCGACTACAATGCAGACGGACCGGGCAGCGTGGGCGGCTACGTCCTCGGCCTGACCGGCTCCACGACCAGCCTGGTGGACACTGCCACCGGCGAAGCGGTCGAAGTGTCGATGAACGGTACGACCATCGAAGGTCGCACCGCGACCAGCGACGACCTGGTCTTCACGATCGCGGTTGCCAGCGACGGCACCGTGACGCTGACCCAGCTGCGCGCCGTGGTGCACGCCGACGACACCGATCCCGACGATGCCACCGGCGGCCTTGCCGACGATCTCGTCACGCTGACCGCAACCGTCACCGACGGCGACGGCGACACCGTTAATGCCACGGCCAATATCGGCGGCGCCTTCAGCTTCCGCGACGATGGCCCGAGCATCGATGCAGCCGTGGTCGACAACGACACTGTTCTGCTGACGACCTTCGATGTCGATACGATCGGCGGCGAAGGGGTCGACACCTCCTCGGCCGACTTCGGTGACGCGTTCTCGATCGCCAGCTCAAGCTACGGCGCAGACGGCGCGGGTTCGGTCGACTGGTCCTACGACCTGCTCGTCTCGGGCAACCCCTCGGGCCTGACCAGCGACGGCGTTGCAGTGGTCATCGCCATGAACGGCGCCGTGGTCGAAGGCCGCGCCAACGGCCTCCTCGTCTTTACCATCGAGGTTGCCGAAGACACCGGCATCGTCACGCTGACGCAGTACGAGGAGATCGATCACGATCTGCCCGGCTCGTCGAGCAACTATGACGCCCAATTCGAGATCCTCGGCACGGGCCTTGTGACGCTGCGCGGCACCGCCACCATCGAAGATGGCGACGGCGACAAGGCCAGCGAGACCGTGACGCTCGACCTCGGCGGCAACATCCGCTTTGCCGACCACGGCCCGGACGTGACCGTGACCGGTGCGATCCCGCTACTGACGGTTGACGAGAGTTTCCTCGCAACCGACGCCAGCGCGGAATTCGGCGACGTCTTTACCTTCGACTTCGGTGCCGACGGCCCGGGTTCTGTGGGTGGCGGCGAAAGCTACGCCCTCGGCATCTCGGCCAGTGGCGCTGATAGCGGCTTGGTCGATTCCCTTACCGGGAACAGTGTCTATCTGTTCCTCGAAAGCGGCGTAGTCGTAGGTCGGGAAGGTACCAGCGCACTCGACGCCGCCACCGGAGACCCGGTGTTTACTTTGACCGTTGATGCCGGCGGCACCGTGACGCTCGACCAGATTCGTGCAGTGGTGCACCCGAACCCGCTGGATCCGAACGAGCCGACCTTCTTGGCCTCGGATGATCTAATCACGCTCACGGCGACCGGGACCGATGGTGATGGCGATACCGACACCGCAACGATCCAAATCGGTAGCGACCTGCGGTTCTTTGACGATAATCCGTCGACCGGAACGATGCAGCCGGTTCAACTGGACGACGACACCGAAGCGGGCGGCAACCCCGGCGGTATCGGCGACGTCGATCCAGACACGAACCGCACCAGCGGAACTTTGTCGCATAACTTCGGGAATGACGGCGGCTCTATCGCCTTCCTGACGACCGGTGCGCCTGATGGCTTCCAGTATGTTGCTGGCCCGAACGGCTCGCTCCTGGTCCAGCAGGACCAGGGTGGTTCTTGGGTAACGGTAGTCACTGTGACGCTCGACACCGCAAGCGGCGCTTACACCGTCACACAGAATGCCAACATCCTGCACGCAGCGGGCGGTGACGAGAACGACCTGAGCATCACGCTGAACTACCGCGTGACCGACGGCGATCTCGATACGGCTAATGGCACGCTGACTATCAATGTCGACGATGATACGCCGACAGCGAATGACGTGCTGATCACAGGCATTGTCGATGAAGACGCCCTTCCGGGCGGGATCGAAGGCGGTCCGTCGGATGCCGACAATGGCGCAGGCACCTATACGGACACGGCCAGCGGCAGCGCTGCGGGCCTGTTCAATGCAGGTGCTGATGGCCCTCAGACCTACGGCTTCGATGTCGCAGGAGCCCAGGCCTACCTGACCAGCCTCAACCTAACCTCGGGCGGCGATCCGCTGGCATTCCTCGTGAGCGCCAACTCGATCACTGCAACCGCCGACGGCTCGCCGGTCTTCACCTTCTTCCTTGCGACGAACGGTGACTGGCAGTTCGACCTCGTCGGTCCGCTGGATCACCCGCAGAACAATTTTGAGGACACTATCGGTATCGACTTTGGTCCGCTGGTCCAGGCAACCGATGCGGACGGTGACACCGTTACCGCAATCGGCGACCTTATCATCTTCGTCGACGATGACAGCCCGGTCGCGACGAACGCTGCGATCCTTTCGGCAACCAATGCGGGCGGCACGTACCAGGCTTCGCTCGACACCGGCGACGGCAATGTCGACAACAACTACGGTGCCGACGGTGGCCGGGTTATCTTCACTGCGGCGACGATCGCTTCGCTGGAAAGCCAGAACCTGACTTCGGGCCTGGCCCAGCTGAGCTATTCGATCTCTGCCGACGGCACGGTCCTTACCGCGGTCAAGGCCGGCACGACGACCGAGGTCTTTACGATCACGCTCGATCCCGATGGTTCCGACGACAACTATGTCCTCGACCTCTCGCTGCCGCTCGATGCTGTCACGGACATCGACTTCAACAGCGACGGATACAATTTCGTCGGCGGAAACGGCTCGTGGGCAGGGTTCAATTTACCGGGCACGACCGGAAGCCAGGATCTGCTGCTAACGCCGATCGAAAATGGTGTGAACGCAGGCTCTGTGAACACGAATGCCAACGAAGGCGGCGTGAGCGACGGCAACTCGGTGAAGACCGGAGAAGCTCTTCGCATCGATTACGTAATCGACCTGGCTGGCTCACCTTCGAGCAGCGCAGATTACGAGGATGCGGGTGGCGCTACCCATACTTTCAGCGGCCACTACTTGGCAAACGGGGGCTCTGCTTTGTTCACGCAGATCACCGGTAGCTCCAACCCGACCAGTTCGGTCCTTGTCACCGCATTCGACGATAACGCGTCGACCGGCACCGATGGCAACAACATCGTTGGCGATGGTCAGGCCGACGACATCACCAGCATCGTGATCAGCTACAATAACGCCAGCCTGCAGATTACTGCTGACGGCAGCTACAATGTGGGGGGGCGCAGCTTCACTGTCGACTTCCTGCCCAGTGGCCAAGTCACGGTTGTCGGTGTCGCTTCGAACACCCGCATCGCGGCCTTCACGGACGATGGCTACAACAGCCTGGTCTTCGCCAATATTGGCGGCCAGCCATACAAGATCGGCGATTTCGGCGCGTTCTCCTTCTCCGACGAACCGGTGCCCTTCTCGGTGCCGATTTCGATAACGGACAATGACGGCGACACGGTCACCTCGGGCGTGCTCAACATCACGCTGAACCCGGCTGTCACTCCGGTGGTCCTCGACCTCGATGGCGGCGGCAACAGCTTCGTCTCCAAGGCTTCGGGCGTTGCTTACGATTACAATGGCGACAGCGTGAAGGCGCAGACCGCCTGGATTGCTGCCGGCAGCGCCATCCTCGCCTACGACATGAACGGCGACGGCGCGGTCAGCGGGGCATCGGAGTTCGTCTTCGGCACCAGCACGATGACCGATCTCGAAGCCATCGCTGCCAAGTACGACAGCGACGGTAGCGGAAAGCTCGACGCTTCCGACGATGCTTATGGTAAATTTGGAGTGTGGATCGACGCCGATCTCGACGGCGTGTCCGACGATGGCGAATTCGTTTCGCTCTCCGATATGGGCATCGTGTCCATCGACCTCGTGTCCGACGGCATCCAGTCGGTCGCTGCCGACGGCGATGTGACCGTCTTCGGCAAGTCCGCCTTCACCTGGGCCGACGGCACCACGGGCGAAGTTTCGGACACGGCGTTCGCGACCGGCGGCGCAGTCGACAGCTCGATGGAAGCGCTGCTGCAGATGACTGCGGACCTGCCCGGCACGAAGGCTCCGGCTGCCGACTTCCTCGGCGATGCGGCGCTGGCCAGCACGCTGGGCGATGCGATCTCGGACGTGGTGGCGGAAGCCGGAGTGGATGCGCTGGTGGCCCAGTTCGACATCCGCACGACGGGCGAGGGTGGCGGCAATCACAGCCACTTCGCTGCCGAAGGCCTGCTCGATGCCATGGTCCACCCGGGCCTGGCCCAGTCGCTGGCCAGCGGAATGACGGTCGACAATCTCGATGAAGCTGCAGCCCAAGCGGGGGCGGCAGCATGAGGATCCAAGAAACCTTGCAACAGGGGAACTTGCAATGAAGAAAATAACAGCGGTGTTCACGCTGGCAGGAGCTGCGGTGGGTCTATGCCCTACCGCGGCTTTTGCGCAGGATGACTTGATGGCGATGGAGAAGGGCCAGCTGCGGCCCGAAGTCCAGCGACGGTACGACGCGGCGCTTGCGCTGACGAAGGATGCCTCGGTGGTTTCGGCCAATGACCCCCGCTACATCTGGGCAAGCGAGGCAAAGGCGCAGTGCGGTATCGCGCTCGGCTTCCTCAAGTCCAACACGCGGGACGAAACCAGCCTATCCCGCTGCAACATGGCCTATGCGATGATGCAGCGCATGCCGCAGACGCGGGTAGAGCCGGCTCCGGTCGCGCCGCCGCCGGCACAGTGCGCTGTCGAGGCACCGGGCCTGATCTTCTTCGAGTTCGATTCCGCCACGCCGCAGGACGACGCGATCCAGACCGTCGAATACGTCGTGCAGAACGCACCCGCCTGTAACTGGCGCAGCTTTACCGTGATCGGCCACACCGACCGCGCGGGCAGCAACGCCTACAACCAGGGCCTGTCTCAGCGGCGCGCCGAAGCGGTTGCGAACCTGATGTCCAGTCGCGGTATCCCCGCGGCCAGCATCTCCACCGACGCCAAGGGTGAAGAAACGCCCCGGGTGCCGACTGCCGATGGCGTGCGCGAGTTGCAGAACCGCCGCGTCGAAATCCAGGTCAGCGAATAAGAGGGGGGACGAGAAATGCGTACGACAACCCTGGCAATGACCGCAGCGCTCCTGCTTGCAGGTGCGGCTCCGGCAGCAATGGCCCAAGAGGCCGCCGATCCGGTTAGCATGCAAGAGGCGATCACCATCGCCATGCAGTCCAACCCGGAAATCCTGCAGGCGCAGTACAACAAGGAGGCGATCGAGTTCGAACGCCGCCAGGCGCAGGGCCTCTACATGCCGCGCGTCAATATCGAAGCCAGCGCGGGTATCCGCCGGCTCGAGAACAATACGCGCCGCACGCTGGGTATCGCCGATGACGAGCTCTATCCGCTCGAAGCCGGCATCACCGGCGAATGGACGGTCTTCGACTTCGGTCGCCGTCGCGGCGAATTGCTGCGTCAGGCTGCCCGCGTCGATGGCGCCTCGCTCCGCGTGCTCGAACGCTCAGAGTTCATCGCGCTCCAGATCGCGCGCCAGTATCTCGACGTCCTGCTCCAGCAGCGCGTCGTGGCAGCAGCTCGCGACAATGCGGCCTTCCACCAGTCTCTGGTGGGCGACCTGTCGCGCGGCGTCGATGAAGGCTCGATCTCCATCGCCGACCAACAGCAGGCCGAGGAACGGCTCCAGTCCGCCCTGGTCCGCAGCGAAGAAGCCAATCTCGAACTCGAGAATGCCTATATCTCGCTGCGCCGCCTGACCGGCCTGGACCTGTCGGCAGCGACCCTGCCGCCGAACCTTGCCAGCGCGATGCCGCCGGATCTCCCGAGTGCTGTCGGCATGGCACGGCTCAACAACCCGCTTGTCCGCGAGGCGCAGGCCGATGTCGATGCGGCGAATGCCGTGGTCAAATCGGCCGAGGGCGATCTGTGGCCCACGATAGGTATCGAAGCCCGCGGCCGCGTGGGCGAGGATATCGACGGGTTTGCCGGCGAGACCAACGACGTGCAGGCCCGCGTAGTGCTGCGCTGGGACGTGTTCACCGGCGGCATCAACCAGGCCCGCCTGCAGGAAACGGTCCGCCAGGCCAGCCTTGCACGCTATGCGCTGCATGACCGCCAGCGCGCCGCGGAAGAGGATGTCAGGCTCGCCTGGCAGCAACTCGACACGCAGCGTCGCATCACCGAACAGCTTGCCCGGCAGAGCCAGGTGAGCGACGATCTGCTGCTGTCCTACCGCAGCCAGTTCAACATCGGACGCCGTTCGTTGCTCGATGTTCTCGATGCCCAGAATACTAGGTTTAACACCCAGGTTCGTCTCGAAACGGCACGCTTCTCCCAATTGTTCGCCCAGTACCAGACACTTGCTGCTACAAACCAGTTTCTGGACGCGCTGAGCATTGCACCGGGAGCCGGTGCCAACGAGCGGGAACGCGAGCGGTTCGATTACGGACCGCCGGTCGAAGCCGAACTGCAAAGGCGCGTTGACGGAGACTGAAACGCGTAGAGGCTCGTGACGGGCATGGAACAGACAAGTGCAGACCAGATCGACGGGCGGGTCCTGGACCCGCTCGTCGAGTGCATCGCGGAAGGGGCGCGCCGGTACGGCCTGCCCTTTGCGCGCGGCCTGCTTGCGCAATTGCCGCGCAATGCAGAAGGGCTGCTTCCCGTCCACCAGGCTCCGGCAGCGCTGGAGCTTGCGGGCCTCAACTATGACGTGGTGCCGCGTCGCCGCCTGCCCAATGGCGCAGGCGACCTGCCGGCGATCATCACGCTGGCCAATCGCGGCGTCGCCCTGCTGCTCGATGCGCAGGACGAGGAGCTACTGCTGTGGCATCCCGAAAGCGGCAACGAACTGTGGGAACCGCGCGGCGATGTCGAGCAGGCCTATACCGGCACGCTCATTTCCATCTACGGCGATCCCGACAAGATGCGCGCCAACGAGGCGCCGTGGCATGCCAAGGCGCGCCAGCACTGGTTCTGGGGTGAACTGCGCCGCGAACGCCGTGCCTTCCTGCCGGTCATCCTCGGTTCGCTGCTGATCAACCTGCTGGCGATCGCGCTGCCGATCTTCACCATGAACGTCTACGACCGGGTGATCCCCAACCAGGCCCAGGAGACGCTCTGGGTGCTGGGCATCGGCGTGCTGCTGGCATTCACGCTGGAATTCGCGCTGCGCCGCGCGCGCACCTCGATCGTCGACGAGATCGCCCAGCGGCTCGATCTCAAGCTGAGCCAGAAGATCTTCTCGCGCCTGCTCGCCGTGCCGCTGGCAGAGCGCAAGGGCCACACCGGCTCGCTTGCCGCGCGCGTGTCCGAATATGCCGTGGTGCGCGATTTCTTCGCCTCGACCTCGGTCGTCCTGCTGGTGGACGTCGCCTTCCTGGTGGTGTTCGTGGCGGTCATCGCCATCATTGCCGGCTGGCTGGCGCTGGTGCCGCTGACGATCATCCTGGCGATGATGGTGGCCGGTTACGTGCTCCAGAAGAAGGTCGTCGAAGCCTCGCAGGATGCGCAGGCCGATTACGGCCTCCAGCAGACCCTGCTGGTCGAATCGCTGACCGGCGCCGAAACGCTGAAGGCCATGGGCGGCGAAGGTGGGATGCTGTCGCGCTGGCACCAGCTGGCCGAAATCGGCGGCCATTCGCAGCTTCGCCTGCGCTCGATCAACTCGCTCGCCGTGGGGCTGGCGCAGGTTTTCCAGCAGGTCTCGACCGTCTCGCTGATCATCGGCGGCTATTATCTCTTCGCGGCCGGTGACATCACCATGGGTGCGATCATCGCCATCGTGATGCTAGCCTCGCGCTCGCTCGCTCCGGCCGGCCAGATCGCCTTCCTGCTGACCCGCGGGCGGCAGGCGCAGGAAACGCTCGGCAGTATCGAGCGCCTGTTCGAAGGCGGTGACGAACGGCGCGAGGGCGCCAGCGTCGCCCCGACCGCGATCGCCCGCCCGAAGATCGAATTCCACGACGCCGAGTTCGCCTATGGCGAGAACATGCAGCCGGCGCTCTCGGGCCTCAACCTGACCATCGAGCCGGGTGAGCGCGTGGCGCTCGTCGGCCGTGTCGCATCGGGCAAGTCGACGCTGGGGCGTCTGCTGTGCGGCCTCTACCGCCCGACCGGTGGTGCGATGCTGGTCAATGGCATCGACGTCCACCAGTACCGCCCGCAGCAGCTGCGCGAGGCGCTCGGCTTCGTCGGGCAGGATGCTGCGTTGTTCTCCGGTTCCGTGCGCGACAATCTCACGCTCGGCCGGCTGGGCATTTCGGAAGAAGACCTGCTGGCTGCCATGCGCGCCACCGGGGCCGACGCCTACCTGTCGCGCGATGCCGGCGGTTTCGATCGTCCGGTGGGCGAGGACGGCCGCCAGCTTTCGGGCGGGCAGCGCAGCTTCCTCGCGCTGACCCGCGCAATGGTCGAGCCGCGTGAACTCCTGTTCCTCGACGAGCCGACCGGCGCGATGGACAGCGAGACCGAAAAGATGTTCGTCGAGCGCCTGTCGACTGCTCTAAAGCCTGAACAGACGCTCGTCATCGCGACGCATCGCCCGGCGCTGTTCGCCATTTGCGACCGCCTGATCGTGCTCGACCGCGGCCGCGTTGCTGCTGACGGCCCGATCAAGGAAGTGCTGGCCAAGGCCGGCGCGCCGCGCGGAGTGGTGTCATGAGCGCCGCTGCCGTCACCCGCGTCCGCCGCTTCGGCGCGCTGATGATGCTGGCGCTGGCCAGCCTGCTGGTCGGCACCTCCTCGCTGCTCGCCCCGCAGGAAGCGGCGCGGGCAATGGCGCGGCTCGATCCCGAAATGCAGGCAGGACTGGTCGCCATGACCACCGGCAGCCAGGATATCGCCGAACTCGCGGTGGAAGACGTGGACAGTGCGCGCAGCCGCAACCTCGCCATTCCGCTCAGCGGCCTGCGACTGGAGAAGACCGGCCGGTTTAGCGGCATCCCTCTCTCGTCCGCCTATTTCGGCACTGCGCGCGAATGCTTGGCGCAGGCGATCTACTACGAAGCCGCGCTCGAACCGGAATCGGGCCAGCGCGCCGTCGCGCAGGTCGTGCTCAACCGCGTGCGCCATCCCGCCTATCCGAACACGGTCTGCGGCGTGGTCTACCAAGGCTACAACCAGCGAGTGTGCCAGTTCAGCTTCACTTGCGACGGAGCGCTGCTGCGCCGCCCGCAGGCCAATCTGTGGAAGCGCGCGCAGGCCCTCGCTAAGGATGCGCTGGCCGGATACGTCATGCCCGACGTCGGCACCGCGACGCACTACCATGCCGATTACGTGGTGCCGAAATGGGCCTATACCCTCGGCAAGATCACGCAGATCGGCCGCCACATCTTCTATCGCTTCCCGGGCTCGCCGGGCATGTCCGCCAGCTTCTATCGCGGCTGGGGCGGACGCGAAGTGCTGCCGCAGGTCGATTACACGCGCTTCCTCCTCGCCGAGGCCGAGGGCGGGGAAGAGATGGTGATCGATACCGGATACACGCCGGGCCTGACTGTTGTCCCCGACGTCAAGGACCGCCACGCTGCTGCCGACGTCGGCGGGCGCATCGACACGACCAAGACTTGGCGCCTGACGATCCCCGACCCCGTCGAACTGAGCGCCGGTTACCGTTCGACCCTGGCAGGACAGGGCGAGGCCGGCGCGGTCGCAACCGATGGTTCCACGGAGATGAAACAATGACGCTCGCCGCACGCTGGCGGACAATGCCTGCCGCCCAGCGCCTGATCGTCACCGCCGCTCTCGGCATGGCGCTGCTGTTCGTCTGGGCCGCTTTCGCACAGGTCGACCAGATCACGCGCGGCACGGGCAAGGTGATCCCGTCGAGCAAGGCACAATTGGTGCAACCGGCCGAACCTTCCGTGATTGCCGAGATTCTCGTGCGCAACGGGCAGAGCGTGAAGAAGGGCGACCTGCTGGTCCGCCTCGACGACACGCAATCTTCCGCAGCGCTCGGCGAGCTTGAAACCGAGAACCAGCGGCTGGCCGTTCGTGCCCAGCGGCTCGACCAGGAAGCGTCCGGCGGCAGCATCGGCTGCGAGGCTGGCAGTGCCTGCGCCGAGGAAGCGCGCCTTGCGCAGGCCCGCCGTGCGACCGCCCAGGCGCGGGAGACTTCGCTCGCTTCCGCGGTCGAGCAGCGTCGCCGCGACCTTTCGGAAGCCGAAGCGACTGCCAGCAGCCTCGAGAGCAGCCTGCGCCTCGCGCGCGAGCAGGTGGACATGCTCCGCCCGCTGGCGGCCAAGAACATCGTCCCGCAGACCGACCTGCTGCAGGCCCAGCGCGAAGTCGTCGACCTGCAGGGCCGCCTTGCCGCCGCCCGCCAGGCAGCGGGCCGCGCTTCGGCCTCGATCATGCAGGCGCAGGCCGATCTCAGCCAGGCGCGCGCCGATTTCCGCCAGCAGGCGCTGGCCGAGCGGAGCGAGATCGCCACGCGGATCGCGGTGAACCAGGAAAGTATCCGCGGTGCATCCGCACGCCGCGACCGCAACGAATTGCGCGCGCCTGCGGATGGCGTGGTCAACGATCTGCAGGTCAGCACGCAGGGCGGCTTCGTCAATGCAGGCGAGCAGATCATGCAGATCGTGCCAGTGGGCGACAAGCTGCTGATCGAGGCGCGCATCTCGCCTGCCGACCGCGCTTTCGTGAAGGTCGGCGACGCGGCGAACGTGAAGGTCACCGCCTACGACTTTTCGATCTACGGCGGGATCAAGGGCCGCGTGGCGCAGGTCAGCGCCGACAGTATCTTCGACGAGGTCGAGCGCGAGGCCTACTACGCAGTGGTCATCGAGACCGATCGCGCTTTCATCGAGAAGGGCGGGGTCCGTCTGCCGATCGTGCCCGGCATGGTCTGCGACGTGGAGATCATGACCGCCCGCCGCAGCGTGCTGTCCTATCTCTTCAAGCCGGTGAACCGCGCTTTCGACAGGGCAATGACCGAACGCTGATAAGTGCCGGGGCGCGGCTCAATAGCCGTGTAGCCAGCTCTGTTTCGCGCCCAGGCTCATGACCGGGCGATAGCCGTGGTCGGAGCGCGCATCGAGCGGGGCATCGCCGACATTGTCGAGCATCATCATGCCGTGATCGGTCTTGACCAGCAGCACGGCATGGTCGCGCCGACGGATGAGATCGCGGGCAAGCGTGAGCATCATGTCCTCGCGCGCGACACCGGCGGCGGCGAGCAATTCCATCTTGAGCAGCGCGAAATCCTCGCAGTCGCCCTTGCCGAGGCGCAGCGTGGTGGCAGCGTCGGCCCAGTAGTCTGCGCGGCCGTACAGGTCGCGGTCCTCCGCGTGGCGGATGCTGCGATTGACCCAGCGGTTGATCGAGGCGACGAGCGTCGACTTGTCGGTCTTGGCGGTGCCGATCGCGGCCAGCGTCGGGCCAAGATTGCTGCGCGCGCGGCTGACGCGGGCAAAGGCCCCGTCGAAACTGGTATGCCCCACCGGCACCATCTTGCTGCCGAGGACGAGATTGGCATCGGCGCGGCGAGGGCCGGGGGCCGGTGCCAGCGCAGGCTGCGCTTGCGGGCGCGGCACGAAGGACAGCGGCTTCACGGGATCGAAGACGGGCCGCGCGGCGAAGGGGCTGGCCACGCTGCAACCGGCGCTGCGTGCGGGCGAGGGTGCTGCCGCAGGTTCCAGCGGCTTGGCCGGAACGCCTGCAAACAGCGGGTGGTCTTCCTTGACGCCTTCCTGCTGGGCGCGGATCGCGTCGAGCGCGCTCGATCCGCCGAGGATGGCGGCGGCCTTGCTCTGCGCGGCAGGGGCAAGGTCGGCGGGCACCGAAGCGGTGCCTGTACTGGCCGCGCAATCCTCTGCCTGCGCAAGGCCCGGCGCGGCCCGCATCAGCACTTCCGCGCTCGCCGCAGAGGCGCTGGCCGGCAGCATGGCTGCGAGGGCCGCACCCGCCAGGGCGAGGGGAATGCCGTGCTTACCGCGGCGCAGGGAGATTGGTGCGTCGACCATGCCCCCCTGCTAGTGGGTCGCGGTCAAGACGAGGTTTCGCGCTCTGGTTAACGGCGAGGAAACGCTTTGGCGCTTCATCGGCGCGAAAGCGTGGGGAGATTAGGAGCGACCTTCCCCCCAATTCCAGCGAGGATCGCGCGATGCGTGCCTGCCGCCTCTGGCTACCCCTGACCCTGACTGCCGTGCTGCTTCCCGCCAGTGCATCCGCGGGCGAAATCTACAGCGGCGCCTATGCCCACGGCGTCGACACGCCCTTTACCTTCGACACAGGCGAAGGCGGCATGGACGTCCAGGCGGGCTACCGATTCGACGAGATCGAGGCGCTCGGCGCACTGGGCGGGCCGCAGCCCTATGTTTTCGCATCTGTGAACACCACAGGCGATACGAACTTCGTTGGGCTCGGCGTCAGCTGGCAGGCGGAAATCGGCGGGATCTACCTGCGTCCCGGCGTCGGCCTGGTGCTTCACGATGCACCCGCGCTGCGCGTCGATCCGGAAACGGGTTATCGCACCGACCTTGGCAGCCGCGTGCTGTTCGAGCCCGAACTGGCCATCGGCACGCGCCTGGACCAGCGATGGTCGATCGAGGCCAGCTGGGTCCACATCAGCAATGCCCGGCTGTTCAATTCCGAGCAGAACCCCGGCATCGACATGATGGGCTTGCGGGTGAATTACCGGATTTGAGAATGGCTGCTTTTGGGTGGGAAGCGGACGCCTTGTGTTGTGGGCTTGGCGGGAGTGATCTAATGCGGCATCGTAATGATCAACTGGCGCTCGCATTGGTCTTGGTTTTGCCTCCTTGTAGGAATCTCCACTGCCTTCGATTTTGCTGACCATGTCCTTCGCCCAGGATCGGAGTTTGCTGCTAGTCCCTTCGCCTGGCTAGCCTTCACCATTGCGTGTGCCGTGACAGTCTGTGTCGCAGCCATTGCTCTTGCGCATTTGCTTCAGAGAGCTTCGGTTCCTTCGCTCTTAGCAGAAACGCGAAGCGTGGCTCTCGCTGTTGCTCTCCATCTTTTGTTTTCTGGGCCATTTTGGGGTGAAGTGTTTTGGAGCCGAGGCCAGCTTCAATTCGACTCCGTGGTAGTCCCTATGGCAATCGCCAGCGTGATCTATCTATGTTTCCGTGCCCTGTTTCGAGGCGCAGAAACCGCGCTTGGGCGCCTTTTGGGGCGTGCCGATAGATAGTCACCCGCAGCGTTTGCAGACGGTCCGATTCTAGCAGGCCTCACGCCATGCAAATCAGTCACAAAGTGGGGTGGACTGCGAACTTCCAAAACAGCCAGCCTTGTCAACGCGACATGAGGATTTGTCTTTTTGCGATCTGCAGCATCCAATCCTCGCTTTGGCCAATGGGAGTGGGAGCGATGAGGAAGTCGGGCACCACCCCCCTTGTCTCTTCTGACCCCGATGGACGCACCATGTAAGCCTTCGGATAGATAATGCTTGCACCTGAATGAGGCAGGTTGAAGCTCTCGACGGCTCCATACGTCGTCGGAACATCGGCCGTTTCTTCGCCCACGATCGTCGCGATACCCAGATCCTGCATGAGTGCAGCAATTACGGCCGCATTGGAATAGCTATGCCGGTTCACCATCACCCACACTCGGCCTCCGAATGCATTGTCGGCAATGGGTTGTGTTTCAGGTAGTTCGATGGACACTACCTCACCGTCTTCCGCATCCGTCAATGCCGCCGCTATACGGCCAGCGAGTGTCTCGTCATCACGAGGTCGATCAGACCACACGGCCTTGGTGTTTGGGCCTGCCCTCACCTCGTAGCGTGATGCAAAGCGATAAGGGTTGTCGATCAGCCGGGCAATGATGAGATCGGAAAAGCTGGCATCGCCGCCGCCGTTGTCGCGAAGGTCCATGATAAGGTCTTGCGCGCCGCTTTCGGCCATTGCCGCAAAGGCTTCGCTGACGAAGGCGCGGAACGGTTCGATCATGTAGACATCGCCATCCTCGCCGCGCTCGGCTTGGGTGGCCGAGAACGGCCCCGGCTGGAGGTAGAAGATGCCATCCCCGAGGTCGCGGTGGATGCGTGCGCTAGCTTTTCGCTCGGGTCGCGGCAATGCGCGGGCATCCTGAAGCGCGTACATCTCACTAAAAGTCACGGGGTTGATACGATGCGAAACAGCTTTGCCATCAGGTGCGATGTAATCGACATCAAGATAAGCGACCGGTCCGAAAAGCAAGTACAGGTAAGCAGGCATCCCCATTTCGACTTGGGTACGCAGCAAGCGGACGGTATCGGCGGATACGATCTTTCTTACCTTGTTCTCGAACTCCTCAACCGGAATGCCCGCAAGCGCCGTGATCCGCGACCCAGGTGGCAATGCATCGCTGGTCCCCGTCCAATTGTCGGTAATCATCGTGTCGCCCCGATAAGCGATCGAGAGTGGGATGATTTTCCCGTCGTTTCCGATATGGCCAAATACATCGGCCAGAGCTGCTTCGGTTTTCGAGTGTCCAATGTTCCCGAATGCCATCGCCTCATGCAGCATGAGATGGAATTCCGACCTTTTGATGGGCCCATCTATGCGCGCCAGCAACTGCTGCAGATGGGCTTCGTATTCAGCCTTGCTGCGCCGGGCAAAAAGATTGACGTGTTCCTGCTGGAGCTTGGTGAAAAGCACCTGCAGATCTTCTCTGGCTTCCTGCGCTGTATAGCAGTTGCTGCAGCCATCGGCAGTCTGTGCAGAGACCGGTGCAATAATCCCGAGAAGGAACAACGGAATAAACGAGCGGATCAAACCATGAAGCATAGTTTACGCCTATCAAGGTCCGCATACTGGTCAACGTGAGGATGGACCACATTCCACGACATGGAGATCTGTGTCTCCTTTCGGGTCGATAGCGGACATTTGCCCGGCACATACGAAAAGGGCGGCGCCATTCGGCACCGCCCTTCGTGTGATCAGCGTAAGCTGTTCGAAGCGTAAGCGAAAAGCTTACTTCAGTTCGACGGTGCCGCCGGCTGCTTCGATCTTGGCCTTCACTTCTTCGGCTTCGGCCTTGTTCACGCCTTCCTTGAGCGCCTTCGGGGCGCCTTCGACGAGAGCCTTGGCTTCGGTCAGGCCCAGGCCGGTGATGGCACGGACTTCCTTGATGACCTGGATCTTCTTGCCACCGTCGCCGGTGAGAATGACGTCGAATTCGTCCTTCTCTTCAGCAGCGGCGCCAGCGTCGCCACCACCAGCAGGTGCGGCAACGGCAACAGCAGCGGCGGCGCTAACGCCCCACTCTTCTTCGAGCGCCTTGGCAAGCTCAGCGGCTTCCATGACGGTCAGCTTCGACAGTTCTTCAACAAGCTTGGCGATATCGGCCATGATGTTTCACTCCAAATAATAGGCCGGGGTGCCGGATAGGCTCTGCCCCGATGAATATGTGTTCTAAGCGAGAACCAGCTCTTACGCGGCTTCCGTGGCGGCATATGCGCCGAAGACACGAGCGAGCTTGCTTGCGGGTGCGTTGACGAGCTGGACAACCTTGGTTGCCGGCGCGTTGACGAGGCCCACGATCTTGCCACGCAGCTCGTCGAGGCTCGGCATCGAGGCGAGTGCCTTGACCCCTGCTTCGTCGAGCACGGTCGCGCCCATCGATCCACCGACGATTTCAAGCTTGTCGGTGGTCTTGGCGAAGTCCACCACGGCCTTGGCCGCAGCGACCGGATCCTCGGAATAACCGAGGGCGGTCGGACCCGACAGGTACTCTTCGAGACCTGCGTAGTCGGTGTCCTTCAGCGCGAGCTTGGCGAGACGGTTCTTCGCAACCTTGTAGGACGCACCGGCTTCACGCATCTTCGTGCGCAGTTCGGTCGACTGGGCGACCGAAAGGCCCAGGTTGCGGGTCACGACGACCACGCCAGCCTGGTTGAAGACTTCGCTGAGCTGGGCGACCGAATCGGCTTTCTGCGAACGATCCATGCCATACTCCTTCACTATGACCCCGCCGGAATGGACCGGCGAAATCGGCTACGTTTGTCCATGCTGCAAACTGCAACACGGGCGAGTCCGTTGAGGGGGAAGGAGTGCGCCAATTGGCGCGAAACAACGGCTTACCCATGATCGGGCGCACCGCCGGAAAATCTCTGTTCCCCGTCTAGGCTGGAAATTAAGGTCGGGCAGATCCCGGCCACCAACTGTCTCGGACGGATGATCGGCAGTGCCTTGCGGCCTTACCGAGCGGGGCGGCCTTTAGCGTTTCCCGGCTGCGAGTCAAGTATTCGCGAGGCCGCCCGCATTGGTCTCACATGGCGGAAAGACGTGCCCTGACGCCTGCAATGGCCTCCGCCAGCTGGGGTTCGGGGAAATGCGGCTGGGCCAGTTCCATGATCCGCAGCGCCGATGCCAGCATCGCCCGGCCTTCGCCCGCCTCGATCGAGCGGTAATAGCCCCAGATCGCCACCAGCGGCACATCGAGGCGCGGGTCCTTTGCCGCGAGCGCTGCCGCAAGCGGTGCCTCGTCGCCAGCGATCGCGCGGGCGACCAGCATGACGCTGCGCTCGTCCGACCACGCTTCGCGGGCCACGGGGGTCTTGCCCATGGCTCGCACCAGCGCATCGCTTGCCGCGCCGACCGAAAACGGGTTCTGGCCGGTGACCACCCTGCCGTCGACCTCGACATGGGGCAGCATCATCGGTGCCTCGCCGAAGCGCGCGCCGACCGAGCGCAGCTCGCTTTCGAGCAGGAAGGGGAAATGCTTGACCCAGCGCTTGCCGAACAGGGCCTCTTCTTCGTCGGTGAAGCCCGCCAGCCTGCGCCCTTCCGCCCACGGGGTTCCGTCGTCGCGGAGCATGCGGGCGAAGACCGCGGGGCCGTGACAGACCGCCGCCACCACGCCGCCGCGGCTTTCGGTCTCGGCGAGCAGCCCCTGCAGCACCTGCGAGAAAGGAAGGTCGAACATCGCGCCCTTGCCGCCGATCACCATGACGGCGCCGTATTGGCCGCCCATCGCCGGATCGAGCCGCAGGGTCTGCCCGAGCTTCGCGCTCGCCTCCACATCGGCGAGGAAGGCGGCATTGTAGGACTTGGCAGGATCGTAGCCGTCGGGTTCGACAGCGCCTCCCGCGGGGCTGGCGATATCGGCGGCAAGGCCGTTCGCTTTCAGGACCAGCCAGGCCTGCGCCAGTTCGTCCATCTCGAAACCGGGCTGGACCTGCCCCTTCTCCGTGCCCGCGCTGCGGCCATGGCTGCTGACGACGAGCAGAACGCGCTGGGGCAGTTCTGCCGGGGAAGCGGCTTCGTCCGGCTGCCGGGCGGCGGCCTGTCCGGGGGCGGCAAGGGAAACGAGGGCGCAGGCAATCGCGGCGGAAAGGCGTAGGGTCATCGGAAAATCCTTTTCGGTAGGGCGCAAGACAGCTGCCGGCGCCGCTGGGGCGCCGGGCCTTGCTGTTTCCTGTGTCGGGTTCGGGGGTGGCTTAGTCCTGCCGGTAGGCGAGCAAGTCGCCAGGCTGGCAGTCGAGTTCGCGGCAGATCGCTTCAAGCGTGGAGAAGCGGATCGCCTTGGCCTTGCCGGTCTTGAGGATCGACAGATTGGCGAGGGTGAGGCCGACGCGTTCCGCCAGTTCGGTGAGCGTCATGCGGCGGTCGTGGAGCAGGTCGTCGAGCTTGACCATGATTGCGGTTCCTTCTGAAGCGGCGCCCATCACACGGTCCCTTCCAGGTCGGCGCGCATTTCGGTTCCCTTGCGGAAGACGCGGGCGAGGATGAATAGGGTGACGACCATGATGACGCCGCTGAGGTCGAATGACATGTCCATTGTGGCGTCGGTCTCTTCCATCAGCTTCGAGATGTAGAGGCCGGCTCCTGCCGCCGGGATGGCGAGCACCTGGATGCCGAGCATCAGCCACGCCATGGAGGTGAGGCGCTGGGCGTTCTCCGGCTTGAACGGATCGCCTTCGCCGACCGTGTCGACGATGCGCCGCATTCGGTCGAGGAATAGGAAGGCCATCACGACGATCGCCATGGCGAGCAGCATGACCAGCACTACGGCGAGCGTGGGGAAGACGAAGTCGGGATTGCCGAGTTCGGCGCGGACTTCGACGGTCGCCTTGTCGCGCAGGAAGACCACCAGCGGGATGCCGACCACGAGGACAGCGGCGGCAAAGCCCATGATGGCCTGGCCGATCAGGATGATGATCCGGCCGATCGCGAGCAGCGGGTCGTTGGGAATGATGCGGGCCATGGCTGGTCCTTTCTCTACCGGGTCAGGCGATCAGCGGCGTGGAAACCACCGCCATCTGGGCGGACGGCACGGTCACGACCGTCTGGACCGAAACGAGGGTGATGACGATGGCGGCAAGCGCCGCGGCAAAGTGGGACTGGAAACGGGACATTTATCGATCTCCTTGCATCTCAATATCGATAATCAATAATCCGATCCGCACTTATTGTCAATCAATAATATCGAAAAACAATATGTGGCTTAGCGAGAGGCGATAAATGGGCCTTGGGCAGGCCCCAAGCGCAGGGTTTGGCAGCCGCCCCGCTTCCCTCTATAAGGGGCGCAGGGGGAGGGCTGGTCTTCATGGTTTTCCGGATGCTGTTCGTCAGGCTGACGGTGTTCTACCTCGTCGTGACCGGCGCGGTGCTGGGGGTGGTGGCGCTCGATCCGTCGCTGTCACATTTCCTGCCCATCGGCGGCGCGCAGACGCTGCTCAGCGCGACCTCCGGCGATCCGCTCGGCGGGGTGCAGATCGGGGCGGAAAAGGTCGCCAACCTCGGCAGTTCGATCCTCTGGCTGTTCGTCGCCGTGGCCGGGGCGATGCTGACGACGATCCCGGTCACCTGGACCTACATGGCCAGCCGCAACCGTGCGGAATACGACCAGGCGCTGGTCGAGACGATGATCGTCCTGCCCATCGCCGTGACCGCGATCGTGGTCATGGTCCACAACTCGCTGGCGCTGGCGTTTTCGCTTGCGGGCATCGTGGGCGGCGTGCGCTTCCGCAACACGCTCAAGAGTTCGGGCGATGCGATCTACATCCTCCTCGCCATCGGCATCGGGCTGGCCGCCGGTATCGGCGCGCTGGAAATCGCGCTCGTGATGACCGTGATGTTCAACTACGCCTTCGCGCTGCTCTGGATGGCGGATTACGGGGCCAAGGACGGCACCCACCGCTACCTGCGTTCGCCCGAGGCCTCTGCCGGCGGCAAGGATGCGGACACCGACCGCCACGACCAGTCGGGCGAAGGCAGCGAGGTGGGCTGAACGCCCGCCCTCAGCGGCACTTCTTCAGCAGCTTCTTGCCGATCGTTTCCTCGTCCTCGATGTCCTCATAGAAGCTCGCGAGGTATTTCGTCATGGCTGCCACGGTCCCCGCATCGGCTTCGGGCGTTGCAGCTAGGCTCGCTTCGAACTGGCTTCGCAAGGCGCGCATCCGTGCCGCTGCCGCAGGAACGAGGTCGTTGAACGAACAGAAACCGCGATAGACGCGAGTGCGCACCGAATAGGTGCCGAGCTCCGGATTGGGTACGGCATAACCTGCATCCACCAGCCCCGAATTGTCGAAATCATAGGGCACGGGCACCAACGCGCTGCGGGCCTCCTTGCTCGCTCCGAACAGGCGCGAGTTGTGGCAGCAATCGGTCTTCGTCGGGCCGAGTACCATCGCCCAGTCGGTATTTCCGATCATGTACTGGAACAGCGCGTAGCGGGCGGCATCCTCGCGGTCGACCTGTGCGAGCGGGGTGTCGCCCACGTCCAGTTCCTTCAGGCCCAGCCGCCGGGCCGCATCGTCCCCGTCCTCGATGAAGAAGGCCAGCCGGCGCGCATATTCGCTCTCGCCGTCGCGGTAGCTGACGCGGACCAGCCGGACCCTGAAGCTTTCCGGCGTCAGGACGTTGTAGAGCCGGTAGGCGGCATATTCGCGCAGCATGGTCTGTTCGGCGCTCTCGCTGTCGCGGCAATGGGTGACGAGCTTGATGCTGCCCTGCCGGTGGAACAGCGAGGACTCGTCCGGCTTGGCATCGAAACGTACCCTCAATGGCGGGAAGCGGCACAGTTCCTTCAGGCGCCGCGAATTGCCGCGGGCGGACAGCTGGATGGCATGGCTCTCGCCAGAGGCCGACAAGGTGGCGGGGTGGGGATCGGTCGATTTCTCGCCCCGCGCGACGATCTCGCGGATAGGTCCGTCGAGCGTGAGCTCGAGGATTTCGTCGGAGGCGAAGAGCGGGGTGGCCTCGCCCTGTGCGATGGCAGGTGGGGCAATGCAGGCAAAGGCGAAGGCGAGGGCGAGACGTTTCATCGGGGCGCTCCTTCGGACAATATCCGGCTGGTCCACGAGCCGTCGGTTTCTCGCTGGTGGGCAGTGATGCGATCGCCTGCGATTTCGAGGTAGGAGGCGGGGCCGCCGTAGTGGCGCGAAATGCCGGTATCGATGCGCAGCAACCTGCCGCCGAGGTCGTCCGCGATGCCGTCTCGCGAGGGCGTATGGGCGACAACCAGCCGCTGTGCGCCATAACGGGCGAGGACCGCTGCCAGCTCTTCTTCGCGCGATAGCCTGGCGGACTGGGGCTCGGTGTCATCGGCCTCGCGGACGACGTTGCCGCGATACCACAAGGGGCCGAGCGGATCATCGAGCACGCTCCTGTCGACCTCGTCCCCGGGGGCGAGCGCGGCCTGGTGGCGGCGGTTGATCGCCGCGACATCCTCTGCCGACCGCTCTGCGCTGATGCCGCCATGCGCGAAGAGGGTCGGCCCCAATTGCACCACGGCAGGCAGGGTCGCGGCCCAGAGGCCCAGCTCGCCCCCGGCGCGCCAGCTGCGCCGGTGCTCGATCATGCCGAGCGGCGTCTCGGCCAGCCAGCGCCGCTTGATCTCGTCGATCGGCAGGTCGGGTTTCTCCGCCCGGTAAAGCTCGGCCAGCCGGTCGCGCTGGGTGGCCCAGACATCCAGCCTCACCGAGCGCGAGCGGCGGTCGCGGAACGCCTCGTATTCGCCGGGATGGACGTAGCGCAGGTCGCCCGTGACGTTCATTGCCTCGTGATTGCCGAGGAGGACGATGACCTGCCCGCCGGCCGCAGGCGCTTCTCCGGCCAGCCGTTGCAGCTGGCGGATAATCCTGAGCGAATCCGGTCCGCGGTCGGTGATGTCGCCCATCTGGACCAGCGTCGTCCCGCCGCCCGACCAGCCGCCCTTCACATCGACGATGCCTGCAGCGCGGGCGATCTCCTCCCATGCCTCGTAATCGCCGTGAAGGTCGCCCACCGCCACGATACGGGCAGGCGGAGCAGGCGCGGCGTCCTGCGCTGCCAGCGCGAATGGCGCGAGCAGCAGGCTTGCCAGCAGGACCAGCAGTCGCAGCATGCGTCCTCCCCCTTGCGAAGCCCTGCCCATAGCATATTTTTGCGACCTGCGAGGCCTGCCTGTCGTTACGTCGCAGGGCGTTTGACAAAGCCCCTGCGCCTTCCTAAATGCCCCTCGACCGCACGCTTCGAGCGAGTCCGATTCATGCGCGGGTTTCGGACACAGGATGGAAGCGGCGTTTCCATATCGCGACGCTTTTTAACGAGCTGCAGCCGCCGCCCCCACGGGCGTGTCATCGCTGCGGCCTTTTTGCGTCTCGCGATACGGTTCTCACGCGCATGAGACATCTGATTGGCAGTCCTGTCCGCGCGGGGCTGCAAGCACACGAAAAGAGGCACGAGCTCCTTTATGGCTACCAAGGCGAAGGCACCCCGCAACACGTCGTCGGGCACCGCTAAGCGGCGCATCCGCAAGATTTTCGGCGACATCCACGAAGTCGTCGACATGCCCAACCTCATCGAGGTGCAGCGTGAAAGCTACGAGCAGTTCCTGCGCTCGAACAAGGAGACGGGCTACGTCTCGGGCCTCGAAAAGACGCTGCGTTCGGTCTTCCCGATCCGCGACTTCGCCGGCACCGCCGAGCTCGACTTCGTGCATTACGAGCTCGAAGCGCCGAAGTACGACATCGTCGAATGCCGCCAGCGCGGCATCACCTACGCCGCCCCGATGAAGGTCACCCTTCGCCTGATCGTGTTCGAGGTGGACCAGGAAACCGAAACCCGCTCGGTCCTCGATATCAAGGAGCAGGACGTCTACATGGGCGACATGCCGCTCATGACGGACAATGGCACCTTCGTCATCAACGGTACCGAGCGCGTCATCGTCTCGCAGATGCACCGTTCGCCGGGTGTGCTGTTCGACCATGACCGCGGCAAGACCCACTCCTCGGGCAAGCTGCTGTTCGCTGCCCGCATCATTCCCTACCGCGGTTCGTGGCTCGACTTCGAGTTCGACGCCAAGGACGTGGTCAACGTGCGTATCGACCGCAAGCGCAAGCTGCCGGTCACCGCGCTGCTCTATGCGCTCGGCCTCGACGCCGAGGACATCCTCGCCCATTTCTACGACACCGTCACCTGGAAGCGTGCCAAGGACGGCTGGGAAATCCCGTTCGTCGCCGAAAACTGGCGCGGTCGTAAGCCGGCCTTCCCGCTGGTGGACGCCAAGACCGGCGAGGAAGTCTTCCCCGCCGGCCAGAAGATCAGCCCGCGTGCTGCCAACAAGGCTGCCAAGGACGGTCTCGAAACCCTGCTGCTGCCGACCGAGGAAATCTTCGGCCGCTATGCCTCGGCCGACATGATCGACGAGAGCACGGGCCGCATCTACATCGAAGCCGGTGACGAAGTTTCGGCCGAGAACCTGGAAGCGCTCGACAATGCGGGCGTCGACAGCCTTGTCCTGCTCGACATCGACCACATCAACACGGGTCCCTGGATCCGCAACACGATGAAGGTCGACAAGGCGGAGAACCGCGACGAAGGCCTCGAGGCCATCTACAAGGTCATGCGCCCGGGCGAACCGCCGACCAAGGAAACCGCCGAAGCGCTGTTCGAGGGCCTGTTCTTCGACGCCGAGCGTTACGACCTGTCGGCCGTCGGCCGCGTCAAGCTCAACATGCGTCTCGACCTCGATGCCGAAGACACCGTCACCACGCTGCGCAAGGAAGACATCCTCGCCGTGGTCAAGGAACTGGTCGACCTCAAGGACGGCAAGGGCGAAGTCGACGACATCGACAACCTCGGCAACCGCCGTGTCCGTTCGGTCGGCGAACTGCTCGAAAACCAGTACCGCGTCGGCCTGCTGCGCATGGAACGCGCGGTGAAGGAACGCATGAGCTCGGTCGACGTGTCGACCGTCATGCCGAACGACCTGATCAATGCGAAGCCGGCCGTTGCCGCCGTGCGCGAGTTCTTCGGCTCCTCGCAGCTGTCGCAGTTCATGGACCAGACCAACCCGCTGTCGGAAGTCACCCACAAGCGCCGCGTTTCGGCACTTGGCCCGGGCGGTCTTACCCGTGAGCGCGCCGGCTTCGAAGTCCGCGACGTCCACCCGACGCACTATGGCCGCATCTGCCCGATCGAAACGCCGGAAGGCCCGAACATCGGTCTGATCAACTCGCTCTCGACCTTCGCGCGCGTCAACAAATACGGCTTCATCGAGACGCCATACCGCGTGGTGAAGGACAACAAGGTCACCGACGAGGTGATCTACCTGTCCGCCATGGAAGAGCAGAAGCACACCGTCGCACAGGCTTCGGCCGAACTCGACGCTAACGGCGGCTTCGTGGAAGAGCTCGTCTCGGCCCGCCAGGCCGGCGACAACCTGATGGCCCCGCGTGAAACCATCACGCTGATGGACGTCAGCCCCAAGCAGCTCGTCTCGGTCGGTGCATCGCTCATTCCGTTCCTGGAAAACGACGACGCCAACCGCGCACTGATGGGCGCCAACATGCAGCGCCAGGCCGTTCCGCTCGTGAAGGCGGAAGCGCCCTGGGTCGGCACCGGCATGGAAGAAACCGTCGCCCGCGATTCCGGCGCGGCCATCACCGCCAAGCGTGGCGGCGTGGTCGACCAGGTCGACGCGACGCGTATCGTGATCCGTGCGATCGGCGATGTCGAACCCGGCCAGTCGGGCGTGGACATCTACACGCTGCAGAAGTTCCAGCGTTCGAACCAGAACACCTGCATCAACCAGCGTCCGCTGGTGAAGGTCGGTGAGACGGTCGAAGCCGGCGACGTGATCGCCGACGGTCCTTCGACCGACCTCGGCGAACTGGCACTGGGCCGCAACAGCCTCGTCGCCTTCATGCCCTGGAACGGCTACAACTACGAGGACTCCATCCTCATCTCCGAGCGTATCGTGAAAGACGACGTCTTCACCTCGATCCACATCGAGGAATTCGAAGTCATGGCGCGCGACACCAAGCTCGGACCGGAAGACATCACCCGCGACATCCCGAACGTCGGCGAGGAAGCGCTGCGCAACCTCGACGAGGCGGGCATCGTCTACATCGGTGCAGAAGTGCACCCGGGCGATATCCTGTGCGGCAAGATCACGCCGAAGGGCGAAAGCCCGATGACGCCGGAAGAAAAGCTCCTGCGCGCCATCTTCGGTGAAAAGGCCAGCGACGTGCGCGACACCTCGCTCCGCTTGCCGCCGGGCGTTGCCGGTACGGTCGTGGAAGTCCGCGTCTTCAACCGTCACGGTATCGAGATCGACGACCGTACCCGCGCGATCCAGAACGAGGAAATCGAGCGCCTGCGCAAGGACGCGCAGGACGAACGCGCGATCCTCAACCGTGCGACCTACAACCGCCTGCGCGACATGCTGCTCGGCCAGACCGCTTCCGCCGCCCCCAAGGGCGTCAAGAAGGGTTCGGAAATCACCGAGGAACTGCTGGAAAGCGTCGACCGCCACGAATGGTTCAAGTTCGCGGTCGCCGACGACAACCGCCAGGCCCAGCTCGAAGCGGTGAAGTCGCAGTACGACGAGAGCGTCAAGTTCATCGACGAGAAGTTCGAAGACCGTAAGGAAAAGCTCGAACGCGGCGACGAACTGGCTCCGGGCGTGCTGAAGATGGTCAAGGTCTTCGTTGCCGTGAAGCGCAAGCTTCAGCCGGGCGACAAGATGGCCGGCCGTCACGGTAACAAGGGTGTCATCTCGCGCATCCTGCCGGTCGAGGACATGCCGTTCCTCGAAGACGGTACGCCGGTCGACATCGTGCTGAACCCGCTGGGCGTGCCTTCGCGCATGAACGTCGGTCAGATCTTCGAAACGCACCTCGGCATGGCGGCCCGCAACCTGGGCATGCAGATCGGCCAGCAGCTCGACGAATGGAAGGCTGCCAACCCGAATGCAGAGGAAGATTACGCCAAGGCCAAGCCGCCGGCAGCCGTGATCGACCGCCTCAAGGAGGTCTACGGCGAACAGTATGTCGAGGCGATCGACAGCCGTTCGACCGAAGAGATCGTCGAACTGGCAAGCAACCTGCGCTACGGCGTTCCGATGGGCACCCCGGTGTTCGACGGCGCCCGCGAAGGCGACGTGACCGTGGAACTGGAAAAGGCCGGCCTCGATGCGGACGGCCAGTCCGTCCTCTACGACGGCCGCACCGGCGAAGCGTTCGACCGCAAGGTGACCGTGGGCATCATCTACATGCTCAAGCTCCACCACCTGGTCGACGACAAGATCCACGCACGTTCGATCGGCCCCTACAGCCTCGTCACCCAGCAGCCGCTGGGCGGTAAGGCCCAGTTCGGCGGCCAGCGCTTCGGGGAAATGGAGGTCTGGGCACTCCAGGCCTACGGTGCAGCCTACACGCTGCAGGAAATCCTCACCGTGAAGTCGGACGACGTGATCGGCCGTACCAAGGTCTACGAAGCCATCGTCAAGGGCGACGATACCTTCGAGGCTGGTATTCCCGAGAGTTTCAACGTGCTCGTCAAGGAAATGCGCAGCCTGGGTCTCAACGTCGAACTCAAGTCGCTTACCGACGACGAAGACGACGACGGCCTCGCGATCGCGGCGGAATAGGGGGGCGTTTCGCTCCCCACCGCTTCCGCCCGAAAGAATTAACCCGACAGGGATTTAAGTCATGAACGAACTGACCAAATTCACCAACCAGCTCGCGAAGCCCGAGACTTTCGACGAGATCCAGATCGGCATCGCCAGCCCCGAGCGCATCCGCTCGTGGTCCTTCGGCGAAATCAAGAAGCCGGAAACGATCAACTACCGCACGTTCAAGCCGGAACGTGACGGCCTGTTCTGCGCGCGCATCTTCGGTCCGGTGAAGGACTACGAATGCCTTTGCGGCAAGTACAAGCGCATGAAGTACAAGGGCGTCGTCTGCGAAAAGTGCGGCGTCGAAGTGACCGTGACCAAGGTCCGCCGCGAGCGCATGGGCCACATCGAACTGGCCGCGCCGGTCGCGCACATCTGGTTCCTGAAGTCGCTGCCCTCGCGCATCGGCCTGCTGCTCGACATGCAGCTCAAGCAGCTCGAGCGCGTGCTGTATTTCGAAAGCTACATCGTCGTCGAACCGGGTCTCACGCCGCTGGACAAGTTCCAGCTGCTGACCGAAGACGAGCTGCTCGAAGCGCAGGACGAGTACGGTGAAGACGCCTTCTCGGCCAGCATCGGCGCAGAAGCCGTCAAGATGATGCTGATGGACCTCGATCTCGAACAGGAGAAAGAGGACCTGCTGGAAGAGCTGGCGACCACCAAGTCGAAGCTCAAGCCCGCCAAGATCATCAAGCGTTTGAAGGTCGTCGAAAGCTTCATCGAATCGGGCAACCGTCCCGAGTGGATGATCCTCGAAGTCGTGCCGGTCATTCCGCCGGAACTGCGCCCGCTCGTCCCGCTGGACGGTGGCCGCTTCGCGACGTCGGATTTGAACGACCTCTACCGCCGCGTGATCAACCGTAACAACCGCCTGAAGCGCCTCATGGAGCTGCGCGCGCCGGACATCATCGTCCGCAACGAAAAGCGCATGCTGCAGGAAGCCGTCGACGCGCTGTTCGACAACGGCCGCCGCGGCCGCGTGATCACCGGCGCCAACAAGCGTCCGCTCAAGTCGCTGTCCGACATGCTCAAGGGCAAGCAGGGCCGCTTCCGCCAGAACCTTCTGGGTAAGCGCGTCGACTATTCGGGTCGTTCGGTCATCGTGACCGGTCCGGAACTCAAGCTGCACCAGTGCGGCCTGCCCAAGAAGATGGCGCTCGAGCTGTTCAAGCCGTTCATCTACGCCCGTCTCGACGCCAAGGGTCTTTCGATGACCCTCAAGCAGGCGAAGAAGTGGGTCGAGAAGGAACGCAAGGAAGTCTGGGACATCCTGGATGAAGTCATCCGCGAACACCCGGTCCTCCTGAACCGCGCACCGACGCTCCACCGTCTCGGCATCCAGGCTTTCGAGCCCGTGCTGATCGAGGGCAAGGCGATCCAGCTCCACCCGCTGGTCTGCGCCGCGTTCAACGCCGACTTCGACGGCGACCAGATGGCCGTGCACGTCCCGCTGAGCCTCGAGGCCCAGCTGGAAGCGCGCGTCCTGATGATGTCGACCAACAACATCCTCTCGCCCGCCAACGGCAAGCCGATCATCGTGCCTTCGCAGGACATGGTGCTGGGTCTCTACTACCTGTCGATGGAACGGCAGGAGAAGAAGCCCGAGTTCACTGAAGACAGCGACGGTAACAAGGTCGAGAAGCTGCCCCTGTTCTCGGACATGGCGGAAGTGCACCAGGCGCTGGAGATCAAGTCGGTCACGCTGCACTCGAAGATCATGGCCCGCGTGCCCCAGGCGGACGAGGACGGCAACGTTTCGATGAAGCGTTTCGTCACCACCCCGGGCCGCATGCTGATCGGCGAGTGCCTGCCGAAGAACCACAAGGTTCCCTTCGACATCGTCAACCGCCTGCTGACGAAGAAGGACATCGCCGACGTGATCGACGAGGTCTACCGTCACACCGGCCAGAAGGACACCGTGCTGTTCGCCGACGCCATCATGGCGCTGGGCTTCCGCCACGCGTTCAAGGCCGGCATCTCCTTCGGCAAGGACGACATGATCATCCCCGATGCCAAGGTGGAACTGGTGGAAGCGACCAAGGCGCTGGTTGCCGATTACGAGCAGCAGTACCAGGACGGTCTCATCACCCAGCAGGAAAAGTACAACAAGGTCATCGACGCCTGGAGCCAGTGCGGCGACAAGGTGGCCGATGCCATGATGGAAGAGATCAAGTCGCAGCCGATCGACAAGGACGGCAAGGAAGCGCAGATCAACTCGATCTACATGATGAGCCACTCCGGCGCCCGTGGTAGCCCGGCCCAGATGAAGCAGCTGGCCGGTATGCGCGGCCTGATGGCCAAGCCGTCGGGCGAGATCATCGAGAACCCGATTATCTCGAACTTCAAGGAAGGCCTCAACGTCCTCGAGTACTTCAACTCGACCCACGGAGCCCGTAAGGGTCTCGCGGATACGGCGCTCAAGACGGCGAACTCGGGTTACCTGACCCGCCGTCTGGTCGACGTGTCGCAGGACTGCGTCATCGTCGAAGAGGACTGCAAGACCGACAACGCGCTCGAAATGCGCGCCATCGTCCAGGGCGGTAGCGTGATCGCATCGATCGGCGAACGTATCCTCGGCCGTACGCTGGCCGAAGACATCGTCAACGCATCGACCGACGAAGTCATCGCCAAGGCCGGCACGCTGGTCGACGAACCGCTGGTGAAGGCGATCGAGGAGGCCGAAACGCAGGTCGCCAAGATCCGTTCGCCGCTGGTCTGCGAAGCCAAGCAGGGCGTTTGCGCGACCTGCTACGGACGTGACCTTGCCCGCGGTACGCCGGTCAACATCGGTGAAGCTGTCGGCGTCATCGCCGCCCAGTCGATCGGTGAACCGGGCACCCAGCTGACCATGCGTACCTTCCACATCGGCGGTGCTGCACAGCTCAACGAAACTTCGCACCTCGAAGCGGTGTCTGACGGTAAGGTCGTCTATCGCGACATGCCGACCATCACCGACAAGAAGGGTCGTATCCTGTCGCTCGCCCGCAACGGCGAACTGGCCGTGATCGACGCCGAAGGCCGCGAGCGCGAAATCCACAAGGTGCCTTACGGTACCGTGCTGATGCACAAGGATGGCGCGAAGGTGAAGGAAGGCGATCGCCTGGCGGAATGGGATCCGTTCTCGCTGCCGATCATCACCGAAACCTCGGGTGTGGTGAAGTTCCAGGACCTCATCGACGGTACCTCGATGGAAGAACGCGTCGACGATGCCACCGGTATCGCCCAGCGCGTCGTCACCGAGATCCGCACCAGCGGCCGTGCGAAGAAGGAAGACCTGCGTCCGCGGCTTACCCTCTTCAACGAAGCCGGCGACGAGAACGAGGCCGCGCGCTACATGCTGGCGCCCGGCACCGCGCTCTCGGTCGAGGACGGTGCACAGGTGCAGGCCGGTGACATCCTCGCCCGTGCCTCGCGTGAAGCTGCCAAGACCCGCGACATCACCGGTGGTCTGCCGCGCGTCGCCGAACTGTTCGAGGCCCGCGTGCCGAAGGACAATGCGATCATCGCCAAGATTTCCGGCAAGATCGAATTCGTCCGCGAATACAAGGCCAAGCGCAAGATCGCGATCGTGCCCGAGGAAGGTGATGCGGTTGAATACCTCATCCCCAAGACCAAGGTCATCGACGTCCAGGAAGGCGACTTCGTCAAGAAGGGCGACACGCTGATCTCGGGCTCGCCGAACCCGCACGACATCCTCGATGTCCTCGGGGTCGAGGCGCTGGCCGAATACCTCGTGAACGAGATCCAGGAAGTCTACCGACTCCAGGGCGTGAAGATCAACGACAAGCACATCGAGGTGATCGTTCGCCAGATGCTGCAGAAGGTCGAGATCACCGATGGCGGCGACACCACGCTGCTGCCGGGCGAACAGGTCGACCTCGAGGAACTCAACGAGACCAACGCCAAGCTGCCGAAGAACAAGGAACCCGCACAGGGTACCCCGATCCTCCTCGGCATCACCAAGGCCTCGCTGCAGACCCGCTCGTTCATCTCTGCCGCCTCGTTCCAGGAAACAACCCGCGTACTCACGCAGGCCGCTGTCGAGGGCAAGAAGGACACGCTGATCGGACTGAAGGAAAACGTGATCGTCGGCCGTCTCATCCCCGCCGGTACCGGCGCGGGCATGAACCGCATGCGCGTCACCGCCTCCAGCCGCGATGCCGCCCTGCGCGCCTCGTGGAAGAAGGCTCAGGAAGCGATCATCGCTGCCAATACCGCAGAAGAAGAGCACGCGGCGGAACTCGCCCAGGGCCCCGAAGCTGCGATTGGCGATGATCCGCTGGCGGTGATGGAAGGTGAAACCCACGGCACCGATGCCGATGCGGGCGATTACCTCAACGAAGAGGCGAAGGACGGCGAATAAGCCCCCGTTCATCGCAACAAATTGAAAAGGCCCCGGAAGTCATCGCTTCCGGGGCCTTTTTCTATCCGCGCTCCGGATAGTTCGGGGAGTGTCCGATGCGAGTAGCTGCTGTCCTTGCCGCCCTTGGCCTCCTGGCTTGTTCGCCCGCACCGGAAGATGCACCGGCCAGCGCTGGGCCTGCCATTGACGGCGATTATGTCGTCACCTTCGTCAATGAAGAGACCCCGCTCATCGGCATCGAAGGCTACCAGCCGACGATCACCTTTTCGGGCAACCGCATCCATTTCCAGTCGCAGTGCATCTACGACGACTGGTCTTTCGACCGCGCGGGCGAGGGCATCGAGACCGGCGAATGGGACTATGTCGAACCGCCTGCCATGTGCGCGCGCAGCTATGCGCCGGGCGAGGAGGCGATCGTCGCCGCTATCGACAAGGCGACGATCATCCGGCCGGTGCGGGGCGGGCTCTGGCTGTCGGGTCCGGGCGGGACGGTCCAGCTCGAACGCATTCCCGACCCCGCACAGGTCGCTGCGCGCGCGGTGAACCTTCGCGGATCGTGGGATCTCGTCGGCCTCGACGGCAAATCCCTTGCGGAGCCGATCCCGCTGGAAGCGAATTTCGATCAGGTCTGGTGGGAACCCGGCTGTGCCGGCCAGTCGGTCCGCTACATGATCGACGGCGCGCGATTCGACCTCATGGACCACAAGTCGCCGGAAACGGTCTGCGACATCGGTTTCCCCGAGGAATTGCCCGCGCTCTGGCAGGCGATGGATATGGTAGATACGGTGCGCGCAGACGGCAAAACCCGCGCCATCCTGTCGGGCAAGGGACACGAGGTAGTGTTGCAGCGCCGCTGACAAGCAGCTGACAATCCCCCGATCCGGAGCAGAAAGCTATACAGCGGACCGGAAATTCGGTTACACTTGAGCAGGATGCGCGCGATCCTGCGCACAACCGGGGGCCGCATGGGAAGACCGAGCGCGAATAGCGAAGAGGTGCGTCGCCTGCTGCTGGTGCGGCGCTTGCGGGCAGTGACCGCGGGCAATACGCTCGCGACCCTTTCGGCCATCGCCTCCATTTTCGTGCTCGTCATCGCTTTCGACGAAGCGAAGATGCAGGTGCCGATCCTGACCTGGGCGGGTGTGGCCATCGGCCTCTTCTGCCTCAGGGCCTTCTATTTTGCCTCGCTCGATCCCGAGATCGGCGATGCCGCCTCGTTGCGCCGCGATTACCGCCGCGTGACCGCGGCGATGATGGCCTCAAGCGTGGTCTGGGCGGTCGGTTTCGTACTCCTTGCCCTGATTGCGCAGGGGCTGGAAATCGCGACGCTGGCGGTCGTCGGTACCGCGATGATGGTCGGGGTGCTGCTGATCCACCGCGCCGCCCCGCAGGCTGGCTATGTCCATATCGTCATGCTGCTGGGCGGGCTCCTCACTGCTTCATGGCTTGCCATCGGCATCGCGGCGGCGCCGGTGGCGGCGCTGCTTGTAGTGTACGGCCTAACCTTGTGGCGCGCGGTCGGGCGCATGGATGCAGCCTTCGAGGCCGCCGTGGTGGCCGATATCGAACGCAAGGATGCCGCCGCGACGGTTGCCATGCTGCTCCATGATTACGAAGAGCAGTCGACCGACTGGCTATGGATCGTCGATAGCGATGCGCGCCTGCGCGAAACCAGCGAACGCTTTGCCAAGGTGCTCGGCCTTGAAGCGGAAGCGCTCGAAGGCATGTCGCTGCTCGATCTCGTCGAACCGGGAGAGGAGCGGGAAGGGCTCTCGCGCTTCCTCGTCGAACAGCGGGCCTTCCGCGACCTGCCGGTGACCATCGCGGTCGAGGGGGAACGGCGCTTCTGGCAATTGTCGGGCCGTCCGCGGATGGACGGCACGATGAGCGGGATTGCCCGCGACGTCACGTCGGCGCGGCTGATCGAACAGCGCGTCACCTTCATGGCGCACTACGACAACCTCACGAACCTCGCCAACCGCTACCTCTTCAACGAGCGGCTGCGCGAACTGCTGGGCGACAGCCGGTCGCGCGGGGCGAACATCGCGCTGTTTTATCTCGATCTTGACGATTTCAAGGCGATCAACGACACGCGCGGCCACCTTATCGGCGACCGCCTGCTGCGCGAGGTGGGCGAGAGGCTTGCAGGCGAGGTTCGCCAGCAGGATCTCGTCGCCCGGCTCGGCGGGGACGAATTTGCCGTGCTGATCGAAACGCGCGCAGGCGACGGCCTGCTGATCGAGCGGGCGCACCGCTTCCTCTCGGTCGTGCGCGCACCCTACGAGATCGACGGGCACAGCTATCGCGTCTCCACCAGCGTGGGAGTGGCGCGCTGCCTCGAAGGTGATTGCGACGCCGAGGAACTGATGCGCCGCGCGGACCTTGCGCTCTATGCGGCCAAGAACAAGGGGCGCGACAATCTGGCGCTGTTCGAGCCGCGTCTCGACCAGGAAGCGCGCGAGCGGCGCGATATCGAGGCGGACCTGCGCGAGGCGCTGGCGCGCGACCAGATGCGGCTGCATTTCCAGCCGATCATCGAACTCGATACCGGCCAGACCACGGGCTACGAGGCGCTGCTGCGCTGGTACCACCCAACCCGCGGCGTGCTGGGACCGGCGGATTTCCTGCCGGTGGCAGAGGATACCGGCCTGATCACGTCAATCGGCGAATGGGTCATCCGCCGAGCATTGGAAGAGACGGTCGGCTGGGACGGCGATTTCCGCATCGCAATCAACCTGTCGACCACGCAGGTCGCCGATGCGAAACTGGTCGCCGCCGTGTCGCAGGCCCTGCGCGCCACCGATTTCCCGACCGAACGGGTCGAACTGGAAATCACCGAACACGTGCTGATGGATACCAGCGATGCCAATCGCGAGACGCTGCTGGCCCTGCGCGAGCTGGGCGTGCGCATCGCGCTCGACGATTTTGGGACCGGCTATTCCTCGCTCGCCTACCTGCGCCGTTTCCCGTTCAACCGGATCAAGATCGACCGCGCCTTCGTGCGCGACGTGACGCATGATCTCGGCAGCCAGGCGATCATCTCGACCATCACGCGCCTTGCCGAGGCGATGGACATGGAGACGACCGCCGAAGGGATCGAGGACCGCGAGCAGCTCGACCTGCTGCGCAAGCTCGGGGTGAAGGAAGCGCAGGGTTTCCTCATCTGCAAGCCGATGCTGGCCGAAACGCTGGCGCAGGAAGACCCGGAGCACGGGGCGAAGATCACCCCGCCGGTCGATAAGGCGGTGATCGACTACCGCGCTGCCCGCAAGGCAGCCCTCAAGCGCCGCGGAGGCCAGGCCGCGTGAGGGCGGCGCTACTGCTGGCGGCATTGCTTGCCGCATGTGCGCCGACCGCCGAAGAGCCGGCTACAGAACCTTCGCCCGCAGCGGTCGAAGAATGGGTCGTCCCGGCAAGCATCGTGGGCGAATACCGCGTCGCCGGGATCGACGGAGAGCCGCTGGAGACCGACTTCGGCATCGCGCTTTCGATCACGGAGGAGACGATCGGCTACGAGCCGCGCTGCCTCGGCTTTGCCTGGACCTACAGCCTCGAAGACGGGCGCGTCGAAACACGGCGCGATCCTGCCTACGGGCCGCAACCTGCGCCCGGCGGCGGGACGGTGACGTGCCTGCCCGCCGTATCGCCGCAGCATCGCGCGCTGGCGGTTGCCATCGATGCGGCAGAGGAGGTCCGGCGCACTCCCGCCAATGCGGTGGAACTGCGCGGCGGCGGACATTCGGTCACGCTCTTCTCGCAATAGGCTGCGCGCTGCGCTATCGGCGCGGCCATGACCACCATCACGCGTTTCGCGCCGTCTCCGACCGGGCGTCTCCATGTCGGCAATATCCGCACCGCGCTCCACAACTGGATGCTCGCGCGAAAGGCCGGCGGGCGCTTCATGCTGCGCATCGACGACACCGATGCGGAGCGCAGCCGCGAGGAGTATGTCGAGGCGATCCGCGCCGATCTCGCCTGGCTCGGCCTCGAGCCCGATGGCGAGGAGCGCCAGTCGCTGCGCCTTGCCAAGTACGAGGCTGCGTTCGAGGCGCTGAAGGCCGCAGGCCGGGTCTATCCCGCCTACGAGACCGCGCAGGAACTCGAACTGAAGCGCAAGATCCAGCTGGGTCGCGGCCTGCCGCCGATCTACGACCGCGGCGCGCTCAAGCTCACGCAGGACGAACGTGCGGCGAAGGAAGCGGAAGGCGTCGCCCCGCACTGGCGCTTCAAGCTCGACCATGACGAACCGATCACCTGGGACGACGGCGTGCGCGGGGCGCAGAAATTTGACGCTGCCCAGCTTTCCGATCCGGTCATCCGCCGCGCCGACGGCAGCTGGCTCTACATGCTGCCGAGCGCGGTCGACGATCTCGACATGGGCGTTACCGACGTGCTGCGCGGCGAAGACCACGTCAGCAATACTGCCGTTCAAATTCAGATGTTTACCGCGCTTATTGCTGCACAATATGCTGCAGCAAAAATGCCGCGTTTCGCGCATGAGGCATTGCTGGTCGGGCGCGAGGGGAAGCTGTCGAAACGCCTCGGCTCGCTGGGCTGCGATGCCTTCCGCGAGAAAGGCATCGAACCGCAGGCGCTGGTGGCGCTGCTCGCCCGTCTCGGGACAAGCCAGCCGGTCGAACCGATCGCCGAGCGCAGCGCGCTGGTCGACAGCTTCGACCTGTCCACCTTCGGTCGGGCACCTGCGAAATTCGACGATGCGGAACTGGAGCGGATCAATGCCGCGCTGGTGCACCAGATGGATTTCACATCCGTCGAGCATCGCCTGCCCGAAGGCATGGACGAGGCCGGCTGGCATGCCATCCGTCCGAACCTGTCGCACGTGCACGAGGCGGCCGACTGGTGGCGGCTCGTGACCGGCCCGATCGAGCAGCCGGAGTTTGCCGAAGACGACCGCGCTTACCTTGCAGAAGCTGCGCGCCGGCTCGCGTGGGGCGACGATCCCTGGCACGCGCTCACCAACGCGTTGAAGGAGGCGACGGGGCGCAAGGGCAAGCCGCTGTTCCTGCCGCTGCGGCAGGCACTGACCGGCATGGACCACGGCCCGGACATGGCGGAACTCCTGCCGCTGATCGGCGAGGTAGAGGCGCGTGCGCGGCTGGTGCGGGCGGCCGCTTAGGCCTGCTGCAGTTCGAGCGGGCTTGTTCCGGAAGCGCGAGCGCTCTAGCGTGAGCCGATAACAAGCCAATTACGGTCGCAGGGTGCGCAGCTCTTCTAGGGAGGGAGACTATGCCTGCATTTTCACGCCGTAATTTCATCGTCGCAGGGGGCGCTGCCACCATCGCGGCACCCGTAGCCGGACAGGACCTGCTCGAAGTCCTCGGCAAATCGACCCCGCCGCAGCAGCTCGGCCCCTTCTATCCGACCGCAAGGCCGCTCGACCAGGATTCCGACCTGACCCATGTGCAGGGCGTCCATGGCACGGCGCAGGGCGACCTCCTCGATGTCTTCGGTGTGGTGACCAACCATGACGGCTCGCCGCTTGCGGGCGTGACGCTGGACCTGTGGCAGGCCAATGCGGTGGGTCGGTACATGCACGGCGGCGACCAGCGCGAGGAACTGCCGCTCGACCCCTATTTCCAGGGTTCGGCCGTGCTGGTGACCGATGCGCAAGGGCGCTACCGTTTTCGCACCATCCGCCCCGGCATCTATGCCTTCGGCGGCACCCCGCGGCCCCGCCACATCCATTTCGATATCAAGAGCCGGCAGGCGCGCCTGACCACGCAGATGTATTTCCCGGGCGAGAAAGAGAACGCGATCGAGGATATCGCGGACGAATCGCTCCTCGTCGCACGCGCCGCGGACTCGCTCGATGCGGGCGGTGTCGAAGCGCTGCGCTGGGATGTGAGACTGCCTTACGGCTGAGACAGCCGCGGACGATCACCTGCCTTGGTATTTCTCCAGCTCGTCGCCGCTGACGGTGACGACGTGCATGAGATTGGTGGAGCCGGGCGTGCCGAAGGGTACGCCTGCGAGTGCGACCAGCTTGCTGCCCGCCCCGGCAAAGCCATGGCGCAGTGCCATGCGCTTGCCCTTGGCGATCATCTCTTCGAAGCTGCCGATGTCCTTGGTGGCCACGGCGTGCGCGCCCCACAGCAGGGCAAGACGGCGGGCGGTCTTCATGCTGGGCGTGAGGACCAGCATCGGCACGCTCGGGCGTTCGCGCGCCACGCGGCGGGCGGTGCTGCCCGATCCGGTGAAGACGGTGATCGCGGCGATCGAGACGGTGTCGGCCACGGTCATGCAGGCATGGGCCAGCGCGTCGGCAGTGGTCTTGTCCGGCGGCGTGTCGAGGAAGCGCACGCGCGGCAGGTAAGCCTCGTCCCGTTCGACCTGGTGGGCGATGCGGTGCATGATGGTGACGGCTTCCTCCGGCCAGTCGCCGGCGGCGGTTTCGGCCGACAGCATGACCGCGTCAGCTCCGTCATAGACGGCATTGGCGACGTCGGAGACCTCGGCGCGGGTCGGCGCGGGGCTCTCGATCATGCTTTCGAGCATCTGGGTGGCGACGATCACCGGCTTGCCGGCGGTGCGCGCCTTGTTGACGATCTGCTTTTGCAGCGGCGGGACTTCCTGCGGCTCCAGCTCCACGCCGAGATCGCCGCGGGCGACCATGATGCCGTCGGACAGTTCGATGATCTCGTCGAGCCGGCGGACCGCCATCGGCTTTTCGATCTTGGCGCACAGCGCACCATAGCCGCCCATCAGCTTGCGCGCTTCGGCAAGGTCTTCGGGACGCTGCACGAAGCTGAGGCCGATCCAGTCGACGCCCTGCTGCATGGCAAAGGCCAGGTCCTTGCGGTCCTTGTCGGTCAGTGCGGGGATCGGCACTTCGGCATCGGGTACGTTGACGCCCTTGCGGTCGGAAATGACGCCGCCGACCTCTGCCGAACAGAGGATTTCGTTCTCGTCGGCACGGATCACGCGTAGGCGGATCTTGCCGTCGTTGATCAGCAGGCGCTGGCCCTTTTCGAGCAGGCCGAACAGCTCGGGATGCGGCAATTCGACGCGGGTCTCATCACCCGGCTCGGGATTGCGGTCGAGCGTGAAGTGGCCCGAATGGCGGATGACCGCCTTGCCGTCCTTGAACTTGCCCACGCGCAGCTTCGGACCCTGCAGATCGGCAAGGATCGCGATGGGGCGGTGGAACTGCTTTTCCAGCGCGCGGATCGCGGCGATCGTCTCGGCATGGGTCTCGTGCTCGCCATGGCTCATGTTGACGCGGAAGGCATCGACCCCGGCCTTGAACAGGCGGGCGAGCATTTCGGGAGATCGGCTGGCCGGGCCCACGGTCGCGAGAATCTTGACCTTGCGGCCACGGGGATCGAGCTTGGGTGCGCCTTCGCGCTCTTTGTCGGGCTTTGCCATGAACCAGCGCTATGGCAGGGCGGTGAGACATTTCAAGGACGATGACATGGTTACGAATGCACCCGACCCGCTCGACCGACTGCCCGATGACGTAGCGGCAGCAGCTTTCCGGCGGCTGGTCCGGCACCTGCAGCACCGCCATGATGCCCAGAACATCGACCTGATGGGACTGGCCGGTTTCTGCCGCAACTGCCTTGCCGACTGGATCATCGATGCCGGTTACGAAGGCGACAAGGCGCAGGCGCGCGAACTGGTGCACGGAATGCCGCAGGACGAGTGGAAGGCGACCCGCCAGTCTCCTGCCACGCCCGAGCAGCTGGAGCGCATGGAAGCCAGTATCGCGAAAAATCGCGTGGAGTAGCGAGTCGCCGCCTTCACCCCGCGCGGCTGGGTGGCTATTCGCACCGGCCAACCGATTCTCAAGATCACCGGAGTTACCTTCACATGGCCGAAGCCACCGACGACCGCCTGCGCCTTCTCATCGAGCGCATCGAACGCCTCGAAGAAGAGAAGAAGGGCATCGCCGACGATATTCGCGACGTCTACGCCGAATCCAAGGCAGTGGGCTACGACACCAAGATCATGCGCCAGATCATCAAGCTTCGCAAAATGAAGCCGGACGAGCGCAGCGAGCAGGAAACGATCCTCGATACCTACAAGGCCGCGCTCGGAATGGGTTGATTTGCTTGACTTTCCTTGCGTATTGGTGTAGTAATACAGCAAATCAACAAGGAGAGCGGCATGTCGGAAGTAAATCGCGGTGCAGGACTGGTCGGACTGGTCCTGTTGGGGCCCGTATTTATTGCCATTGTATCGCTGGTGGCGATGCTGTTCGGGGCCGCGGCGGGCTGGGCTGGCGGGCTCATTTTCCCGCAGGTTTTCGACCGGCTGACCACGCTGATCTTCGGCGAGGCGATTCCCGCATGGCAGCTCGGCGCGATGCTGGGTTTCCTTGCGACCTTCCTTCGCGCATCCTTCCCGAAGCGCAAGTAGGAGAGCAGGCATGGCAGGACCCTGGAAAGACGCGCGCGGCGTCATCGTCACCACCACCCCCACGATCGAAGGCAGGCCGATCCAAGAATACATGGGCATCGTCACCGGCGAGGTGATCGTGGGTGCGAACATCTTCCGCGACCTGTTCGCCAATATCCGCGACATCGTCGGCGGGCGTTCGGGCAGCTACGAACGCATCCTTGCCGATGCGCGCAATCAGGCGATCGAGGAACTGCAGGCCGAAGCGGCCACGCGCGGCGGCAATGCGGTGGTCGGCATCGACCTCGATTACGAGGTGATCGGCGACACCGGATCGATGCTGATGGTCAGCGCCAGCGGCACTGCGGTGAAGGTCTGACCTACCCCCGCACGAGGCCGAGCGCCTCGTAGGTCGCATCGAGCGTGGGCACGGCGATCTCGCGTGCCTGCGCCGCGCCGCGTGCGAGGATCGCGTCCAGTGCCTCGCGGTCTTCGAGCAGCTCGGTGAACCGCGCCGAGATCGGGCGCAGCGTTTCCACCAGCAGTTCGCCAAGCGCAGGCTTGAACTTGCCGAAGCCTTCGCCGCCGAAGTCCTTCAGCACGCCTTCGACGCTGCCGTCGGTCAGCGCGGCGTAGATCGTCACGAGGTTCAGCGCCTCGGGGCGGTCTTCCAGCCCCTCTACCTCGCTCGGCAAGGGCTCGGGATCGGTCTTGGCTTTCTTGATCTTTTTCATGACATCGTCCGGATCGTCGGCGAGGTTGATGCGGCTCATGTCGGAAGGGTCCGACTTGCTCATCTTGGCCGCGCCATTGCGCAGGCTCATGATGCGCGCAGCCTGCGGCGGCACGATCGGTTCGGGCAGGGTGAAGACCGGCGCTTCCTCGGAAGCGAAGTCGTTGTTGAACTTCTGCGCGATGTCGCGCGCCAGTTCGAGATGCTGCTTCTGGTCCTCGCCCACCGGCACGTGGGTGGCCTGGTAAAGCAGCACGTCGGCGGCCTGCAGCACGGGGTAGGTGAACAGCGCGACCGACTGGCCTTCGCGGTTCTTGCCCGCCTTGTCCTTCCACTGCGTCATGCGATTGAGCCAGCCCATGCGGGCCGTGCCGCCCAGCAGCCACTGCAGTTCCGCGTGCTGCGGGACCTGTGCCTGGTTGAACAGCACGCTGCGCTGCGGATCGATCCCGCACGCGACCAGCGCGGCGGCCATTTCCAGTGTGCCCTTGCGCAGTTCGACAGGATCGTGCGGCATCGAGATCGCGTGCAGGTCGGCGAGGAAGAACAGGCACTGCGAGCCTTCTTCCATCTCGTCCTGCATGCGCACCCAGTTGCGGATCGCCCCCAGGTAATTGCCGAGGTGGAGATTGCCGGTGGGCTGGATGCCGGAAACAACGCGCATGACGGGTTACGAAGCTTTCTTCCTGGTGAGGGCAGCGATGCGCTGCCGGTCGATGGCGCCGACTGCGAACGCCACCCCGAAATAGACCACCGCCGAACATGCGACGAGGACGATAAGTGCACCCAGCCGTTCGAACAGGCCGGCCGAATACCAGCCGGTTAGCAAATCGCGCGCGAACCACAAGGCTGCGCCCATGGCTGCGGCTGCGACCAGCTGGCGAGCGACACGCCCGACCAGCGACAGCGGGATGGCGTAATACCCGCGCTTCAGCAGGACGATGTAGAGATAGCCAACGTTGATCCAGGCACCGATGACGCTGGCATAGGCGACGCCGACCACGCCGAACCGCTGCAGGAAGGCGATGTTGAACCCGACGAAGACCGCCAGCGAGATGAAGGCGGCATAGACCGGTGTCTTGGTGTCGGACCGCGCGTAGAAATTGGGCACCAGCACCTTGACCAGCACATAGGCGGGCAGGCCGAGGACAAGCGCGGCCAGTACCTCGCCCGTGACTGCCGCATCGGCAAGGTCGAAGCGGCCACCCTGGAAGATCATGGTGATGAACGGGGTCGCGCAGATCGCCATCGCTACGGCTGCAGGAATGGTCAGCAGCATCGACAGCTCGATCGCGTCCGACTGGATGCGGTCCGCGCCTTCCTTGTTGTTGCCGCCCACGAACTTGGAAAGCGTCGGCAGGATGGCGGTCGACAGGGCAATGCCGATGATGCCGAGCGGCAGCTGGTTCAGCCGGTCGGCATAGTTCATGTAGCTCACCGACCCGCTTTCGAGCTGGTTGAGGAAGTAGAGCTGGACCAGCGTGTTGATCTGATAGGCGCCGCCGCCGATCGCGGCGGGCAGGGCGATGATCGACAGGCGCTTCACCTCGGGCGTGATGCGCGGCCACAGGAGCTTGGGCCGGAAGCCTTCGACCCGCACCCAGTAAAGCAGCCAGAGCAGCTGGATCACGCCGCCTGCGGTCACCGCCCAGGCGATGCCATAGGTGACCTGCTCCAGGCTCGCGCCCTCCTCCATCCACCTTTCGCCTGTCAGCAAGGCGGCGATCAGCACGATGTTGAGGATGATCGGGAAGCTGGCGCCGGGCGCGAAGCGCGAGACCGAATTGAGCATGCCGGTGAACAGAGTCACCAGGCTGACCAGCACGATGTAGGGGAACATGATCCGCGCAAAATCGACCGCAAGGTCGAATTCGCCCGGATTGATCGGCTTGTCCGCCAGCAGCCAGATGACGCCGGGCATCGCCAGTTCGAAGACGATGCACAGCGCGATCAGCACCGGCAGGAAGACGCTGAGCACGTCGGCGGAAAAGCTGCGCGCTTCTTCCAGCCCGCCTTCGCCGTGGAGCCGCTTGGAAAACATCGGCACGAAGGCGGCCGAAAAAGCGCCTTCCGCGAACAGGCGGCGGAAGACGTTGGGGATGATGAAGGCCTGGAACCAGGCATCGGTCACGGCATTTGCGCCGAGGACGCGCGAGAAGATCATCTCGCGCGCCATTCCGGCGATGCGGCTCACCATGGTGAGCGAGCCGATCGTGCCGACGTGCTTGAGCAGGCTCATGGGCGAGCCTCCATCAGAGCTCCTCGCCTCAGGCGTTCCCGGTCGGAGCCGGGGTGCCCTGCGCCTGCTGCGCGGCGCGGGCCTGCAGCTGCTGCTGGTAGAGCGTGCCGAAATCCATCGGATCAAGCATCAGCGGCGGGTAACCGAGGTCGCGTACGGCTTCGGCAATGATGCCGCGGGCGAAGGGGAAGAGCAGGCGCGGCGTTTCCGCGAACAGGAAAGCGTGCGCGTGTTCTTCGGGAACGTTGCGGATGCCGACGAGGCCGCAATAGGCCAGCTCGACGATGTACATCGCGCCCTGGTCCGCATCGGCGCGCACGGTCATCTTCAGTTCGACTTCGTGCACTTCGTCGGTGATCTTGTTTGCCGCAATGTTGACCTGCACGTCGATGCGCGGCTGTTCCGACCACTGGTAGGCAGCCGGCGCATTCGGGTTCTCGACCGAGAGGTCCTTCACATACTGGTTGAGGACGCCGACCGTGGGGCGGTTGTCCGCGCCGTTGGCACCGGCTGCAGGGTCCGCATTGAGATCGGTCAGTACGTCGTTTTCATCGGCCATCGGGCAAGCTTTCTCTAGACTGGCAATTCGGGATCGGTCACCGGACGCGCACGCGCCCCGCATTTCAGGGCGCGCGCCTAGCACCGTGCAGGGCGCGGGGCAATGCGCGAGGAAGGCGACGGTCCGGTGCGTGATGGGGGTGTCTGGACCCGGCAGCGCCCATTGTGCGTTTGTAATTGGTCCCTATCTAGGGCAGTAGGGAGACAGGGCCGGTAACCTGCCTCCCCCCGCAGATTTGCCAAGTCGACCAGAACGGAATTTCGCCAGTGATCTACGAGATCGTCATCCTTGCCGCCATCGCCGCCTTTCTCGGCCTGCGCCTCTATTCGGTGCTCGGCCAGCGGTCAGAGCAGGAAGAGGACCCGATCCGCCGCAGCTATGGCCCGCGCGAACAGAACGCGCCTCCGCCGCCGGTCGCAGGCAGTGCCGATGCGATTCCCGCCGCCCGCCCGACCGTGACGCTGCGCAGCGTGGACAATGCCACCAGCGCAAACGAAACCGCGATCCGCGCGATTGCCGCCTCCGATTCGCGGTTCGACCTGCTGTCGTTCCTCGAAGGGGCGAAGGCGGCTTACGCCATGATCCTCGAAGCCTTCTGGAAGGGCGACCGCGAAACCCTGCGCGAACTGACCGACGACGATGTCTACGCCAGCTTCGCTGCCGCCATCGACGCGCGCGAGGCTGCCGGCGAAACGCTCGACAACCGCCTGATCCGGATCGAGGACGCGACCGTCCATTCGGCCGAACTCGCGGGCAAGGACGCGCGTATTGCTGTGCGCTTTGTCGCCGATATCGCGGCCGTGACCCGCGACAAGGATGGCACCGTGGTGGCAGGCTCGCTCGACGATGCCGTCGAAAGCCGGGACATCTGGACCTTCCGCCGCCATGTCGACGCGATGGACCCGAACTGGGTCCTCGACGAAACCGACCAGGACTGATCACCGCCAGCACAGGAGACGGATGGATGCGAAGCGCGCTCATAGCAGGGGCGGCTTTGCTGCTGTCCGCCTGTGCCGTGGTTCCCGATGCAAGGCCGCCGATGGACACGGGCGTGGTCCCGCCGCCGCCTGCGACGCTGGCCGACAATGCCCTGTCGGCAGGCCTGACCGCCGGTCCCGACATCGCCAGCCTGCCGATCGGCTCGCAGGATGCCGCTGCCGCCCTGTCGGCCTTCCGCGCCTCGTGCGACAAGATCCTGTTCCGCGACGATGCGAGCGGCCTGACCAGCCGGCTCGACTGGCAGGGCCCGTGCCTTGCCGCGACCAACTGGTCGAGCGAGCCGCGCCTGTTCTTCACCAGCCAGTTCGAAACCGCCGTCGTGGGCGAGGGCAAGGCCTTCGCAACCGGCTATTTCGAGCCGGAAATCCTCGGCAGTCGCACCCGCGCGCCGGGATACGACGTGCCGGTATATGCCATGCCGACCGACCTCGTGCGCGCATGGCCCGATGACACTCCCGAAGCCGAACGGACAGGCCGGCCCCCGCTAGGCCGCTACGACGAGAGCGGCAAGTTCGTGCCCTATTTCGAGCGGGCCGAGATCGTCGCAGGCGCGCTCGAAGGCAAGGTGCCGGTAATTGCCTGGGCCGCCGATCCGGTCGAGTTCTTCTTCCTCCAGATCCAGGGCTCGGGCCTGCTGCGCCAGCCGGACGGCAGCGTCATGCGCATCGGCTATGCCGGGCAGAACGGGCGCGAATATGTCGGCGTCGGTTCGGTCATGCGCGAACGCGGACTGATCGGCGACGGGCCGGGTCAGTATCCCGGTTCGATGCAGGGCATCATCCAGTATATCCGCGACAACCCTGCAGAGGGCGAGACGCTGATGAACCTCAACAAGAGCTGGATCTTCTTCCGCGAACTGACAACCGATGGCCCGCTCGGTTCTCTCGAAGTGCCGGTGCGCGGCCGCGACAGCGTGGCGGTGGACCCGAAGTTCGTCCCCTATGGCGCGCCCGTCTGGCTCGACCTCGACCGGGACGTGGCCGATGGCCTTTGGGTGGCGCAGGACACGGGCGGCGCGATCAAGGGCGCCAACCGCTTCGACACTTTCTGGGGCAACGGCGCCGATGCGCGCGAGATTGCCGGAGGCATGAGCGGACGCGGCAAGGCCTATATCCTCCTGCCCAAGGGAACGCTCGCGCGTCTCACACCGTGACTGCGCCGCGTGGCCTGACGGCAGAAGAAGCGGCGGCGTGGGAAAAGGTCGCCGCGACGGTCGATCCGCTTCACCCGCAGGCACGGCGGCCAGTGACGCCTGCACCGGCCGCCGTGCCTGCGCCTGCTCCGCCCAAGCCCTTGCCGAGGGCCCGCAAAGCGGTAGCGCCGCCGAAGCAGGCGGCGCCACCACCTCCGCCGCCGCCCCAGACCAATTCGCTCGATTCCCATTGGGACCGCAGGCTCAAATCGGGGTCCATCCAGCCCGACGTGACGCTCGACCTGCACGACCACGGGCTCGATGCGGCCTACGACCGCCTGATGAGCGGGATCGCGCAGGCCCGCGCCATGGGCGCGCGCATCGTATTGCTGATCACCGGAAAGCCGCGACCCGTCGCGCCGGCCGACCGGGCGGAGCGGCGCGGGGCGATCAGGGCCAAGGTGCTCGACTGGCTGGCAGCCTCCAGCCATCATTCGGCGATTGCCGCCGTCCGCCGCGCGCACCAGCGCCACGGCGGAGAGGGCGCGCTCTACATCGTGCTCAGGCGCGAGCGCTGACGAGACGGCGCAATGCAAGAAGCAGCGCGCCGAACATCATGAACACGAGGGCCAGGCCCGCGATATTCGCGAAAACCCGCCCGTATCCGTACTGCAGTACGTCGAGGAAGAAGTAGGCGTAGAAACCGCTCATCTCTCCGTAAACGAGCGCGAAAACGGTGTAGGCCACCGGCGCGATCATCACCAGCGGCAGGTCTTTCCAGCCGTTGTCGACCGGACGGGTGAAGGCCAGCCACCAGCCGACCGTCGCGGCGGGGATGACCGTGTGGTGCATCTGGTTCGTATACCAGTCGAGGCCGACCGGATGATGGTCCGCCGCCAGCAGTGCATGATAGACGATGGCCACGATCGTGAGCGCGGTCGCCAGGGCGAAGGGCACGGCACGGTGGATCGAGCCCTTCGCTGCGATCCATGCGAACAGCACCGCCGCTGCCAGATTGCTCCAGATCGTGAAGAAGCGCAGCAGCAATGCGAAGGATACCAGCGGGCTTCCGTCCCGCTCGAGGTTCAGCGTCGATTGCACGCCAAGCCCGATAAAGGCCGCCAGCGAAATGATCGCGGCAAGGACACGGACCCGGCCAGAAAATACGATGCTCATGCGCCCGGCCTAACCTGTGCCGACGCGCAGTAAAGCACGAAAAAGCCCCCGACATCGCTGCCGGGGGCTTCTTCTGCGGCCCAGTGGGCTCGGGTATGACCCGTTATTTGTGGTACTTGGCGTAGCTGAGGTCGAAGCGGTCCGCGTCCATGACCTTGGTCCAGGCCTTGACAAAGTCGCGCACGAACTTTTCCTCGTTGCCATTCTCGGCATAGACTTCGGCCACGGCGCGCAGGCGCGAGTTCGAACCGAAGACGAGGTCGGTGCGCGTGGCGCGCCACTTCTCTGCGCCCTTGATCCGGCAGCGACCGACGAATTCCTCGTCACCGCTCTCGTCGACCACTTCCCACACCGTGCCCATCTCGAGCAGGTTCACGAAGAAGGAATTGTCGAGCTTGCCCGGCGTGTCGGTGAGCACGCCCAGCGGTTTGTCGCCATAGACCGCGCCCATTGCGCGCAACCCGCCGACCAGCACGGTCATCTCGGGGATGGAGAGACCGAGCAGGTGTGCCTTGTCGACCAGCATGTCCTCGGTCTTCACCGAAGCCTTGGTCTTGAGGTAGTTGCGGAAGCCGTCGGCGAAGGGCTCAAGCGGCTCGAAGCTCTCGGCATCGGTCTGCTCCTGGCTTGCATCGCCGCGACCGGTGGTAACCGGGACAGAGACGTCGAAGCCTGCATCCTTGGCTGCTTTCTCGACTGCAGCCGAACCGGCGATCACGATGGCGTCGGCCATCGAGAGGTCGCCGCGCAGCTCGTCGAGCTTGGCCAGGACCTTGGCGAGCTTGTCGGGCTCGTTCGCCTTCCAGTCCTTCATCGGCGAGAGGCGGATACGGGCACCATTGGCGCCGCCGCGGTGGTCCGAATTGCGGTAGGTCGAGGCCGAAGCCCAGGCCGCCTTGACCAGTTCGGCAACCGACAGGCCGCTGGCGAGGACCTTGGCCTTGAAGTCGGCAACCGCGCTGTCCGAGGCCTGCTTGCCGGCGGGGACGGGGTCCTGCCAGATCAGGTCTTCGGTGGGCACTTCGGGGCCGAGGTAACGGACCTTGGGACCCATGTCGCGGTGGCACAGCTTGAACCATGCGCGGGCGAAGGCATCGTCCAGCGCCGCCTGGTCGTCGCGGAAGCGTTCGGAAATCTTGCGATAGTCCGGGTCACGCTTCAGCGCCATGTCGGCGGTGGTCATCATGGTCGGAACCTTCTTGCTCGGGTCCCGCGCATCGGGTGCCATGTCTTCCGGATCGGGATTGATCGGCTGCCACTGGTTCGCACCGGCCGGGCTCTGGACGAGCTCGTAATCGTACTTGAACAGCAGGCGGAAGTAGTCGCCACCCCACTGCGTCGGGTTAGGCGTCCAGGCGCCTTCGATACCCGAGGTGGTGATGTGACCCTTCTCGATTTCTTCCGGATCGGTCAGCCAGCCGAAGCCCATGCGGTGCAGGGTTTCGCCTTCCGGCGCGCCCGAGAAGGTGTCCGAAGGCTTTGCGCCGTGGGCCTTGCCGAAGGCGTGGCCACCGGCGGTCAGCGCGACGGTTTCCTCGTCGTTCATGGCCATGCGCGCGAAGGTTTCCTTCATGTCGCGTGCCATGCCTTCCCAGTCGTTGGGATTGCCGCCCGGACCTTCGGGATTGACGTAGATGAGGCCCATCTGGATCGCTGCCAGCGGGTTTTCCAGCGCCTTGCCCTCGTCGGGCAGGATGCGGGTTTCCGCCCCGGTGTCGACCCACTGTTCTTCCGTGCCCCAGTAGACGGTTTCCGGATCGAACACGTCCTTGCGGCCGCCGCCGAAGCCGAAGACGGGGCCACCCATCGATTCAATGGCGACGTTGCCGGTGAGGATGAACAGGTCGGCCCAGCTGATGTGCTTGCCGTACTTCTGCTTGATCGGCCACAGCAGGCGGCGAGCCTTGTCGAGGTTGCCGTTGTCCGGCCAGCTGTTGAGCGGAGCAAAGCGCTGTTGGCCGCTGCCGCCGCCGCCACGGCCATCGCCCGTGCGATAGGTACCGGCTGCGTGCCAGGCCATGCGGATGAAGAAGGGGCCATAGTGACCATAGTCTGCCGGCCACCAGGGCTGGCTGTCGGTCATCAGGTCGGTGAGATCCTTCTTGAGCGCGTTGTAGTCGAGCGCGTTGAAGGCTTCGCAATAGTCGAAATCCTCTCCCATCGGGTCGGCCGCGCGGCCGCCTTCGGTCAGGATTTCAAGGTCGAGCTGGTCGGGCCACCAGTCGCGGTTGGTACGGCCGAACAGCGAGCGCGTGCCGGCGCTGCCGTGGAAAGGACAACCGCTGATATCTCCGGTCTTGGCGTCCATTGAACTCTCTCCTTCGAAAAAGACTCGGTCTCCCGCCCGAGAACCGGAAGACGATGAACGCCGCCCGTTAATTCGTCCAATCGATTAAACGGTTCAAATTGATTGCCATAAGCGATTGAGCGGCGAAGCGTGCCCCAGATGCGAAAAGCGCCGCCATCCCGCTGGAATGACGACGCTTTCGTGACTGATCTGGGTCAATTTCAGGCGGCCTGGGCGATGTCCTCGACCGGCTCGGTGCGGATCAGGTAATCGAAGGCGGACAGGCCCGCTTTCGAACCTTCGCCCATGGCGACGACGATCTGCTTGTAAGGCACGTCGGTCACATCGCCTGCGCCGAAGATGCCGGGCACATTGGTGCGGCCTTCCTCGTCGGTGACGATCTCGCCGAACTTGGTCAGCTCGAGGCCCGAGTCCTGCAGCCATTCGGTGTTCGGCACGAGGCCGATCTGGACGAACACGCCTTCCAGCGCGACGCGGCGTTCCGAACCCGACTTGCGGTCCTTGAGGACGAGGCCGTTCACCTTGCCGTTCTCGCCGGTGATCTCGGTCGTCTGGCCGCTGGTGACGATCTCGACATTGGGGAGGCTGCGTAGCTTGGCCTGCAGCACTTCGTCGGCGCGCAGCTTCTCGTCATATTCGATCAGCGTGACGTGGTCGACGATCTTGGCGAGGTCGATGGCCGCCTCGACTCCCGAATTGCCGCCGCCGATCACCGCGATGCGCTTGCCCTTGAACAGCGGACCGTCGCAGTGCGGGCAATAGGCGACACCCTTGTTGCGGTATTCCGCCTCGCCCGGCACGCCGAGATTGCGCCAGCGGGCACCCGTCGCAAGGATCAGGCTGCGGGCCTTTAGGCTTGCGCCATTGCCAAGCTCGACTGTGTGCAGACCGCCTTCCTTGGTGGAGGGGACGAGCTTCACGGCCTTGGCGAGATCCATCAGGTCGATGTCATATTCGCCCACGTGGCGCTTCAATTCGCCAGCCAGCTTCGGCCCTTCGGTATAGGGCGTGCCGGGGAGGTTCTCGATGCCGAGCGTGTCGTGCAGCTGCCCGCCGAAGCGTTCCGCCGCGATACCGGTGCGAAAGCCCTTGCGCGCAGTGTAGATTGCAGTCGCCGCGCCTGCCGGACCGCCGCCGATGACGAGCACTTCGAACGGGCCCTTGGCCGACAGCTTTTCTGCCGCCTTCTCCTCGCTGCCCGTGTCGAGCTTGGCGAGGATCTCGGCCAATTCCATCTTGCCGTTGTAGAAGGGCTCGCCGTTGAGAAAGGTCGCGGGCACCGCCATGATTTCCCGTGCCTCGACCTCGTCCTTGTGCGTGCCGCCTTCGATCAGCGTGGCGGTTATGCGCGGGTTTTCCAGCGCCATCAGCGTCAGCGCCTGCACCACGTCGGGGCAGTTGTGGCAGGATAGCGAGAAATACATCTCGAAATTGTAATCGCCTTCGAGGCCGCGGACCTGTTCGATGAGGTCGGCATCGACCTTGGGCGGGTGTCCGCCGGCCCACAGCAGGGCGAGGACGAGGCTGGTGAACTCGTGGCCCATCGGCAGGCCCGCGAAGCGCACCCACTTTTCCGCATCGCTGGCGCGCCGGATGACAAAGCTGGGCTTGCGCGCGTCGGTCCCGTCGAAGCTCGCGCTGACGAGTTCGTGCAGCGCGGCGATTTCCTCCAACAGTTCGCGCGTCTGCGCGGACTTGGCGTCATCGCCCAGCGAGGCGACGAGTTCGATCGGCTCGCGCAGATTGGCGAGATAGGTCGAGAGCTGCTGCTTCATCGCGGTGTCGAGCATGGAAATCTCCGAAGGGATGGGAGGATGGGAAAAGGCCCGGGGCGGGGGGGAGGCAAGTGCCCCGGGCCTTCCAGCGACCCGAGTCCAGTCAGGCTCGGGCTCTTGGGCGGCACCCGGAGAAGATGGGCGCCGCCGGTCTTGTCGCGCTTAAATCTTGCCGACGAGGTCGAGCGAGGGAGCCAGCGTTTCGCTGCCTTCTTCCCAAGCTGCCGGGCAGACCTGGCCGGGATTGTTGCGCACGTACTGGGCGGCGCGGATCTTGCGGACCAGTTCGTTGGCATTGCGGCCGACGCCTTCGCAGGTCTGCTCGACCAGCTGGATCACGCCGTCCGGATCGACGACGAAGGTGGCGCGATCGGCCAGGCCGACGCCTTCACGCAGCACGTCGAAGTTCTTGGCCAGCTCGTGGTTCTGGTCGCCCAGGAACGGGAAATTCAGCTTGCCGATCTTTTCCGAGGTGTCGTGCCATGCCTTGTGGCTGAAGTGGGTGTCGGTCGACACGCCGTAGACTTCGACGTCCAGCTTCTGGAGCATTTCGTAATGCTCGCCGAGGTCTTCGAGCTCGGTCGGGCAGACGAAGGTGAAGTCGGCCGGATAGAAGAAGAACACGGCCCACTTGCCGCGCACATCTTCGTCGGTGACGTCGTAGAAGTCCTTGCCGGCCTGGAAGGCGGTGGCCTTGAACGGTTTGATCTGGCTTCCGATGATACCCATGGTTGTTATTCTCCGTATGTTCGGGTTGGAATTCGTGCTTTCCAGATAGGGTTCGCTGCGATGCACAAAAGCGATTTTGTGCGATTGCGAGCATCGAAATAATCAATCAATCGATTGGAACTTTCGATAAGTGCAACTGTCGCGCGACTTCGTTGCGTCTGGCGCAAGAGAGGGGCGTCACAAGCCGGTTCGCGAAATCCCGATTATCGTGCTAGGTGAAGGGGATGGGAGCTGTCCTCGCAGACCGATCCCCGCGCTCCGCGGCAGGAAACAGGCGCCTCGACTGGCGCAGCGCCGGCATTGCGGCCGGCCTGACGATCTCGCAATTCGCGCTCCTGCTGATAGCCCTCCAGATGCGTGCCGCAGTGCCCGAACCGCCGCAGCCGCTCCCGGTGATCCAGCTACCCAAAGCTGCGCCCGAACCGCCGCCGCCGGTGCCCGATCCGCCTGCGGCAGAGCCGGACATTGCGGGCGGCGCACCTGCCCCCGAAGTAGCGCGCAGCCTGCCGTTGGCCCCGATCGTCCTGACGGAACCGGAACCGGTCATGGTCGCTGTCGAGCGGCCTGATCTCGCCCTTGTACCGCCTTCCGCCATAACCGGGCCGGGTGGAACCGGGCTGGGCGGCATCGGAACGGGCACGGGGTCGGGCATAGGCAACGGCAAGGGCGGTGGCGGCGAGGCGGCCGCGCCGAAGCGGCTGGTCCGGCTGAGCTGGGCCCCGTCGATGCGGTTCGAGCGGTTGCATCGCTACTATCCCGACGCGGCAAAGTCCGAACGGATTGCAGGCGTCGCCCGCCTCGATTGCGAGATCATCCGCCGCGACCGGGTGCGTGATTGCCGCCTGCTTGGAGAAGCGCCTGCCCAGTACGGCTTCGGTGAGGCGGCCTTGCAGGCAGAGGGCGTCTATCGCCTGCAACTGCGCGAGCGCAACGGTACGCGCATCTATGGCGAACGGATCATCCTGAACGCGCATTTCAAGCCCCCGCCCGGAGGCAAGAAGCCCTAGTTCAGCGACCCGTCTGTCCGCGGTGGAGCAGCTTGTGGTCCGCCAGCACCAGCGCCACCATCGCTTCCACCACCGGTGTCCCGCGAATACCGACGCAAGGGTCGTGGCGGCCCTTGGTGCGCACCTGTGTCGCCTCGCCCTGCCGGTCGATACTGGCGACGGGGGTGAGGATCGAACTGGTCGGCTTGAAAGCGACGCGGCAGACCACCGGTTGGCCGGTGGAGATACCGCCCGCGATGCCGCCTGCATGGTTGGCCGCGAATTCTGGGCCGTTTTCGCCCGGTGACATCGCATCGGCGTTCTGTTCGCCGGTCAGGCGCGCTGCCTCGAAGCCGTCGCCGATTTCCACGCCCTTGGCCGCATTGATGCTCATCATCCCTGCGGCAAGGTCGCTGTCGAGCTTGGCATAGATCGGCGCGCCCCAGCCCGCCGGAACGCCGGTGGCGACGCATTCGACCACCGCGCCGAGAGATGATCCGGCCTTCCGTGTCTCGTCGACCAGCGCTTCCCAGCGCTTGGCGGCGGCTGCATCCGGGCACCAGAAGGGATTGCGGCCGATCTCGGCAGCGTCGAAATTCGCCGGATCGATCCGGTCGCCGCCGATTTCGGCGACGTAAGCGATGATCTTGACTTCGGGGATGACCTTTCGCGCCACCGCGCCTGCCGCCACGCGCATCGCCGTCTCGCGCGCGCTGGACCGCCCGCCGCCGCGATAGTCGCGAAAGCCGTATTTCGCGTCATAGGCATAGTCGGCATGGCCGGGGCGATAGGTGTTCGCGATCTCGGAATAGTCCTTCGATCGCTGGTCGGTGTTCTCGATCAGCAGGCTGATCGGCGTGCCGGTTGTCTTTCCCTCGAACACGCCCGACAGGATGCGGACCTCGTCCGCCTCCTTGCGCTGCGTGGTGAACTTGTTTTGCCCGGGCTTCCTCGCATCGAGGAAGGGCTGGAGGTCGCCTTCGGCCAGCGCGATGCCCGGCGGGCACCCGTCGACGATCGCGCCGATGGCGGGGCCATGGCTTTCCCCCCAGGTGGTGAAGCGAAGCACGCGTCCGAAAGTGTTCCAGCTCATGGTGAGCCTTCCTGTCGCAACTGTGGGCGCGTGTCCATTCGTGCTGGACCAAATCCTTCTTGGGGGGCAAGAACAAAACGCGCTCATGCAGCGAAGCGTAGCGCGGAAAGAGACTTATGATTGCGAAGCTCAAGGGCCTGCTCGACGATACCGGTGCCGACTGGGCGGTGATCGACGTCGCCGGCGTCGGCTATCTCGTCCATTGTTCGACCAAGACGCTCGCAGCGCTGGGCGAGAAGGGCGAGGCCTGCACGCTCTACACCGACCTTCAGGTGAGCGAGAATGACATGCGGCTGCTCGGTTTCGCCGAAGCGGCGGAGCGCGACTGGTTCCGCCTGCTCACCCAGGTTCAGGGCGTGGGCAGCAAGGTGGCGCTGGCTATCCTGTCCGCGCTCTCGACCGCAGAGGTGCAGCAAGCCTGCGCCAGCGGCGATGCCGCAACGGTCGCCCGCGCGAACGGCGTGGGCCCGAAACTGGCGGGGCGCATCGTCAACGAGCTGAAGGACAAGGCGGGCGCGCTGCCTTCCTCGGGCGGCGGCGCGGCGATGGCCGTAACTCCGGCGGGCGGAGCCAGCGCCGATGCGGTGAGCGCGCTCGAGAACCTGGGTTTCAAGCCCGCCGTCGCGGCGCGGGCAGTAGCTGCCGCGCAAGGCGAACTGGGCGAAGGCGCGAGCGAGGGCGACCTCATCCGCATCGCGTTGAAGCGGGCAGCGGGATAAGGGGAATGACCATGCGTATCACGATAGCAATGGTGGCAGTCGCGCTGATGGCGACCGGCGCTTCAGCCCAGGACATGAGCGCCTTCAAGCCGGGCCCGGTCTTCCCGCAATTCGGCCCGCACGCGCCGGTCGCAGGGATCGGGCAGGTGCCCGCCGATACCGAGTTCGCCATCGCTTTCGACGTGGCAAAGCCGGCGGACGAGGGCATGGTCAACCGGGGCTTCGAAAGCGCGGCGCGCTTCATCAACATGCACGTCGCCCACGGCGTGCCGGAAGACAACATCCGCATCGCCGTGGTCGTCCACGGCAAGGCAGTGATGGATTTGCTCGCCAAGCCCGAAAACACCTCTGCCGACATGGTGCAGGTCATGCTGGGCGAAGGCGTGCGCTTCATCGTCTGCGGCCAGAGCGCGGCGGCCTATGGCGTGAAGCAGGAGGACCTGCTGCCGGGCGTCGAAATGGCGCTCTCCGCCATGACCGCCCACGCATTGCTGCAGCAACGCGGCTATACGGTGAACCCGTTTTGAGAGTGATTCAGTGAGCAAGAGAGCGTTCCTCGCCATGTCACTGACGATCTTGCTCGTAGCCTTTCTGGGCTGGTGGTTCGGGCGTTCAGAGAGGTGTCTCAATCGCGAACCTACAGGTTACTGGGGCTTTGTAGGCCCCGAAATTGACCCGCGCAGCCACTGCATACGTTTATCGAGCCCGGTAATGCCCCTATGACCGAACCCGTTCCCCTCCATTCGCCCGAGCGGCAGCCGGAAGACCCGGACGCGGCGCTGCGGCCCAAGAGCCTGTCCGAATTCGTCGGGCAGAAGGCGGCGCGCGAGAACCTTCGCGTCTTCATCGAGGCGGCGAAGAACCGCGGCGAGGCGATGGACCATGTGCTGTTCTTCGGCCCTCCGGGCCTCGGCAAGACCACGCTGGCGCAGATCGTGTCGAAGGAACTCGGCGTCGGTTTCCGTGCCACCAGCGGGCCGGTGATCGCCAAGGCGGGTGATCTGGCCGCGCTGCTCACCAACCTTGAACCCAACGACGTCCTCTTCATCGACGAGATCCACCGGCTTAATCCGGTGGTCGAGGAAGTGCTCTATCCCGCGATGGAGGACCGCGCGCTCGACATCATCATCGGCGAGGGGCCTAGCGCGCGGAGCGTGCGGATCGATTTGCCGCCCTTCACCCTTGTAGGCGCGACCACGCGGCAGGGGCTGCTCACCACGCCGCTGCGCGACCGTTTCGGCATCCCGGTGCGGCTCAATTTCTACACCGAGGATGAGCTGCTGAAGGTCGTGACCCGCGGTGCAGGCCTGCTCGGCATGGGCATCGACGAGGGCGGGGCGCGCGAGATCGCCCGCCGTTCGCGCGGCACCCCGCGTGTCGCAGGCCGCCTGATGCGCCGTGTGCGCGATTTTGCCAGCGTGCTGGGCGAAGCGGTGGTGACTACCCGGGTGGCCGACGAGGCGCTGACCCGGCTCGAGGTCGACAGCCTTGGTCTCGATGCGATGGACCGGCGCTACCTCACCATGATCGCGACCACCTACAAGGGCGGTCCGGTGGGCGTGGAGACGCTGGCAGCGGGCCTCAGCGAACCGCGCGACACGGTGGAAGAAGTGATCGAGCCCTATCTCATCCAGCTGGGGCTGATCGCACGCACCGCGCGCGGGCGGATGCTCAACGATGGCGGCTGGCAGCATCTCGGCATGAGCGCGCCGCGCGCCGCGGGGCAGTCGGACATGTTCGACAAATAGGCTGAATCGCCCGGTAACATCCCGCGATTTTCCGGTCCCATAGCGGGACAGGCCTTGCGCAACGCTCGCGCGGGTCAGGAAAATTTAGTTTTGTGGCCTCATAAGGACGTGTAAATTCGTCGGTCGGGGGATTCGCGAAAATCCGGCTTTTCCGATCGATGCGGGGTAGTCCCCCGCGCAGCAGGAAGTGCATCATATGTCGGTCAAAGCAGCGCTTGCCAAATTGTCAGCCACCGCCGCCGGCGGTGCGCTCGTCGTTGGTGGCGCGGTCCACGTGGCCGAACGCCCGATCACCGATGCGCCGAGCTACAAATCCAAGAGCATCAAGCAGGCCAAGGCCAAGCCGGTCCCGATCAAGCGGGCCAAGCCTCCGGTCCGCGCCGCGCGCACCATTCCGCAGCGTGTGCTCGAATGCGTTCCCGCCGATTCGCCCGAAGCGGCCTATGATCCCAACAACGTCTGCCCGCCGGTGCAGCGCGTGGTGATGACCCCCGTGCCGCTACCCCCGCTGCCGCAGGCGGCCCCGCCGTCGGGTGGCGGCGGCTCGCGCTCGATCCAGGGCGGCTATGGAGGCGGATACGGCGGCGGCTTCGGCGGCGGTTTCTTCGGCGGCTTCTTCGGCGGCGGATCGAGCGGCGGAAGCGTTGTCGTCAATTCGACCACCACCACGGGCGGCGACCTGCCCCCGATCAACATAACCACTACGTCGAGCACCAGCACCGGTGGCAGCTCGACCAGCACGTCGACCGGCGGCATCAGCACCTCCACGGGCGAGGTCAGCACCTCCAGCTCGACGTCCACCTCGACCAGCACGGGCAGCGTTTCCAGCTCGACGGGCGAAGTGTCCTCGACCACCACCTCGTCCAGCTCGGGTGATGTCACCAGCTCCACGTCCAGCTCGACCTCGGGCGACGTGTCGAGCTCGACGTCGACCTCGTCCTCGACCTCGGGCGATGTGAGCAGCTCGACCTCGACCTCCAGTTCGACGTCCTCGTCGACTTCGGGCGACATCACCAGCTCGACCTCGACCAGCGGCGACTTGAGCTCAAGCACGAGTTCCTCGACCAGCACGAGTACCAGCACTTCGACATCCGGTGGCACGACGACTGGCGGCCCGCCGCCGCCTCCGCCTCCGCCGCCGCCGCCCCCGCCCCCGCCGCCTCCCCCGCCGCCTCCCCCGCCGCCGTCGAGCACGAGCAGCGGAACGGAAGTGCCGGCACCGCCGATGATGGCGCTGTTCGGTCTGGGCGCGGCCGCGATCCTTGGCCGGCGACGCCTGCGCCAGGTACGCGGCGCGAAAGGCGCGAAGGCCTGAATTCGAACACCGCAGAGCCGGTTCGGCCGGCTCCGCCTCTGGCCCGCCCGGCACACGTGCCGCGGCGGGCATTTTCTTGGTCAGGGGATATTTGCAGCGGCCACGAAAAAGGGCGCCAGCCCGGAGGCGGCGCCCTCTTCAATTGTTGACGGGGTTGATCAGTTGCCCGGTTCGACACCCCGGCCGCGCGTCTGGAATTCGCGCGTAGCATCCTTGCTGTTCTGGGCCATGCGGTCCCAATCGGCCTTGGTGCCGCACATCTTCTTCTTGAACTTCGATCCGACGATCGAGGTGCGCTTGCAAATGACGCGCTCTTCACCGTCGTCTGCGGCAGTGGTTGCAGCCGTGTCGCCAGCAGCAGGCTCTGCATCCTGGGCGTAGGCGGCAGGCGCCATCAGCAGGGTTACGGCGAGGGCGATTGCGGTCTTCTTCATGTCTCTTCCTTCCGGGCCTATCGGACGGCCAAATCTGTCTCAACATTCATGGATATAGAACAGTATTATGCACATAGCATGACCGGATGGCAAAGACGCTCGTCGAACAGGCTGGACAGGTCGTAGTCCGGCAGGCCGGTTCTTCAGCGGTAATTGCGACTCCATTCTTCCTGCCGGTACCACTGCGTGATCACGTATTTCTCCCCGCTGATGACAGGCAGTGCGGCATGGCGCGTATTCCGGTTGGGGCGCCCGCTGCGGTCCATATTGTCCCATGCAATGAGCAGGCCGGGTTCGGGCCTGACGGTTAGGCCGAGTTCAGGAAATTCGGTCTCCCCGCCTGCTTCCACCGCGTTGAGGTAGACCATCGCGGTCCAGCTACGCTGCCCGCCGCGCCGCCGCTCGTTCTGCCAGTGGTCGCGTTCCTCGCGGAAATAGTCGCGGTGGTGGCGGTATTCTTCGCCCACGCGGTAACGCTGGCCCTGGATGGTTTCCGCGTGGCTGCGCGCAATGCCGGTGACTTCGTCGATCTTGTGCCCGAGCGCGAGCGTTTCCGGCGCTTCCTGCGCGAAGAAATGTGTCGAGCTGGTGCGCGCGTTTGGCACCTTGCGCTCGTTGAACAGCTTTGAGGGCTGGATGCGACTTTCGATGGTGGCGATCAGCCGTTCGCACTCTGCAGGCGCGAGGAAGCCGGGCAGCAGGAATAGATCGGCCTTGGAGCGGCCACGCTCCTGCGCGCGCGGGTCGGCAAGCAGCCGCTCGCGGACGCTGGAGCCGATGGCGGAAAGGATTTGCGGGTCGGCCATGGGGTCGACCGGGCGTGGGCGCAGCAGTCCCGCCAGGCGGCCGAGCAGCGTCACGCCGCCTCAGTCACGCTCGACCGGAAGGCCCGCCTTTTCCCAGGCGAGGATGCCGCCTTCGAGGTGCACCGCATCGCGTCCGGTCGCATCGGCCAGCTTCTCTGCTGCCTCGGCAGAACGGCGCGCGGAACGACAATAGAGCACTCGCTCGGCCCCGCCCGTATCGGGCAGGGTAGCGGGGTTGAAGCTGTCGAGCGGGACGTTGATCGCGCCCTCCAGGTGGCCTTCGGCGAATTCTTCCGGCGTGCGCACGTCGATCAGCTGGATCTGCTCGCCAGCCTCGATGCGCGTGGCGAGTGCCTTGGCCTCGATGGTCAGCGCGCCGGCAAGGTGCGGCGCGGCGACATCGTCGTCCGCGGTGGTCGCACCTGCCGAGCAGGCGGCGAGCAGGCCCGCCGCCGCAAGGGCAAGGAGCGACCGCAGCATCATGCGGCCAGCTTGCGCAGCACGTAGTGGAGGATGCCGCCGTTGCGGTAATACTCCATCTCGTTGGCCGTATCGATGCGGCAGAGCGCAGTGAAGGTGAAGGTCGAGCCGTCTTCGCGGGTGACTTCGACTTCCAGGTCCTGGCCCGGCGTCAGGTCGGCAAGGCCGCGGATCGTGAAGCTGTCAGTCGCCGTGAGGCCGAGGCTGTTGCGCGTCTCGCCGTCCTTGAACTGGACCGGCAGCACGCCCATGCCGACGAGGTTCGAGCGGTGGATACGCTCGAAGCTTTCGACGATGACCGCGCGAACGCCCAGCAGGATCGTGCCCTTGGCCGCCCAGTCGCGGCTGGAGCCGGTGCCGTATTCCTTGCCCGCGACGACGACCAGCGGCGTGCCGTCGGCCTTGTGCTTCATCGCGGCGTCGTAGATTGCCATCTGCTCGCCATTGTAGGTGGTCACGCCGCCTTCGACGCCCGGGACCATCTCGTTCTTGATGCGGATGTTGGCGAAGGTGCCGCGCATCATGACTTCGTGGTTGCCGCGGCGCGAGCCGTAGGAGTTGAAGTCCGCCTTCGAGACCTGGTGGCTCTTGAGGTATTCGCCTGCCGGGCTGTCTTCCTTGATCGAACCGGCGGGCGAGATGTGGTCGGTGGTGACCGAATCGCCGAGGATGGCGAGCGGCTTTGCACCTTCGATGTCGGTGACCGGTGCCGGCTCCATGCCCATGCCTTCGAAATAGGGCGGGCTGGCAACGTAGGTGCTGACCGGGTTCCAGCGATAGGTGTCCGACGCCTCGACCTTGATCGCCTGCCAGTGCTCGTCGCCCTTGTAGACGTCGGCATAGCGGGTTTCGAACATGTTGCGGTCGATATTGGCGATGCGGTGTGCGCGCACTTCCTCGTTCGACGGCCAGATGTCGGCCAGCATCACGTCATTGCCGTCCTGGTCCTGGCCGATCGGGGTCTGCGTGATGTCCTCGGTCACCGTGCCCTTCAATGCGTAGGCGACGACCAGCGGCGGGCTGGCGAGGAAGTTGGCGCGCACGTCGGGCGACACGCGGCCTTCGAAGTTGCGGTTACCCGACAGGACGCTGGCAGCGACGATGTCGTTGCCGTTGATCGCCTTCGAAATCGGCGGGGCCAGCGGGCCCGAGTTGCCGATGCAGGTGGTGCAGCCATAGCCGACAAGGTCGAAGCCCAGCGCGTCGAGATCGTCCTGCAGGCCGCTCTTCTCGAGATAGTCGGTGACGACCTGCGAGCCCGGTGCGAGGCTGGTCTTGACCCACGGCTTGGGCTTGAGACCGCGCTCGTTCGCCTTCTTGGCGACGAGGCCGGCGGCGATCAGCACGTCGGGGTTGGAAGTGTTGGTGCAGCTGGTGATGGCCGCGATGACCACATCGCCGTCACCGATGTCGTGGTCCTTGCCCTCGACGCCGACGCGAGCCGGAGCGGCCTTCTTGTAGACCTTCTCGAGGTCGGTGTTGAACAGCTCGTCCACCTGCGGCAGCGCGACGCGGTCCTGCGGACGCTTGGGGCCTGCAAGGCTGGGGACGACCTTCGACACGTCGAGTTCGAGGGTCTTGGTGAAGACCGGCTCGTTCTCGGGCGTGAACCACATGCCCTGTTCCTTCGAATAGGCTTCGACGAGAGCGATGGTGTCTTCGTCGCGGCCGGTCAGGCGCATGTATTCGAGCGTCTTGTCGTCAATGCCGAAGAAGCCGCAGGTCGCGCCGTATTCGGGCGCCATGTTGGCGATCGTCGCGCGGTCGGCGAGGGTGAGGTTGGCGACGCCTTCGCCGTAGAATTCGACGAAGCGGCCGACCACGCCGACTTCGCGCAGCATCTGTACGCAGGTCAGCACCAGGTCGGTGGCGGTGACGCCTTCGGCCATCGCGCCGGTCAGCTTGAAGCCGACGACTTCGGGGATCAGCATCGACACCGGCTGGCCGAGCATTGCAGCTTCGGCTTCGATCCCGCCGACGCCCCAGCCCAGCACGCCGAGGCCGTTGATCATGGTGGTGTGGCTGTCGGTGCCGACGCAGGTGTCTGGATAGGCGACCAGCTGGCCGTCTTCGCCAGCGGAGGACCACACGCCCTTGCCGAGATATTCGAGGTTCACCTGGTGGCAGATGCCGGTGCCCGGGGGGACGGCGGTGAAGTTCTGGAAGCTCTTCGAGCCCCACTTGAGGAAGTCGTAACGCTCCGCATTACGGGCGTATTCGAGTTCCACGTTCTTCTCGAACGCCTTGGGGTGGCCGAATTCGTCGACCATGACCGAGTGGTCGATCACGAGGTTCACGGGAACCTGCGGGTTGATCTTGGCGGTATCGCCGCCGAGCTTGCTGATCGCATCGCGCATCGCGGCAAGGTCGACCACGCAGGGCACGCCGGTGAAGTCCTGCAGCAGCACGCGCGCCGGGCGGTACTGGATTTCCTTGCCGGTGGCGGGGTTCTTCTGCCAGTCGGCGATCGCCTGCGCATCGTCGGTCGACACGGTGAAGCCGCCGTCTTCGAAGCGCAGCATGTTCTCCAGCAGCACCTTCAGGCTGAACGGCAGTTTCGACACGTCGCCGATCGTCTTTTCCGCCTTGGCGAAGGAGTAATAGGCATAGTCCTTGCCGTTGACGGTGAGGGTGGAGCGGGTTCCGAGCGTATCCTTGCCGACCTGGGTCATGCGCGCATTCGTCCTTGATCTAGAATGGGGCCTTTCGCGCCTGTGCGGGCGGGCGGGCACAATGTGCCGCGCACCTGCGCCGAGACGGGCGAAAAATCAAGGGCCGCCGCCTAGGCAAAACGTCTCATCGGGAACAAAACTGCCGCTTCATGGCTTATTAAGGCAAAATTGGGGCAACGGCGCCGGATGGCCAGTCCAGTCGAGGCGCGGCCCGCCAGAGGAGCATGACATGACTGCCCAGTCGCAGGCGCACACCCGTTCGCGCCGCACCCTTCGTATCGCCGTAACTGCAGCCGCGCTTGGCGTGATCGGCTGTTTCAGCGCCGCCTTCACATGCGCCGGAAACACCGCGCAGGCGAGCGAACAGCCCGATACGCTGATCGCCGCTGTCCGCTAAAGCGCGGTCTGTTCGGTCCGGCGGCGGGTCGCGATCCAGCAGCCGATGACGATCAGCACTGCCCCTGCCACGGTCAGGGGGCGGATCGGTTCGGCAAAGAACAGCCAGCCGAACAGCGAGGCCCACAGGAAGCCGGTGTATTCGATCGGCACCAACCGCTGCGTCTCGCTGCGGGCGTAGGCCCAGATGAAGAGCATGGCGGCGAGGATCGCCAGCACGGCGGCAAGGCCGAGCAGCATGACCGTCTCGCGGTCTGGCAGGACCAGCAGGAAGGGCGCGCCGACGCCGAGCACCAGCGTCACCGTACCGTTCTGGAAGGTGCTCGCCTCGAGCGGCGAGGACACCAGCGCCTGTTGCCGCTGGAGGATGAGATTCCAGGCGAACAGGACGGCGGATACCAGTACCAGAGCGATGCCGAAGGCGGCATCCCCGTCCAGCCGTTCGCGCCCGATGCGGCCCGCCACGATCACGATCACGCCGACAAGGCCAAGGACCGTCCCGGCAACAGCGCGCGGGCGGATGACCTCCCCCAGCAGCAGCCGCGCGAGATAAAGCGCGATCAGCGGCGCGACGAAGCTGATGGCAATGGCTTCGGCGAGCGGCAGGTAGACCAACGAGGCGAAGAAGCTCCACCCCATGAAGGCAATGACCGTGCCGCGCACCAGATGGATGCGTAGCACGCGGCCCCTCGGGAAGACCCTTGTGCGCCACCACCAAATCGGTGCCAGCAGCACGCTGCCCATCATGCAGCGCAGCAGGAAGGCGCTGTAGGCCCCGATCGCCAGCGCGCCGCCCTTCATCACGGCATCCATCGCCGCGAACAGCGCGATTCCCAGCGTTGCCGCCAGTACCGGGCGGATCGAGTTGTCCTGCGCGCTCATGCCGGGCGGGCATATTACGGGCAGGCGAGAAGGTCACGCCGGTTCATCCTTGTGCAAGCCGCACACGTGGATAAAGGGCCAAACAATTGCTAATGAAGGTCGATCCGAAACGGACGGCATCCGGTGGGCTGAATGACTATCAAGACTCTTCTTCTTTCCGGCGCGGCTGGCGCCATTCTTCTCGCAGGCACTGCGCAGGCGCAGAACAGCGCGCCCGAAAGCCTCCTGCCTGCCTCCAAGGCGCAGCCGGCCAAGCCCGCCCCGGCAAAGCAGCAGAGCGTCGATGAAGCCTTCGGCGATATCCGCATGGAAAGCGGCGAAGTCGTACAGGAAGTCCCCTCGCTCGAAGGCATCTGGAGCGTCGAACAGGTCGAGGCGCTGCTCGCCTATATCCCGACCGTTGCCGCCGAAGGGCTGAACCCGGCCGATTACCGCGCCGACGAGCTCAGCGAACTGCTGACCGTCAAGGGGCCGGGCGGCGAGGTGAACCGCATGGCGAGCGAGATCTTCGTCTGGCTGGTCGAGGATTTGCGCGACGGGCGCACGCCGATGGAATCGCGCCGCCAGTGGTTCGTCATCGATCCCGATGCGGACCGCCTGCCGACCTGGAAGCTGCTGGAAGACGCGCTGGCGAGCGGCGACATCGCCGGTACGCTCGATTCGCTCGATCCCGTGCATCCCGATTACGACAAGCTGCGCACCGAACTGGCATCGGCCAAGGATCCTGCCAAGCGCAAGCTGATCCGCGCCAACATGGACCGCTGGCGCTGGCTGCCGCAGGACCTCGGCAAGCAGTACCTCTTGACCAACGTGCCCGAATACAAGCTGCGGCTGACCGTGAACGGGCGCATCATCAAGAGCTACCGCACCATCGTCGGCAAGCCGGGCCGCACCGCGACCCCGCAGCTGGCCGAAATGGTCGAAGCAGTCATCTACAACCCGACCTGGACCGTTCCGCAGTCGATCGTGAAGGGCGAAGGCCTGGGCGCGAAGGTGCTGGGCAATCCCGGCTGGGCCAAGGCTGCCGGATACAAGGCGACCAAGGGCGCCAATGGCTGGGTCACCGTGGTTCAGCAGCCGGGGCCGCAGAACGCGCTCGGCCTGATGAAGCTCGACATGCCCAATCCGCACGCGATCTTCCTGCACGATACGCCCAACCGCAATCTGTTCGCGCAGGACAACCGCGCGCTCAGCCACGGCTGCATCCGCGTGCAGGGTGCGCGCGAACTGGCCATGACCATGTCGATGCTTGGCAATGCCAAGAGCAAGGAAGACCTGCCGCTGATCCAGCAGGAAGTGTCCGAAATCACCGCCAGCGGCGAATACACGCGCTATGCGATGGACAAGCAGTGGCCGGTCTACATCACCTATTTCACCATGGCGAGCGACGTCGACGGGGTGATGAAGACCTTCGGCGACATCTACGACCGCGATGCGCCCGTGCTGGCCGCACTCGATGCGCCGCGCCAGTCGAACCGCGCCCGCGAGACGAGCGAGGAAGTCGTCGAGATCGTCGACGACATGCAGACCTGAGCGGTTAGGGGATAGGGCCTAGAAGAGGCCGGGATTGGTGCGCTCGAACGTGCCGCCACCCGGCCGCAGGAGCAGGTCCATCTGCGCCATCGGTGGAGGCAGCTGGCTGCCGTCCGCTTCGAGACCGAGGCTTTCGGCAAACAGCAGGCGTCCGCCGCTCAGCTTCAGCAGCACCTTGTCGAACTGGTCGGGGCCGAGCGCGAAACACCCGTTCGACCGGCCGAGCCGCCCGTAGCGCGAGATATGTTCGGGCCGCGCATATTCGGCCGGATGCATCACGATGGCGCGGGGCAGTGCGTTGGAATTGGTCGGGTCCAGCCCGTCCAGCCTGATCGAGGTGCCGTAGCGCCCGCGATACCAGCTGCGCGTCATGTAAGCGCCGCGGCTGGTCGCTTCGCTCCCTTCGATGTTGGAATAACGCTTCAGCCAGCCGTCGTGTTCGCCGTCGGAACCCGTGCCGTGAGTGACGAAGAAGCTTTCCACCCGTTCGTTGTCAAGATCGACGAAGTGGAATCGTTCCTTGGCCGAATGGAGGCCGAAATCGGCAATGCCGACGATATCCTTCTTCCAGATATCCGCGCCCACGCGGTCCAGCTGGCGGCGGGCGATCTCGATGAGCTTGCGGTCGCGCGAGGAGGTCGGATTGACCTGCGCAAAGACGCGCGCGGGCAGCGCGGCAGCGGTTGCGGCTGCAATGGTACCCTTGATGAGATCGCGACGCTTCATGGTTTCTGGCTTATAACATAGGACGTGCTGCGCGAAAATGAATGGTCGAATGCGACATTCGCCTGCGCGCAGGTGAGCATGGAACGCGCGTGCCGCCGTGCGACTTCCAGCGGATCGGTCCCGTATCCGCCACCAAGCGTACTTGCGAGCGGGAGTCCACGCCCGCGCACCGCGTTCACGACGAAGCGGTCGCGAGCCGCGATACCTTCATCGCTCAGGGCCAGCCGGCCCAGCCGGTCGTCCGCATGGACGTCCACACCGGCTTGGTACAACACGATATCCGGCGCGAAGCTGTCGAGGACCTGCGGCAGCTGGCGTTCCAGCGCCTCCAGATAGCCGTCGTCGTCCGTCCCGTCGGCCAGCGGCACGTCGAGGCTGGAGCGCGCCTTGCGCAGGGGGAAGTTCTTTTCCGCGTGGAGCGACAGGGTGAAAATGTCGTCGCGCCCTGCCGTCAGGCTGGCGGTCCCGTCGCCCTGGTGCACGTCGAGATCGACCACCAGCACGCGGCCCGCATCGCCTTGTGCAATCAGGCGGTTGGCGCAGACGGCAAGGTCGTTGAACACGCAGTAACCCGCGCCGGTATCGTGCAGCGCGTGGTGGCTACCGGCAGCGGAATTGGCTGCATAGCCATACTCGAAGGCAAGCTGCGCTGCGAGCCAGGTGCCGCCATTGGTATGCGTTACGCGGCTGGCGATATGCGGGGTGACGGGAAAGCCGATGCGGCGCTCCTTCTCTGGCGGGACCGCGGCGCTCAGCACTTCCTCAACGTAAGCGGGGCAATGGACCGCCTCCAGCCACTGGCGCGGGCAGGACGGGGGCGCGTGTTCGGTTATCGGCTCGCCGCTTTCGCGCAGCATCTGTATGACCGCCCGGTACTTGTCGAAGCGGAAGGTCCCGCGAGCGGGCGCGGGCGCCATGTAATCGACGTGGTGGACGACGTGGAGGATGGGGCGCCCTCTAGCCTGCCTGCGCCTCTGCGGCAGCCTTCGCCGCCAGCTTCTGGAGGTTCGGCATGGCCGCCATCACCGCCCCCTGCATTTCGGCAATGATGCTGAGCCGCTCGGGCGCTGTTTCGCGCAGCTGGCGGATCGTCGGGGCCGAGGGATCGAGACGCGATGCAGCGAGGAATTCCGATACCTTGGGGTTCTGCGCCCAGGTGAAGCGGTTGATGCCGGTGCCGAGGATGATGCCGGAATAGCCGTCGATATTGTCGATGAAGGACACCGGGCGGCAGAGCGCGTTCTTCTCCTCGTCGGTGTCGAAATTCGCCTCGATGAAGGCGCTGACTGCGGAATTGAGCGTTACCAGCGGGACATGCAGCAATTGCAGCACGATGCGGTCGCCCTGCCATTGCGGCGCGACGGGCTTTGGCCGGACGGCCGAAGCAGTGCAGTCGATGTAGAGCGTGCCTTCGGGCATCGCGACCTCGCCGCCCTGGAGCACCATGCGCCCAGGCTCGACCGCTTCGACGCGGCCCATGCGCACAACGTTGCCGATGCCGCGCAGCCGGTCGACCTCGCCCTGCGAGATCGTGGCGTAGTGGAACATCTCCGGCTCCACGTCGCGGTCGATGCGCAGCATCACGCCGTCGCGTTCCAGCTGGTGGAAGATCTCCGCGCCGCTAGTGGCAGCGGCGGCGGCCTTCATGATGCTGATCTGTCCCCCGATGGTGCTGTCGAAGAACTGTTCGCCCGGTTGCACGGTAGCGCGGTTGATCAGCCAGCTTTCGCGCGGTTTCACCCAGGTAATGCTGTCGGCCGGAATGCCCGCCTCCAGCAGCCAGATGCCCGTGTCCATCGCGGTCTTGCCTGCGCCGAGGATGCAGTAATGCGGCGGCAGCGGCCCGCTCTTCCACAGGTCCGGCAACGCGCCGGGCACGACGACGCGTACGCCGTCGGCGACCGTGAAGGCGCGCTTGTGGGTCGAGGGGACGGAGGTTTCGAAATAGGTCGTGTCGACCAGCTTGCGGTTGACCGTCACCTGAGTCTCCTCGCCCGAGAAGATGTTCCGGAAGCCCCGCTCGCCGTCATATTCGCTGTTCGGGAAATACTGCACCCGGCCCGTGGGGAGCAGGTGATCGCGCATGACGGATTGGAAATAGGCCAGGACTTCGGCCCCGCTCGCCAGTTCGAAAAAGCCCTTGTTGGGACCGGCCTCGTCGATCCGGTCCTGCCCCAGCGGCACACGGTTTACCCCGTAGGACGAGCTTGGCTGGTGCAGCGCGACGAAGGAATAGGCATCGTTCCAGTGCCCGCCGGGCGCCGAATGGCGGTCGATCATCACTACCGTCGCCTCTTCGTCCTGTTCGAGCAGCGTGTCGACGAAGGAGAGCGCGGTCGCGCCCGCCCCGATGACCAGGTAATCCGCTTCGAGAGCCATTGCGCCGTATCTCCTATCCGGCGAGGCCGACCAGTTCCTCGTAGATTGCATCCTCGCTGCGACTCGCAGCATTGCGCCACGTCGTTGCCGTGTCCGCATTGACCAGTGTGCCGTCGGCGGTGACGACCAGCAAGTTCGGCGTGCCGGGCAGTTCATCCAAGCCGAAGCGTTGCGCGATGTCGAGATTGTGCCCGTCGCCCGTCTGGGGAAGGCCGACGTTGACGTAGACGAGTTCGTACCTGCGCTCGACCAGTTCGGCGAACCGCGGTGTTTCCAGCCAGCCTGCCAGCGCGCGGCTGTCGTGGCACCAGTTCCCGCCCATCACCAGCAGCAGGCGCGTGCCCCGCTCGGACGCGCGGGCAAGCGCTGCATCGACTTCGCCCATCGGGTTCTTCGTCACAGCGTAGGGCCGTGCCTCGGGATGGGCCGGCGCGGCAGCTTCGGGAACGGTGGCGCAGGCAGCGAGCGAGAGGCTGGCGAGCAGGAGGAGCGGTGTGCGGTGCATCACCGGTTCTTAGCGAGCGTCATGCCGGGCCGAAAGCCCCGCCTTCGCAATCACATGTTGGACAGCACCATCTGCCCGCCGCGGATTTCCACGCTGCGGACATGGGCTAGGTAGCTCTGGCCGAGCAGCGAGACGTCCAGTCCTTCGGGAATGATGATCGCCTCGACATTGCGGGCAGTGATGCCGCCGACATCGATTTCGGGGATGCGCCGGATGACGCCGTGGACATCGCCGCTCGCACCGCGGCCGACGACGGCGACCTCGTGCTGTTCCCAGCTCAGACCAGCCGCGCGGGCATCGTCCCCGGTCAGCGCCACGACCGATGCGCCGGTGTCGACGATGACGTTGAACTTTGCCGCGCCCACGCTCGCGCTGGAATAATAGTGGCCGTCGCCCGCGCGTTCGAGGCGGACTTCGCCGTACCATTCACCGCCCTGCTGGGCCTCGATCACCGCATCGCTCGACCACGGGTTGGGCGAGGAGTTGAAGCGTTTCACCTCTCCCGGCTCCTCGGCGGCCACGCCCGGGTGGTCGCGCACGGCGAACGCGGCGAGGCCCGAAATGGCGGCAACGATGAAGAGCAGCGGCCTGATCATGGCCGCAAACCTAACGGGAAGGGATTAAACCGCCGTAAAGCCCGCGTCGTCGCCCTTGTCGAGCGGTTCGGACAGCGGGCGATAACCGTGGTGGATCGCGGTGCCCCATGCGCCTGCCAACAGGCCGACGACGAGACTGTCGAAGACCATCAGCGCCCAGACCAGAGCCTTGTCCGCGCCCATTGCCCAGACGTGGTTCTGCGAGTGCAGCCACATCAGCGGGACGAGGACGATGGCCGAGAAGATCACGATCCGCAGCGCTGCGCCCCAGCCAGAGCGATAGACGGAGGCAAGGGTTGTAGACCGGTCCCCGACCAGTCCTGCGATCAGCATGACGAAGATCGGTAGAGTAATGATGCTGAAGGCGATCGAGATCGCCTGGACGGTCGTTTCGCCATAGTGCGCAGTGCCGATTTCGAGGCCCGTGCTGGCCAGCCCCACCACGATATTGGCGACCAAGGCGATCCCGAAGACCTTCCACGCGATGCCCTTCATCGACCACCAGGGCAAACCTTCGCGCCGCGCGGCCCAGAAGCGGATCGCGGCGAGGATGGCGATCAAATAGCCGGCGAGCTTGGCATAGCCGAAGGCCCAGCGCGTCTCGCCGTTCGATACTGCACGCGCGCTCTCGATATCGTCGAACATGTCCAGGTTGATCTCGGCCACGTGCTGGATGAATTCCGGCACGATCGCGATGAGGGGGATGATCGGCGCAAGCAGCCAGATGCGGCCGCTGTCGCGCAGGACATCAGCGAGGCGGTTCGCGAATGCCTTGATCACTCGGCGGCGACCGCGTGCGGATCGAAAGCGACCGCGTCACCGGCCTCGATGGCGGCAGCCTTTTCCTCCACCAGCCGGACGATGTGGTCGAGCATGTCCTCGTTCTCGATGTGGTGATCCTTCACGCCCGAGAGATAGACCATGTGCTTGCCATTGCCGCCGCCGGTCAGCCCGATGTCGGTCTCGCGCGCTTCGCCCGGACCGTTGACCACGCAGCCGAGGACCGAGAGGCTCATCGGCGTCTTGATGTGTTCGAGCCGCTTTTCCAGCGCCTCGACCGTGCGGATGACGTCGAAACCCTGGCGCGAACAGCTGGGGCAGGAGACGACGCGCACGCCGCGAGTCCTGAGGCCGAGCGCCTTCAGCATTTCGAAGCCGACTTTCACTTCCTGCTCCGGCTCGGCCGACAGCGACACGCGGATCGTGTCGCCGATGCCCGCCCACAGCAGGCTGCCGATACCGATGGAGGACTTGACCGTCCCGCCGATGAGTCCGCCCGCTTCGGTGATGCCGAGATGCAGCGGGCAGTCCACCGCTTCGGCAAGGCCGTGATAGGCCGCGACCGCAAGGAACACGTCGGACGCCTTCACCGCGACCTTGTATTCGTGGAAATCGTGGTCCTGCAGCAGCTTGATGTGGTCAAGCGCGCTTTCGATCAGCGCTTCGGGGCAGGGCTCGCCGTATTTTTCCAGCAGGTCCTTCTCGAGGCTGCCCGCGTTCACGCCGATGCGGATCGCGCAGCCGTTCGCCTTCGCGGCGCGCACGACTTCGGCAACCCGTTCGGACGAGCCGATATTGCCCGGGTTGATGCGCAGGCAGGCCGCGCCCTTGTCGGCCGCTTCGAGCGCGCGCTTGTAGTGGAAGTGGATGTCCGCAACGATCGGGACATTCGCTGCCTTGGTGATCTTGTCGAAATTCGCGGTCGCTTCCTCGGTCGGGCAGGACACGCGAATGATGTCGGCGCCCACATCCTCGCAGCGGCGGATCTGGTCGATCGTCGCCCCCACGTCTTCGGTGGGCGTATTGGTCATGGTCTGCACGGTAATCGGCGCATCGCCCCCGACAGGGACATTGCCGACCATGATCTGGCGGGACTGGCGGCGCTCGATAGTGCGCCAGGGACGTACGGATGACATGGGGGCGATATAGAGGCGCTTCGATGAAGGGGCAATGACAGGCCGCACGACTTGGGGCATGAGACGCGCATGAGCGAAGCGACCGACGAAATCTCGACCCAGGCCCCGCTGTTGTTCGGGCGCGTGATGGACGGCAAGGGCGGGGCCCGGCCGATCGGCTGGGACGAGGCGCAGGGATGGACGCCACAGTCGCCGGACGAAGTGCTGTGGCTGCACCTTCGCCGCGATTTTGCAGGCACGCGCCTGTGGCTCGAAAACGAGCTCTGCATGCCCGAACCCACTGCAGAGCTGCTGACCAGCGACCAGACCCGGCCGCGCGCCTTTCGCGAGGACGATACGCTGGTGGCGACGCTGAGGGGCATCAACTTCAATCCCGGCGCAGAGCCGGAAGACATGATCTCGATGCAGCTGTGGAGTGACGGCCAGCGCCTCATTACCCTGCGCCGCGCGCCGATGCAGACCCCGCGCGAGGTCATGGGCATGCTCGACCGCGGTGACGGCCCGCTCGACGCAGGTGGTACCATCACGCTGCTTGCGGAACTGCTCATCACCCGGATGAGCCAGTCGATCGTCGACATGAACCAAGTGCTGGACGATCTCGAGGAAGAGGACCCGGAAAAGGACCCCGAAGGGATGCTGAAGCGCATCTCCACCATCCGGCGCAACTGCCTCAGCCTCAAGCGCCACATGGCCCCGCAGCACGAGGCGCTGGAACAGATCAGCCGCGATTCGCCCGACTGGTTCGAGGAAGAGGACCGCCGCGAGATCGCCGAAAGCATCGCGCGCCTGCGGCGCTATCTCGACGATATCGACATCAGCAAGGAAAGCGCTGTCGTGCTGCAGGACGAACTGCGCGCCCGCAGCCTCGCCAGCAGCGAACACGCGACTTACATGCTGACCATTGTGGCAGGCATCTTCCTGCCACTGTCGTTCCTGACCGGCCTGCTCGGCATCAATGTCGGCGGTATGCCGGGAGCCGATAATCCCGAGGCGTTCTGGGTAGTGGTGACCGCTTGCCTTGCGGTTTTCGTTACGCTGATCGTGGTCTTCCGCCGCCTGCGCTGGCTCTAGGCGCTACCAGCGCACCAGAGGGGGCACGGCGATCCTGCCGGCGAGACCCATCAGCGCAACCGGCGCGACATGCCAGATGCCGAGATGGTCGATGCTGTCGATGGGGCAGGCAAGGCCGTAAGCGAAGCTGCCGATGGCGCCTGCCGCAATGCCGGTGAACAGACCTGCCGCACCCAGCGAGACAGGCGCGCCGCGGCGCAGCCACAGGACCAACGCTGTCGCCGTCACCAGGCCGAAGCCCGCGCCTGCAAGGAAGCACTCGAAGCCGTAGGGATCGCTCGACACCGCCGCGTAGAGGCCGCCGCCACCCAGCGCCAGCAGTGCGGTCAGGGGGAGCAGGCCCAGCATGGCCGCCGACCAGCGCGCGCCTTCATGGCGGTTGCCGACGCGCGGGCTCGCCATGGAAACGACCGCGCCCGCCGCTGCCACGGCAAGCAGGCCCAGCATGCCGTTGGCGATGAAGAAGATGCTCGACGCAGCGCCAGTGGCGATGCCGCGCCACAGCCCGTCGACCAGTTCGACCAGCACCACGGTGGCAAGCGCGGACAGCGCGACCAGCAGCGCGCCGTGCCAGGGGCGGATCGGGGCGACGGGGGCGAGATCGTCCGCCAGTTCGTCGATAAGCGGATTGGGGACCCGGTTCATTGTTATTCGGCCTTTTCTACGAGCGCGGACAGCTTCTTCAGCCCGCGATGGATGTTCACCTTGACCAGGCTTTCGCTCTGCCCGGTCCGTTCTGCGGCTTCCGCGATAGAAAGCCCCTCTATCTTGACCAGTTCGATAACCTCGACCTGCCGGTCGGGCAGGTGCACGAACAACCGTTCCAGGCTTATGCGGGCCATCACTGCCTCTTCCTCGCTGTCTTCGGCGGCGTCATGGTCGCCCAGCTCGTCTTCCGCACTGCGGTAGACCTTGCGCAGGTGATCGACCCAGCGATAGCGCGCGATGGCGGCGAGCCAGGGGTAGAAGGCGCGGGTGGGGTCCCAGGTGGCGCGCTTGGCATGGACGGCCATCATCACCTCCTGCACCAAGTCATCGAGCTGCGCGGGCGGCACGCGTTTCCTGAAATAGCGCGCCAGCCACAGCTGCACTTCGCCCAGGAGGACGCGGTACATCTCGCGGTCGCCCCTTTGCGCGGCCGCCATCATGTGCGCCATGCTGGCTTCGTCGGCGATCATCGCTGCCCCTCTATGCTCATGGCTATCACGCCGCCCGCCGCGAGGCGAGCAGCGCATCGAGCGACAGCGTCCCGCCGCCGCGCGAGACGAGGATCGCCGCCATGGCGACCCAGGCGACATGCGTACTCCACCAGGCCTCCGGATAGACGAAAAACTGGATCACCAGCGTCATTCCCAGCAGCGACAACGCGGCAAAGCGCGTGAACAATCCGACGACCAGGAGGGCGGGGAACAAGTGCTCGGCGTAGGTGGCCAGCGGCGCCGCGATGTCGGCGGGCAGGGGCAGGCCGGTATATTCGTATTCGAACAGGAAGACGGCATTATCGCTGACAGTCAGCGCCGAGCCGTCCTCCACCTTGGTGCGGCCCGATCGCCAGAAAATCCCGGCCAGCGCCACGCGGGTGAGAAGCAGTGCCAGGCTTTCCGGCCCACGCGATGCGAGCCAGACGGCCAAGCGGTCGTAGGGGGTCAGTACTCGCTGCATGTCTCACCTCGTCATGGGCTGGCCGGGCAGGCGGGAGGGACGCGTGGCTCAGCGCTTTACAGGCGTGAGCGAACCCTTGCCCTTGGGCGTGGAGATGGTTTCGCAGCTGCCCTTCTTGACCAGCTTCCAGGCATCGCCCTGCCAGTCACGGGTGGACGTGCCCGCGCAGCTGGTGCCGGGACCGGCGGCGCAGTCGTTCTCGCCTGCCTTGGCGACGCCGTAGCACTTCTCCATCGCGGGCTTCTTCTGCGCAGCGGCGGGGCTGGCGGCGAGCGTGGCGGCGATGCCGGCGGTCAGGGCAAGACCCGCAAGGCGGGCGATTGATTGATTGTGCATGGCAAGTCTTTCTTGTTCTCGAATGCTGTGTCGGGGCGGGGGCGCCGCAACTGGCAGGTCATTCGGGGCGAGAGGCGGGGCGGTTACGCCGGATCGCGAAAAAATTGCCTGTAACCGCCCGCTTGCCGGGCGCGAAGGATGCCGGGTGCACCGACGCACGCATCAGATCACAAGGAATGGATGCCATGAACCTCGCTACCCGCAAGACCGCCACTGCAGCCGCCGCCGCGGCCTTTGCCCTTTCTTCGATGAGCGCGTTTGCCGCGCCTGCCCCTGCCGGCAGCAGCGGCGCCGCGATCGCCGCCGAAGATACCGTCCACTGCTACGGCGTGCACAGCTGCAAGGGGCAGGCCGACTGCGCCACCAGCGAGAACGCATGCAAGGGCCAGAACGAATGCAAGGGCCACGGCTTCAAGGCGATGAAGGCGGGCCAGTGCCTGACCAAGGGCGGGACGATCGGCGACATCGGCTGATCCTCACTGCCCCAAGCGGGCGGCCCGGCTTGCGGGGGATCCTCCCCCTTCGTGTCCCCCGACGCCCCTCACCGGGTCGCCTTTTCCCATGCTGCCGGAGACACCCATGACGAGTATCGCTCCCTTCCACGGCTTCGGCCTCGGTCTCAGGCGGACGCATTATGCGGACTTCCTCGAAGGCGACGTGCCGGTCGATTTCGTCGAGGTGATTTCGGAAAACTACATGGTGGAAGGCGGCAAGCCGCTGCGCATCCTCGAACAGGTACGTGCGAAGCATCCGGTGATCCTCCACGGCGTGTCGCTGTCGATCGGCTCGGCCTACGGGCTGGACCATGATTACCTTGCGAAGCTGAAAGCGCTGGCCGACCGGATCGAGCCGCTCTGGGTGTCCGACCATTTGTGCTGGACGCGCAACAGCGCGCACAATTCGCACGACCTCCTGCCCATGCCGATCACGCGCGAGGCGCTGGAGGTGGTGTGCGAGAATATCGACCGTGCGCAGACTGCGCTCGGCCGCGTAATGTTGTTCGAGAACCCGTCGAGCTATCTCGCCTTTCCGCAGGACGAGATGGCGGAATGGGAGTTCCTCTCCGAAATGGCGCGGCGTACCGGGTGCTACCTGCTGCTCGACGTCAACAACGTCCATGTCAGCGCGCAGAACCGTGGCTTCTCGGCGCAGGACTACATCGCCGGCCTGCCGCTCGATCGCGTGCGGCAGATCCACCTTGCCGGACACACGCTGGGCGAGATCGTCATCGACACCCACGACCGCGCAGTCTGCGGCGAGGTGTGGGCGCTTTATGCGGAAACCATCGCCCGCACCGGTCCGGTCGCCACCATGATCGAGCGCGACGACAAGATTCCGCCGCTGGCAGACCTGCTTGCCGAACTCGACCACGCCCGCGCACTGGCCGCGCAGCGGATCGCGGCATGAGCGCGCTTGCCGAGGCGCAGGACGCGATGCTGGCGCGTATCCTCGACGAGGACCTGCCGCTTCCGGCAGGCTGGACTCCGCGCCACGCGGCGGGGCTTGCGGTCTATCGCAACAACTACCGCTCCGCGCTGGTCGAGGCGCTTCGTTCAACCTTCGAGCGCACCGCGCGACTGGTCGGCGAGGACAGTTTCGAGCGTGCTGCCGCCCATCACCTGATTACCCATCCTCCGGCCAGCTGGACCCTCGATTTTGCAGGCGAGGGGTTCGATGCGACTTGCGCCCAGCTGTTCGTACAGGACCCCGAAGTTGCCGAACTGGCCTGGCTGGAATGGGCAATGCACCGCGCCTTCGTCGCGCGCGATGCCGCTGCGCTCGACGGAGCAGGGTTCGCTGAGGCGACGGCGAGCTACGGCGATGCCGACTGGGCCGGATTGCGGCTGCGCTTCGTGCCCGGCCTCGCGCTACGCACGCTCCGCCACGATGTGAAACTTCTCTGGTCCGAGGGGGAAACGCACCTTCCGGAAGAGGCGGCCTGCTGCATCGTCTGGCGCGAGGGCGAACGGCCTGTCTTCCAGCAGGTGCCCCTGCCCGAAGGCGAGGCGCTGTCCGCCATGATGCAGGGCGCAAGCTTCGCCGAAGCCTGCGAGCTGTTGTCCGGCCTTCTGGGCGAGAAAGAGGCGCCGGCCGCCGCCGGGGCCATGCTCGCACGCTGGCTGGCAGAAGGGCTGGTCGAAGCCCTCGCTCAGTAAGCGAAGGTTTCGCCCACCATTTCCTCGCTCATCGCCCACAGGCGATCGGCATTGCCCTTGTCGATGGCATAGCTGCGCACGCCGCCGCTGGGGCTTTCGTCGTCCTGGTCGGCAACGTGGCAGTTCTCGCAATAGAGGCCGCCTGCGCCTTCCAGCTCTTCCGCTGTGGCTGCCCAGCATGTCGTCGCCGCGCCTTGCGGAATGGACTTGAACGGCTCGGGCGTCTGGCCCGATGCTTCCGCATTCTTGCGGATCCGCTCGACCAGATCGGCCATGTCCTGGTCGGTCATGTGGCGGCTGAGATTGGTCATGATGCCGCCCGGATGCAGCGAATAGGCATGGATGCCCTTGTCGGCGAGCCGGTCTTCGAGGCCCACGGCGAAGAGCACGTTGGCGGTCTTCGACTGGCCGTAGCTCTGCCATTTCTCGTATTCGCGGCGCTCGAAATTGGGATCGTCGAAATCGACCGGCGCGATGTGATGACCGCGGCTCGACAGGTTGACGATGCGCGGACGCTCGCCCTGTTCGAGCAGCGGGACGAGGTGGTTGGTCAGCACGAAATGCCCGAGGTGGTTGGTGCCGAACTGCATCTCGAACCCGTCGGCAGTTTTGGCCTCGTCGCAGGCCATGACCCCTGCGTTGTTGATCAGGAGGTCGATCTTGTCGAACCGCTCGTTCGCCTCTCTTGCTGCTGCACGCACACTGTCGAGCGAGGCGAGGTCGCAGACCAGCGTTTCCACGCTGGCGCCGGTTTCCTGCGAAATTTCCGATGCGGCCTCGGCCAGCTTGCCTTCGTCGCGGCCCGACAGGATCAGATGCGCGCCCTTCGCGCCCATCGCCCGTGCGGTTTCGCGTCCGAGGCCGGAATAGGCGCCGGTGATCAGCACCGTCCTGCCGGTCAGGTCCTTGCCTTCGAGGACTTCGTCCGCCGTGCTTTCGTAACCGAACTTGCTCATCATCCTGTCTCCTCTTGGGCGGGAAGCGGCTTAGCACAAAGGAAAGAGGGCGCGAGACCTTATCGTCCCGCGCCCCCTCTTTGCGTCCCCTTGGGGTCTCGTTATGCGCCCGGCGGCAGCGGGTCGTTGGCCGTGCCCGCCTTGCGTTTCTTGGGCTTCGGAGCAGCGCCTGCGGCACCTGCAAGGTCGCTGTCCATCTGGTCGAGCTTGCGCGCCGCCCAGTCGCGTCCACCGAGGCCGAAGGCGAGCGCGCCTGCAACCGCGACGCCCGCGATTAGGATGGTCAGCGCATTGGCCGGGATCATCCCGCCGATGCCGGTGAACTGTAGGCCCATGAAGACGAACAGGATGATCGTCGCCCAGCGCACGATGGTCGCTGCGGTCGCGTTCTCCCCGTCGCCCGAGATGAGCCGGGCCAGCAGGTTGGCGATGAAGAAGCCGAAAGCGATCACCACCGCGCCGAAGATCACCTTGCCGCCCAGTTCGAGCACGGCATCGAGGATCGCGGTCAGCTCGGGAAAGCCCAGCAGCCTGGTCGCCGCGATGGCGAAGAACAGGATGATGGCAACCTGCACGACGCGGGCGATGATGGTGGATGCGCGGGCATTTTCGCCCATCATGCCGCTTTCTGCCAGCGCCCTGTCGACCCCGAGGCCGGGCAGGACTTCCTTCAGCACCTGCACCACGAACTTGCTGATCAGGTAGCCGATGCCCAGCAGCACCGCGGCCGCGATGATGTTCGGGATGGCGTTGAAGATTAGCTGCAGCATGGAGCTGGCCGGCCGCGAGATGCTCTCGATATTGAGTGCATCGAGCGCCATGATCGCCACGAAGATCACGATCACCGCATAGACGATGGTCGCGATCGTGTTGCTGATCGCGGTGTTGCCGGTGACATTGTCGACACCGCCGCGATTGGCCCATTTGTCGAAATCGACCGTCTGCAGCGTGGTGACGATAAGGTCGCGCACGATCCGCGCCACCATCAGGCCGATGAAGAAAATCAGCCCTGCACCCACCAGATTCGGGATGAAGGCGACGACGTTTTCGAGCAGGCTGTCGACCGGCCCTGCCACTGCGCCGAGGCCCAGTACCTGCAGGATTACCAGCAGGCCGAACAGCCAGATCAGCAGCGAAACGATCTTGCCGAGCGATGCCCCCAGCGAAGAACCGCTGCCGGTGCCGCGCTGGAAGAAGGATATGTTGTCGACCAGCTTGGCGAATGCCCACTTGGCCGCTTTCGCCGCAGCCCAGGTTATGAGCAGGACGATAAGTGCAAGTCCGACTTTTTCGATGACGCTCATCGCCACCTCTTGGTCGAAGCGATATCTACCGATTTGCATGAAACCTCTCCCCATTGGTTCCCCTACGGCATGGCCTATCACGCTGTCGGAAATATCCAAAAATCCACGAAAGACTGGAGTGGATAACTTTGGCTGCTATCACGCTCGCATGAGAGGATTTTTCACCCGCTTCGCTATCGCGGCTTCGGGCTTCGCGCTCGCCGTTTCGCACCCCGTCTCGGCGCAGGACCATGCGCAGGCCGGGTGGTCGCTCGCCATCCATGGCGGGGCCGGCACCATCGCGCGCGACAGCATGACGCCAGAAGAAGACGCCGCGCACCGCGCTGCCTTGCAGGCCGCGCTCGATGCTGGCGCGAAGGTGCTGGCCGAAGGCGGCAGCGCGCTCGACGCGATCGAGGCGGCGATCCTGATCATGGAAGACGAGCCGCGTTTCAACGCGGGCAAGGGCGCGGTCTATACCTGGGACGCGACGCACGAACTCGATGCCTCGATCATGGACGGCCGTACGCGCGATGCCGGCGCGGTCGCAGGCGTCACCACCGTGCGCAACCCCATCCTGCTCGCGCGCAAGGTGATGACCGACAGCCCGCACGTGATGCTGTCGGGCAAGGGCGCGGAAACTTTCGCTGCCGAACAGGGCATCGAGCTGGTCCCGCCGAGCTATTTCGATACCGAGTTCCGCCTGAAGGCGCTGGAGCGGATGAAGGCGAAACAGCTGTCCGCGCTCGATGTGGACGTCAAATTCGGCACGGTCGGCGCAGTGGCGCTCGATAAGCACGGCAACATGGCTGCAGGCACCTCCACCGGCGGCATGACGGGCAAGCGCTGGGGCCGCGTGGGCGATGCGCCAATCATCGGGGCCGGCACCTATGCCGACGACCGCGCCTGCGCCGTGTCGGCGACCGGCTGGGGTGAATTCTTCATCCGCGTGGGCGTCGCCCGTTCGATCTGCGCACTCATGGAATACGAGGATCAAAGCGCGCAGGCTGCCAGCGACGCGGTCATGGACGACGTCAAGGCGCTGGGCGGCGATGGCGGCGTGATCGTCGTCTCTCCGTCGGGCGAGGCTGTCTTCAGCTTCAACACCGCCGGCATGTACCGCGGCCGCGCCACCAGCGCAGGCATCAACGAAGTCGCCATCTACGGCGACGAATAGCTCCGAGTCGCGAGGGGAGTCGACTGGTCGCGAAAGACGCGATTGGCCATGCTTTTCAGGCGTTTGCGCCGGTCTTTTGACTCTCGGGACGGCAAGGCGCAGCCTGCCGCCAGCGTTGGGGGACGAAAATCCATCACAACGGGCCGCATAAGGTCCTGACGCCGAAGTCACGGGTCGTTCAACTCGTCACCTAGGAGTCATAACCATGAAATCACTTACCAAAGCCGTGCTCGCCGCGGGCGCGCTGCTTGTCGCCATGCCGCAGGCTGCCGTGGCGCAGGACCAGTACCCGCTCAAGGGCGCGGAATGGATCGAGGTCACCGGCATCAGCCTCGAGGACGGCGGGGGCCTCCAATATGCCAACTGGCTGGCAGGCGAATGGCGCAAGCGCATGGACTATGCTGTCTCGCAGGGCTGGATCGAAAGCTACGAGATCTGGTCGAACACCCACGCGCGCCAGGGTGAACCCGACATGTGGCTCCTCACCCGCTTCGACGATTTCGAAAGCAACGAGGAATTCGAAGCGCGCAACAAGCAGATGCGCGCCTTCATGCAGCGCAACATCCAGCAGCTTCAGGCCGAAAGCGGCGACCGCGCGAAATACCGCACCGTGCTGGGCGATGTGCTGATCAAGCGCCTCGTCTGGCGCGACTGACGATTGCCCCCCGGGAGAAGGCGGGTCGCCCTGCGGCCCGTCTTCTCTTGCCCTGCGCCTACCCGCGCTTGCGGGCGCGCGGATAGCTGCCGAGCAGGCGGACCTCGTTGGTCTGGAACGCCAGTTCCTCAAGCGCCGTATCGACCCGCGCATCGCCCGGCGCGCCTTCGATATCGGCGAAGAACATGGTCGCCGCGAAGCTTGCGCCCTTCTGGTAGCTTTCCAGCTTGGTCATGTTGACGCCGTTCGTGGCAAAGCAGCCCAGCGCCTTGTAAAGTGCGGCGGGGATATTCTTCACCTCGAAGATGAAGGTCGTCATGGCATCGACACCGGCCAGCGCGCCCGGTGCGAGCGGTTCCTTCGCCAGCACGACGAAGCGCGTGGTGTTGTCATGCGCGTCCTCGACCGCGTCTTCCACGATCTTGAGGCCGTAGAGATCGGCGGCAAGCGGCGGGGCGATTGCTGCGATGTTTGCCTCGCCGGTTTCCGCCACATAGGCCGCAGCGCCCGCCGTATCGGCATAGCTCATGCCGGTGATGCCGCGCGCGCGCAGGAATTCGCGCGACTGGCCGAGCGCCTGCGGATGGCTGTAGGCCGCTTCGAACGGGCCGTCGCCGACCGCCATCAGCGCATGGGTGATGCGCATGAAATGTTCGGCCACGATCGCCAGCCCGCTTTCAGGCAGCAGGAAGTGGATATCCGCCACGCGGCCGTGCTGGCTGTTCTCGATCGGGATCATCGCGCAGCCGGCCGCGCCGCTCTTCACTGCGTCGAGCGCATCCTCGAAGCTGAAACAGGGCAGGGGCAGCGCTTCGGGCGCGAACTGCATCGCCGCCTGGTGCGAATTGGAACCGGGCGCACCGCCGAAAGCGATGGCGCGCGCGGGTTCCCCGGCGGCGGCGGCGCGCATGGAATCGACCATGGCGAGGGCGGGCTTGGCGAAATTACGCATGGGAAGCCGCTGCTAGGCACCACTTGCACCCATCGCAAGCGCTATTGCACAGGGCGGACTTGCACGAAGGCGCGCACGGCACTAGAGCGGCGCGCAACCATAGACCACACGGATTCTCGCAGGTTCTCACGCAATGGACGACCGTTTCAACACCACCGCCGGCTGGGTACTCTTCTCCGGCATCGTGGCCCTCGGGGCATCGATCGCTTCGGGCATGTACTTCCATGCCGACAGCCATGACTATCCCGAAGGCAAGGATTTCGGCTTCTTCATCGAAGGTGAAGAAGAAGAAGGCGGCGCCGATTCCGGTCCCGATCTCGGCACGCTGCTCGCTGCTGCCGACGCGACTGCCGGCGAAGCCGTCTTCGCCAAGTGCAGTGCCTGCCACACGATCAACCAGGGCGGCGCCAACGGCATCGGCCCGAACCTGTGGGGCGTGCTCGGCACCCCGATCGGCGCACATGCTGCCGGTTTCGCTTACAGCTCGGCGCTGAAGGACAAGGGCGGCACCTGGGACTATGCGGCAATGGACGCATGGCTCGCCAACCCGCGCGGTTTCGCCAACGGCACCAAGATGAGCTTTGCCGGTCTTTCGAAGCCGGAAGACCGTGCCAATGTCATCGCCTACATGAAGGCGAACGGCGGCGGCCCCGACTATCCGGCCCCGGCCGCTCCGGCAGAAGAAGCCGCGGCTGACGCACCCGGCGCGGGCGAAGGTCCGGTCGAAGGCGCACCGGTCGACGGCGCGGAAGCTGCCGGCGCGATGAGCGCGGACCAGCCCGTCGCTGCGGGCAATGCGGCCACCGACACCGGCGGCGCGACCAAGGTCGACTGAGCCTAACGGCTTCAGGCAAATTTGACGAAAGGCCCCGCTTCGGCGGGGTTTTTCTTTGCCCTCAGGCCTCGCCCTTGAAACCCTGGGCGATGACGTACCACTCGCTCGAGCCCTTGCGGCTGGCGGGCGGCTTGGCGTGCTTGACCGTCTTGAAGTGCTTCTTGAGCAGGGCGAGCAGGTCCGCATCGGTCCCGCCGGCCAGCACCTTGGCCAGGAAGGTTCCGCCCTTGTCGAGGTTCTCTACTGCGAACCAAGCGCCCGCCTCGACCAGGCCCATGGTGCGCAGATGGTCGGTCTGCTTGTGGCCCACGGTGTTGGCGGCCATGTCGCTCATCACGAGGTCCGCTTTGCCGCCCAGCGCCTCTTCGAGCACGCGCGGCGCATCGTCGTCCATGAAATCCATCTGGAAGATCGTCACGCCCTCGATCGGTTCGACCTCGAGGAGGTCGATGCCGACCACCTGCGCCTTGGGCCGCAGTTTGCGCACCACCTGGCTCCAGCCGCCCGGCGCAATGCCGAGGTCGACCACGCGTTCGACGCCTTTCAGCAGGCCGAATTTCTCGTCCAGCTCGATCAGCTTGTAGGCCGCGCGGCTGCGATACCCCTCGGCCTTGGCCTGCTTCACGTAAGGGTCGTTCAGCTGCCGCTGCAGCCAGCGCGTCGACGACGCGGTGCGCTTCTTGGCGGTGCGAACCCGCGTGTCGCGATCCTTGCCCGACCTAGACATCCTGTTCCCTCATCCTTTGCAGCGCGGCGCGGCTGCGCTCGCCATCGGCATCGGCGGCCATCAGGCTGCGCAGGATGCCTTCGCGGATCCCGCGGTCGGCCACGCCCAGCGTCTGCGAGGGCCAGATGTCGAGGATCGATTCGAGGATGGCGCAGCCCGCCACCACCAGGTTCGCGCGGTCATCCCCGATGCAGGGCAATTCCTGCCGTTCCGCCCCGCTCATGCGGGACAGGCGCGTGGAGATATCGCGCATGGCCTTCGATTCGAGGATCAGCCCGTCGACCGCGCGCCGGTCGTATTGCGGCAGTTCGAGGTGCAGGCTGGCCAGCGTGGTCACCGTCCCGCTGGTGCCCAGCAGGCGGATCGGGTGCTTGCCCCGCGCGTGTTCGGCGATGCGCTTGGCAAAGGGCTTGAAACTGTCGCCCACGGTGCGGCGCATGCGCGTGTAGCGGTCGAGCCGGGTTTCGAGGCTCTCGTCCGATCCGGTCACCGTGTCGGTGAGCGAGACGACGCCCCAGGGCACGCTCATCCAGTCGAGGATGCGCGGGACCGCGCCGCTCGGCTCCACCAGCACCAGTTCGGTCGAACCACCGCCGATGTCGAAGATCACTGCCGGGCCGGGACCGTCTTCGAGCAGGATGTGGCAGCCCAGTACGGCGAGGCGCGCCTCTTCCTGCGCGGAAATGATGTCGAGCACGATGCCCGTTTCCTGCCGCACGCGTTCGATGAACTCCTCGCCGTTGGAGGCGCGGCGACAGGCTTCGGTCGCGACCGAGCGGGCGAGGTGGACGTGGCGGCGGCGCAGCTTTTCGGCGCAGACGTGCAGCGCGGCCAGCGTACGCTCCATCGCCGCGTCCGACAGGCGGCCGCTGGCGGCCAGCCCCTCGCCGAGGCGCACCACGCGGCTGAAGGCGTCGATGACCGTGAAATTCTCGCCCGAGGGGCGGGCTATCAGGAGGCGGCAGTTGTTGGTGCCGAGGTCGAGCGCGGCATAGGCCTGCCGCCGCTGGAAACCGCGTTCCGCGGGCGCTGCCTGCCGGTTGTTGTCGATCGGGTTGGCCTGCTTGTCCGCCGCGCGCGGTTTCGCAGGGCGCGGGGCCGGCTTTCTGCCGGGCTTGCTATCGGGCCGGGAGGGGCGCTTGTAGCGGAAATCGGCTACCTTGCCGGACGTGCCGCCCCTGTTCTTACCAGGCCCCCTTTTACTGTCCGGCGGAGAATGATCCGCCATGGGGTGTCTTCTTTCTATCCTCCCGCACGAACCAACGCGCACGGGGACTTGCCGCCGACGCTAGCGCCACATGACGTTTCGGGCAAGCAGAAGGGTTGACCGGGCGCGCCAGCGAAACTAAGTGCGCCCCCTCTCCCGGAGCGGTGCGCGATTCTCGGCGCCCCGACCGGCGATGCTGATGCCCCGTCGTCTAATGGTAAGACTACGGACTCTGACTCCGTCAATTGAGGTTCGAATCCTCACGGGGCATCCACTTCTCCCACATTGCCATCGCGATCTGTCCAGCCCGGTGCTGCCTCTACGGCCCGCGCCGTCGCTGAGGCACCATAGGCGCTGGATTCCCCGCGCCGGCTCGGCTAAGCCCCCTTCATCCCCGGGGAGCGAGCTTTCGCTGAGAGGGGCGGATTAAGCACCGCCCGACCCGTCGAACCTGAACCGATTAGCATCGGCGGAGGGAGTGGGCTGGTCGTCGCCAGAACTCCGCTCTCCGTCCGCCTTCTGGAGAGACTTCGCATGGCCGACATCAACAGCAAATTCGACATCGGCGTCACCACCGGCCCGATCCGCGGCAGCCGCAAGGTCCATGTCGGCGCCAAGAGCGGCAGCGGCGTGCGCGTGGCCATGCGCGAGATCGATCTCGAGGGCGGCGAGCCCAGCGTGCGCGTCTACGACACCTCCGGCCCCTACACCGATCCCGATGCGCAGATCGATATCCGCAAGGGGCTGGAGCAGAAGCGCCGCGAGTGGATCCTCGCCCGCGGCGATGTCGAGGAATACGACGCGCGCGAAGTGAAGCCCGAAGATAATGGCCAGCTTGGGCCCGACCGTTCGGGCGGCGTGCCCGCATTCCCGAACGTGGCGAAGAAGGTGCTGCGCGCGAAGCCCGGCATGAACGTCAGCCAGATGCACTACGCCCGCCGCGGCATCATCACGCCCGAGATGGAATACGTCGCCGAGCGCGAGAACCTCGGCCGGGAAATGCTGCGGGACGAGGCCGCGCGCCTCACCGCCCGCAACGACGGCCAGCCCTGGGGCGCATCGCTGCCCGACTACGTCACCCCCGAATTTGTGCGGGACGAGGTGGCGCGGGGCCGCGCGATCATCCCCAACAACATCAACCACCCCGAAACCGAGCCGATGGCGATCGGGCGCAACTTCCTCGTCAAGATCAACGCCAATATCGGCAACTCAGCCGTGGCATCCGACGTGGCGAGCGAGGTCGACAAGATGGTCTGGTCGATCCGCTGGGGCGCGGACACGGTCATGGACCTTTCGACAGGCCGCAACATCCACGACACGCGCGAATGGATCATCCGCAACTCGCCCGTCCCCATCGGCACTGTGCCGATCTACCAGGCGCTGGAAAAGGTCGGGGGCATTGCCGAGGACCTGACCTGGGAAATCTTCCGCGACACGCTGATCGAACAGGCCGAACAGGGCGTCGACTATTTCACCATCCACGCAGGGGTCCGCCTGCCCTATGTCCCGATGACCGCGAAACGCGTCACCGGCATCGTGTCGCGCGGCGGCTCGATCATGGCGAAGTGGTGCCTCGCGCATCACAAGGAGAGCTTCCTCTACGAGCGCTTCGACGAGATCACCGAGATCATGAAGGCTTATGACATCGCCTACTCGCTGGGTGATGGCCTGCGCCCCGGCAGTATCGCCGACGCCAATGACGAAGCCCAGTTCGCCGAGCTCTACACGCTTGGCGAGCTCACCAAGCGCGCCTGGGAACAGGACGTGCAGGTGATGATCGAAGGTCCCGGCCACGTGCCGATGCACAAGATCAAGGAGAACATGGACAAGCAGCTGGAGGCGTGCGGCGAAGCGCCCTTCTACACGCTCGGCCCGCTCGTCACCGATATTGCGCCGGGGTACGACCACATCACCAGCGGCATCGGCGCGGCGCAGATCGGGTGGTACGGCACCGCCATGCTCTGTTACGTCACGCCCAAGGAACACCTCGGCCTGCCCGACCGCGACGATGTGAAGGTGGGCGTGGTGACCTACAAGCTCGCCGCCCACGCTGCCGACCTTGCCAAGGGTCACCCGGCCGCCAAGGTCCGCGACGACGCATTGAGCAAGGCCCGCTTCGAATTTCGCTGGCGCGACCAGTTCAACCTCAGCCTCGACCCCGACACCGCCGAGCAATACCACGACCAGACCCTCCCCGCAGAAGGCGCCAAGACGGCCCACTTCTGCTCGATGTGCGGCCCGAAATTCTGCTCGATGAAGATCACGCAGGAAGTGCGCGACTTCGCCGCGAAGCAGAACTCGGACAGCTACCTGGCGAGCGAGAACATCAAGCGCGAGACCTCTCCGCAAGAGGCCGAGGAAGCGGAGAAGGGCATGGAGGAGATGAGCGAGGTCTACCGCGAGAAGGGCGAGAAATTGTATTTGCCGGAGGGGTAATTTGGCTAGGCCTTCGGCTTGTACCGCTTCAAAGCTTCAAACTCGCTCGGGTTAGAAGCGACTTCCACCAGCAGATCTACCCATTTCTGTGAGTAGGTGTAGTCTTGGTGTGCCGTATGATAGTGGCAGAAATCCTTTTTGCAGTCGGCGGGGTTCTTGGCTTTGCCACGCGGCCGAGCGCCAAATTTCTTCCACGCTAGCTGGTGATGGTGTGAATTGAAGGCGGGGTTTCCGTCTTCACGAACCCTTGCGATCACATCTTTGACTCTGAAAGGCCAAAGCTCATCACCAACCACCTTTTGGGTCAAAACATTCTTCTTCGATTTGCCCTCAGGATTGTTCTGCGAAAAAACGATGTGCGAGTCGCCCTTAGTCGCTTTCTCGAAATGGTAGCTAACCTTGAATTGGTAGTTGGCCCCCTCATTCCCGGTGATCCCAGCCGCCTCAGCAATTAATTGATCAATAGCCTCGATCTGCGGAGTTAGGTCGTAAGTTTGGAGTTCGCTGAGCTGGTCAACGTCCATTTTCGAGAATTGCAGCGCAATCGATAGGCTATCTCGGAGGCCGGAATTTTCGCCAAATAGCTTTCTAATTGTCTGATCGAAATTCAGGCAATTAGCCTGAAAGAGCGGCCAGTATGACCTCCCAATAGAGGACAAAATCTTGTGTTCGACATTATCGCGCAGCGTTTTCACCGCTGTGAGGTTCTTTTTGACGTCGCTTTCGAGCGGGCAATCATCCCTGTTCAACATCTGACTGAGGAGTAGGGAATTGCCATTGGCGTCGGTAATCTCGACGCCTCTACGGTCGTAGTATTCGTGGAGTAAGTAAGTCCAAGAGATCTGACTCAGCACAGGAAAGATCTGGACCTTGAATAGCATCGTCGGACTGTTGAAAATCTCGACAGCCGCAACCATCGCTTCCCTTGCGCGAAACAATCTCTCGTCGTCTATCGGAGATAAACCGCTCTTTAGATCAACAAGCGATTTTTCGTATTTATAACGCTTTATTTCGACTTCAGTAGCGGGTTCGATGTCCCAATCTTTCCAGCCAGCGAGACGCCCTGGATTGATGGTTGGTGTTCTGCCCGTGTTTATTAGCTGTTGGACGTCTTGATAGGTGTTGCCGTCTCCAAGCAACTTCTTGGCAATGCGCTTCTCGTGTTCGGTAAGTGATGCTGTCTTCATGTCGCTACCAAAAGCCTCGCTGCCAATTCTTCCCGATTCCAGCGGACCGCAAAAGCTTCGGAGACTTCAAACCATGATCCGTCGTTCCCTGCGCCGTGGTTCGCTCCCATACATGAGCACTGACATTCATGTCCTTTGGCATTCATGCATGCTGGCGCGCACTTCTCGCTCTCTCGAAAAGGCTGAATTATCCAAACTTCGCCGTAGCGTTTGAGGCACCGTTCTACGAAGTCGTTGAACCAAGCTTTCGGGATTTCCCAATATTTTCCGTCTGCCAACCAAACTGGTCGATCTCGCCTGTCATCACGAAGCCAATCACGGTTGGTACTACTGTATGGGAGGCGCAATCGATGTTTCTGGCCCGGTTTCGCGCGTCGAATGATCACGGGAGTTTCATTCTGATTCCACACTCGCTTTATGTCGGCCATACCAACTCAGTAGCACAATTATTTTAGTCTTATGAGGTGGTTAGGGAGTTCTCCACGAGCTAGCAGAGTTCGGGGGGCAGCATACCTGACCACTAACCCGCGGGGACTAGCTTCTCCACCAGCGCCCTGAGTTCGCTCGGCGTGGTGTGGCCAGCGACGATCTCGTGATAGCCGATGCCCGCCTTGCGCGTCCTTGGCACCCTATCGCTCCGCTGCTTGAGGACGGGCGTCCTACTTCACCGCATCGCGCGCATCCCCGCTAGCCGCAGCGCCCAAACGCGCTTCTTTCCTTGTTTGAGAAGCCGCACTCCCCATCTAAGGGATAGCTACCTGTCGTTTCCGACGGTCCTCTTCCCGTTTCCACGGGAACCGCTCCCCCGCCAGCTCTCGCCATTTAGCCCGCGCATTAGCGGTCATTCCTGGCTGCCTGCGCTTTTCGGAAAGAAACAATCCCATGATCCACTATGGAAAAGTCGAGACCTTCGACAGCGAAACACAGCAAGGCACGGTACAGCCCAATGCCGGCGGCAAACCGCTGTCGTTTCGCCGGGTCGACGTTCAGCAGCAAGCTGGAGAACCGCGATGCGAAACGTATTTCGGATATGAAACCTGGACAAAGGACGATGGCGAAACGGTTGCCGTCCACCTGCGCCAGCTTTCCTGACCAGATGCAGGAGACACCCCGGGTCGATACGATCCGGGGTGCCCTCTTCCGCAGATGATCGCCACGGGAGGCCGGGAAGGCGCTCGATCCGGGTCAATCCGGCGCCGGTCGATGGAGGCGCGGGGGGCTAGTTCCTCAGGAGTTACGCATATTCTCCAGCCCCTTGATCGCGCCGGGCTTGATGCTGGGGTTGGAGGCGTTTGTCTTGACTTTTTCCTTCTTGGGTTTGCGGTTCTCGCGGCTTTTCTTCTGCTGGCCCTTGGCCATGGTCTTTTCCAATCGGGGCGGAATGCCCCGCTGCGGTATGGGCCTATTGCAGAGAATAGATAGCGAAACCGTTCCCGACCTTACCTTTGTGGCCTCACCCCCGCCCCATCCTCACCAGCACCCGGTCCAGCGCCTGCAGGAAGTTCGACCGGTCCGCCTTGCTGAACGGCGGCGGGCCGCTTCCCACGCCGTCCATCCCGGCGCGCAGGTCTTCCATGATGGCGCGGGTCGCAATGGCGCTGCCGATGCTGGCGGCGTCGAAAGGCTTGCCGTCGTGACGCAGGACGGTTGCGCCCGCCTTGAGGCAGCGTTCGGCCAGCAATATGTCGGCGGTGATCACCACGCTGCGCGGCCCTGCGTTCTGCGCGATCCAGTCGTCGGCCGCGTCGAACCCGTCCGAGACCACCACGCGCTTCACCCGCTCGCTCACCGGTACGCGGAAGGGGCTGTTGCTTACCACGCGGACATGGGCCTTGTGGCGTTCCGCCACGCGGTAGACCTCCTCCTTCACCGGGCAGGCATCGGCATCGACGAGTATGATGGGCGTGGTCATGCTGCGATCGCTAGCCCAAAAGCATGGGCCGGGAAAACTTTCCTACACCCCTCCATCCGTGCCTAACCTCGCCGGATGACGCCGCAACCTCCCGCTCGCCAGAAGCCCGACAACACCCGCTGGACGGGCGAGAAGGCTGCCGACTTCCTCAAGCTGCTCGAGCGTTCGGGCAAGGTCGCGCCGTGTGCGCGGGCGGTGGGGATGAGCCGGCAGGCTGCCTATCGCCTGCGCGCGCGGGCGCCGCGCTTTGCGCTGATGTGGGACCAGGCGATGGAGGTCGCGGCCAGCCGCAAGGCCTCCTCGCGCCGCCGCCGCTATGTCCACCCGCTGCTGGCGCGCGAAACCGATAGCGTTAGGTGATCGGCCCCAGCCGTGCTACTGCGCCCTCGCTGACGTCGAAATTTGCGACGGACTTCGGCTTTTGACGACGCCGCTTGCCACCTCTCTTGCGATTGGCTGGCCCCGGCGAAAACCAGACGACGACTTCCTTTCTTCGGACGATTTGATGCACGACCACGCCGCATGTCGCGGCGGGGCAACCACATGCGTTCTTGAAAGGAACCCATCATGAGCAAGACTGGCACAGTCAAATTCTTCAACACCGACAAGGGCTATGGCTTCATCCAGCCCGACGACGGTTCGAGCGACAGCTTCGTCCACATCAGCGCCGTCCAGGCTGCCGGCATGACGACGCTCGATAAGGAACAGCGCCTCAATTACGAGGTCGAGGCCGGCCGCAACGGCAAGGAAAGCGCCGTCAACCTTTCCGCCGCGGACTAACCGCCCTGCCGAGGTTTCTCCCGCGCGCCACTGCGACACGTTGCGCGGGAGAAACACCCCGTTCCCTACCTGATCCGACCGAGGAAGGCCGCCAATGAGCCAGAGCTACGAGTTCTATTCCGCCCGCGCCCGGGAATCCGCCGTAGAGGCGCAAGACGCCACGCTGGACAACGTTCGTGACCGCGCGCTGCGTGCACAGGCCACGTTCCAGGCGCTTGCCGACCAGGCTCGAGCCGTGACCAGGCGCCGCGAAAAGCTGGAAAGCGAAAAGGCCGCCGCCCGCGCCTCCGCCCGCGCCGCCGCCACTGCGGAAGCCGGCGCGGACTAGGCTTTCCTACACTTCCAGGATCTGCGCTGTTCTGCCGAAATGAGCGCATCTATCCCCCAACCGGACCCGGAAGGCTCACAGCTTTCGCACTCCGCCGGTGACATTTGCCGCGACGCAAGGCGACGCGTCACGCCCTCGTATCGCGACACATTGCCGAGAGGCAGTGACACTGGCCACCCGACAGTGACGTTGCGGGGCTTTTCGTCCCTGGGCCCTGTTCCACCTGTTCCGCCCGCGCTTGACAGTTTCGCCTGCCGCGTCAGTCTCCTTGCGGTCGCGACCACAGGGGAGGTGCCGGTGACACGAACTACAGCATTAGCAGGGGCGCTCGCCGCGCTCGTAATGGCAACTTGCGCGCAGGCGCAGGAGGCGAAGCGCACGCTGATGCCCGAAAGCGACGAGGCGCGCGCCTTCCACGAGGCGGTCGGCTATTCCGATGCGGTCATCCACGGCGACACGGTGATCCTGTCGGGCGTGGTCGCGGTGCCGGTGGAGGGCGACGATGGCATGGAGCCGAGCTTCGTGCGCGTGTTCGACGCTATCGGCCGCACGCTGGAACGGGCAGGGGCGAGCTGGGACGACGTGATCGAGATCGAGACCTTCCACACCGACCTTGCGGGCCAGATCAACGCCTTTGCCGAGGTGAAGAACCGCTACATCAAGGCGCCATTCCCGGCGTGGACGGCGATCGGCATCAGTGCGCTCTACGAACCGACGGCATTGGTCGAGGTCAAGGTGACCGCGCGGCTGCCGCAAGGCGGGGAGGACTGAGCCATGCGCAGCCTCATCGCATTCGCGCTCGCAGCCTTGGCAACGCCCGCGCTGGCGCAGGACGCCGCGCCGCCGGTCTTCACGCCTTCGGAACTGCCCTATCCCTTCTCCAGCGCGGTGCAGGTGGGCGATGTGCTCTACCTGTCCGGCGACATCGGCGCGGACGAGACGGGCCGCGCGGTCGTGCCCGGCGGGATCGAGGCCGAAACGCGCGCCATGTTCGCGCGCATCGGCAAGACGCTGGAGGCGCATGGCCTGGGCTATGCGGACCTGTTCAAGTGCACGGTGATGCTGGCCGACATGAGCGAATGGCCCGCCTTCAATGCGATCTACGCGACCTATTTCGAGAAGGGGCGCTATCCCACGCGCTCCGCCATGGGCGTGAACGGCCTGGCGCTGGGCGCGCGAGTGGAGATGGAATGCTGGGCGTGGAACCCGCAAGAGACTGCGGAGGAGTGATAAGGTCGGGCGATGGAAGAATATCTCCTCTTCTTCGCCCTCGTGCTCGGTGTGAACCTGTTGCCCGCCTTCGGGCCGCCGACCTGGTCGATCATCGCGCTCTATGCCTTCAACAGCGACATGGCGCTGGCCCCGCTCGTGGGCCTCGCGGCGCTGGCGGCGGCGAGCGGACGGTTCCTGCTTGCCCACGCGACGCGGGCCTTGGGGACGCGGTACCTGTCGGCGAAGACCCACGCCAACCTTGCCGCCGCGCGGCAGGCGCTGGAACGGCGGCGTCGGAACAGTCTCCTGGCGCTCGGCCTCTTCGCGCTGTCGCCGGTGCCCTCGGCGCAGCTGTTCGAGGCGGCCGGACTGGCGCGGCTGAAGCTGCTGCCCTTCACGGCGGCGTTCTTTGCAGGTCGCGTGGTGTCCTATACCGTCTACGGCCTGACCGCGCAGGGCATCCGCTCCACCAGCATGGGCGAGGTGCTGCGAGAGGAGCTGTCCAGCCCGCTCGGCATCGCGCTGCAGGTGGCGATGCTGGGCGCGCTGGTCCTGCTGGCGCGGATCGACTGGGGGCGCCGGCTGGGGCTGGAAGGCGAGGGCGGGCCGGAAGCGACATTTACGCAAGGAGAGAGCGATGAGCGATGAAACCGAACGCAACCGTGCCCTTGTCACAAAGGCCTACGACGGACTTGCCAAGGGCGATCCAACCCATTTCACCGCCCTGTTCGCGCCGGACATCGAGTGGCGCGTGATGGGCTCTTCCGCCTGGTCGAAGCACCTGAAGGGGCTGGAGGCGGTCCAGCGGGACCTTGTCGGACCGCTGTTCGCGCGGATCGACGGCCCCTATCTGACCACTGCCGAACTGATCCTTGCCGACGGCGACCGCGTGGCGGTGATAGCCAAGGGCAATGCCGCAACCGTCGACGGCGGGCGCTATGACAACGACTACTGCTTCGTCTTCCGGATGCGTGATGGAAGGATCATGGAGGTGCGCGAGTACATGGACACGATCCTGGCCGACAAGGCTCTCGGACGCTGATCCGGCGAAGCGGTTCGGAGAAGGGGCGAAATCGCTTTGACATTGCCCCGTCGCACCCCATGTCGGAGTAAGAGAACCACAACCGAGAGGAGCACGCACCATGCAGGTCCAGTTCAATTCCGACAGCAGCGTCATGGGCACGGCAAACGTCGCCGAACGCATCGAGACCAAGGTGCGGGACAAGTTGGCGCGGTTCGAGGAACGGCTCACACGGATAGAAATTCACGTCCACGATGAAAACGCGCACAAGCACGGCCATGACGACAAGGCGTGCACGATCGAGGCACGCCCGCGCGGCGGTCGCCCGATCGGCGTGACCGAGGGTGCATCCACGGTGGACGATGCGGCGCGCAAGGCAGCAACGACGCTGGCCCAGCGGCTCGACCGGCATTTCGGCAAGAGCAACCGCCATGGCCATGATCCGCGACCTGAAAAGGTGATGTAGGCGAGAGCAATCGATCGAGGGGGGAGATCGAGGGATGAACTGGGCAAAGCCGCTGCTGGTCGTGGCAGCACTCTACAATATCGTGATCGGGGCCGGATCGCTGTTCGGCCCCGGAGCGCCCGTTGAAACGCGGGTGGTCGGCCTGCTCGTGCTGTGCTTCGGCATCGTTTACGCCGTCGTATCGCGCGATGTGGAGCGGTTCAGGCCGGTCCTGTGGGCAGGCGTGCTCGGCAAGCTTGGCGTCGTGGCGCTGATGGGGCCGGAGGTCGCATCTGGCGTGCAGCCGCCCGCCGTCGGCTGGATCCTTGCAGGAGACGCGCTGTTCATGCTCGCCTTCCTTGCGATCCTGCTCGGAAAAGGCCGCTATTCGACGGCTTGAGCCACTGGACCACGCCCTGCCGCGAGCGAATCCCGCTTCGTCACGATTTTGTGAAATCGCGAAACATCCAAACAGGCGGGGCGTTCGTATCTTGAAGCACCAGCCGGGTGGGCCGGCTGCGAATGTGCTGATTTCACACGCATAAAAGGGTACGAACATGAAAAAGCTGACCATTGCGCTCGCCTCTGCCGCATCGCTCGCGATTGCCGCCTGCAGCGATCCCGTCGAGGAAACCTCACCGGCCGAAGACACTGCGATGGCCGACCAGATGGCCAACGAGACCGCCGCCGCCGGCACGATCGTCGAAGTGGCGCAGGGCAACCCCGATTTCTCGACGCTGGTGAGCGCCGTTACCGCGGCCAATCTCGGCGAAACGCTGTCGGGCGACGGCCCCTACACCGTCTTCGCTCCGACCAACGACGCCTTCGGCAAGATCCCCGAAGCCACGCTGACCGAGCTGACCACGAACGACACCGAAACGCTCGGCAGCATCCTCACCTACCACGTGGTGCAGGGCAATGTTGACGCCGCCACGCTGACCAAGGCGATCGAGGATGCGGGCGAGGCCGGCTACACGATCACCACCGTCAATGGCGGCACGCTGACTGCCAAGGTGGTCGACGGCAACGTCGTCCTGACCGACGCGGCCGGCGGCACCTCGACCGTAACCGCGACCGATGTCGCAGCATCGAACGGCGTAATCCACGTGATCGATACCGTGCTGATGCCGCAGTAAGTATCGGGCTTTCCAATGACGAAGGGCGGTCCCTCGCGGGCCGCCCTTTTTTGCGTCCGGCCTTGTCCGGCGGAAAGCCTGTGGCATGATAGCGGGGCAGTCCACGGGGGGCATGATGAACGAGAGCGAACTCTTCGACGTGATCGAGGGCGTCCACACCATTTACGCGGCGCTTCTCGGCATGGTGATTACCATCAATTTCGCCATGATCGTGGCGGTGTGGACCTTCCTCCACCGCGCCGCGCTCGCGATGAGAGTGGCGGCCTTCGCCTTCTACCTCGTCGGGATGGGCCTCCTCACCGCCATGCTGGTGCAACAGGCGCATATCCGTGACCACGCGCTCAGTTCGCTAAGGAACGTGCCCAACGTGGACCACAGCCATTTCATCGCGCTGTTTCTCTCCACGCAGGACGATGTGTGGTTCCGGGTCGTGTGGATCGCGCAGCACATGGCGCCGGCCTTGCTCGTGCTGGGGGTCGCCTACCTGCTGTTCGCCTGGAAAGGGCGACCGGTCGAGTAGCGCCTATCGCCCCTGCGCGGCGAGCGCGGCGGCGACGTCGATGGTCTTGGCATTGCCGATCGTTTCCTGCTCTGCCGGACGGGGCGCGGGCGGGGGAGCCGGGCGCTCCGCGAGCGTCATGGGCGCTTCGGCCCGCGTGGACGATGGCCGCGGCTGGGGTTCCGGTTGGCTGGTAAACGCGATCAGCGCTTCCTCGCGGGCGAGGCGTACAAGATCCTCCTCGCCATATTCGATAGCGTAGTCCGCAGCCGGCCCGCTGGCCTCGCCGCTTTCGCGCCACCAATGGGCATGCGCCGTGTTGCGCAGGCGACCGCGCAGCGAGAGTTCGGCGACCTCTACCGTGCCTTCGGGCGTCTCGAGAGCGTATTGGTCGGGCGGGCGCTTGGTCGAATGCGCGGCCTGGTCGATCGCCGAAAACGGCTGCGCTTCGGGCAGGCTGTCCTGCGTCTCGCGCTTCAGGATCGGTGCGTCGCCGATCGCTGCGCCGCTGACGGCCCCTGCCACGGCGACCAGAAGGAAGGCTCCGATGATGTGCGGTGCGAACTTCATGCCGGTTGAACGAAAAAGCCCGTGGCGAGGTTCCCTCCGCGTTCTGCGTGGTTAACCGGATCGCGGCTTCATCGCTTGTTTAGGACGCACGGTAAGCGGCGCGCAAAGGTTCCTGCCTAGAGTTAACGCCATGGTGATGTTCCGCAGCTAGGAGAGCCGCGGCATTCGCGAGGACGATGGGGTAGGATATGCATGAACTGGAGCGCCTGTTCGCGGCCGCGGACGGTGAGGCACGCTGGGAAGACGGTCTGCGCGACCTGTTCGAGGCGGGCGATCTCGACAAGGCGCACGATTTGCTCGCGCAGGCCCTTGCTGGTCTCGATACGGACCTTGCGCGCGAATGCCTCGCGATCACGCCGGAACACGTGTCGCTGTCCGGCTGGTCCGAACTGGTCGAGGCCATCGCGCTGCACGAAGGCGAGCCGATTACCGGCGTGACCCTTGCCATCGCGAACGATGCGGACAGCACCTTCGAGAAGGGCCAGATGCACCGGCCCTACATGATGCTCGGCCTCTATTCGGACGAGGGCTATGCGTTCTCGGCCGCCGATGTGCCGGGCCTCATCGCTGAAACACGGCGCGAGGATGGCCCCGCATGGGCCGGCCATGACGAGGATATCGAAGTCTACCTCGATTGCGAGGGACTGGACCTCCTCAACACGCGCCTCCTGTTTCACAAGCAGCGCCATTTCTTCCGCGACGATGCGCCCGGCAGCGCGCCGCGGCGCTATGTCGAATACGTGGTCGCCTGCTGGTGGCGGGCTCTGCTGTTCCAGCAGGCGGTTGCCAGCGAATGCGCCATCCACGGGCTTCCCGGCGGGATCCCGGTGATTGCAGGGATGGTCGACCTGCGGCCCGATGTCGTCTGCGTGCACGGTATCGGTGCCCGCAACCCGGCAGCGGACCGCGAGAGCGAGGAAGCCACCGGGCTGGCGGAGATCATCCCAGCCAATTTCATCGCCCGCCGCACTGTCGAGGACGTAAAGGAATTCACCGGCGCTGACCTGCGCCGCAAGGTCGCCGAAACCGGGCAAGAGGACGAGCCGGTGAAGCGCGGCTTCGTAGCGCGCCTCTTCGGCCGCTGAGGCGGAACCTGCAAACACACTTGGAAAGCATGACCACGCTGCGCTAGCGTCCGCTTCTCGATTGCGGGGAGAGGATGAGAGATGATCAGCCTGCGTGCACGCCTTGCCGAACTTGCCTTGCCGCTGCTCGGCATCAAGCGGTTCTTTTCCCAGCTCGACCGCATGGACGAGCGCCTTGCCAAGATGCGCCAGGCGAAATCGCCGCGCCCCGCTGCCAAGTGGCAAAAGCGGTTCCGCATCGAGGAGGACACTTCGCGCAGCTACCCGCTGGTGACGCTGACGCCCCTGGGCGGAGCGAAGCCGCATGCGCCGCACCTGCTCTATTTTCACGGGGGCGGTTACGTCATGGATATCGCCGCGCTGCACTGGGAGGCCATTGCCTCGCTCTGCGACCGGCTCGGCGCTTCGGCCAGCGTGCCGATCTACCCGCTGGCCCCCGAAGTGACGGTGACCACCACGCTGCCCGCCATGCGCGCCCTCTATGACGAGCTGGCGGGGGAATTGGGCGCCGAAAACATTGCTGTCGGAGGCGACAGTGCCGGCGGGGGCATGGCGCTGGCGCTGGTGCAGGACCTCAAGCGGGACGGCCGGCCATTGCCCGGCAGCCTTGTCCTATTCTCCCCTTGGCTGGACGCTACCGCGTCGGGCGAGGGGATGGATGCCATCGAGCCGCGCGACAAGATGCTGGCACCCTCGGGGCTGGAAGCCTGCGGGGTGCGCTATGCGGGCGGCCTGCCGCTCGACGATCCACGGCTGAGCCCGCTGTTCGGCGATCTCTCCGGCCTGCCGCCTGTGGCCGTATTTGCCGGGACCTCCGATATCCTCGTCTCCGATGCGCGGCGCTTGCGCGAAAAGCTGGGCTCGCTGGGCGAGCCGCCGGCAGTCTACCGCGAGGCGGAGCGGATGCAGCACGTCTGGATGCTGTTGCCGATCCCCGAAGGGCGTGCCGCGCTGGACGAGACGGCGGCCTTCCTGCGCCATGTCCATGTGAAGGATGCCCTGTGAAACTCGCAGCGACCCTGATGCCGTTCCTCCTGCTCGGCGCCTGCAACGGGGCGGAGCAGGGCAATCCGGTGCAGACCGAGGCATTCGACGGCATTGCCGCGAGCGAGACGGTATACCTGACCGGCACCGAACCGTTCTGGAGCGCGGAGCTCGCCAATGGCGAAGCCGTCTACAAGACGCCGGAGAACATCGACGGGCTGCGGTTCCCGACCAGCCGGTTTGCGGGCCTCAACGGGGTGGCCTTTTCCGGCATGGCGGACGGGCAGCGGTTCGATGCGACCGTGACGCCGGGCGAATGTTCTGACGGGATGAGCGACCGGACCTATCCCTTCACCGTCACGCTCCTGCTTGGCGAAGAGCAGCGCACGGGCTGCGCGTGGACGGACCTCCAGCCCTATTCGGGACCTGAAACACCCTGACGCGGTTTAAGGCGCGAAGGTTCGTTCGCAGCGGAGGGTAATGATGAGAGAGATTCCCGGTCTTGCACGGGTGCTCGGCCTGTCGGGCCTCTTGCCTCAGGCGGCCTGCCTGTTCGCGCTGCTGTTCGGCCCGCCCGAATGGCGCGAACCGGCGCTGCGTATCGCGGCAATCTACGCGGCCCTCATCCTCAGCTTCCTCGGAGGTTTGTGGTGGGGCATTGCCGCAGGCGCGCCGGCCGCCGAACGGCGCAGGGCGCTGGGCTGGCTGTGGATCGCCGCTGTCACGCCGAGCCTGGTGGCGCTCGCCTGCTTCCTGCCATGGGCATTCGGCGGGCGCTGGCCGGAACCCTCGCTGGTCATGCTCGGCGCAGCCCTGCTGATCAGCCTCGGCGTCGATGCGCGCCTCGGTTCGCTTGCACCGCGCTGGTGGATGGCGCTGCGTGTCCCGCTGTCGGTGGGGCTGGGGGCGATGACCATAGCCATCGCCCTGACCTAGTCAGGCGCGATCAGAAGATACCCGGCACGTCGCGCTGTGCGGCAGTCGGCCAGGCCGGCTGCAGCAGTTCCTTTCGCGTGCCGACCGACTGGACCGACGGATCCGAACCGCTACCGGCGATCGCCGTACAGCTGCGGCCTGCAAGGAAGTCGAGCGCCACGCTGATCGAAGCCTCGCTCGGGTCGCTGAAGGATTTGAAGATACCGTCGTCCGCGCGGCAGGTGGCGTCCATCACCCCGGCAAGGCCGCTGAAGTATTCGCCATTGCCGGCCGAGTTGACGGTCTTGAACGTCACAGCGCGCAGGCGGTCATCGCAGGCCGAACGGTCGAACGCATACTGTCCGACCGGCTTGCCGTAGGTGTTGGTGCCGATCAGCGCGAGATTTCCGCCGAGGTAGGGAATGAACGAGTTGGTGACCAGTTCGCTCGCCGAAGCAGTGCCCGCGCGGCCGATGACGGCGATCTTGGTCGCGGCAATCTGTTCGGCCTGGTTCTGGAACAGGGCGGTCGAATTCTCCGACGACTTGGAATCGCGCAGCACCGTGCGCGAGAACACCTGGCCCTCGCGCCCGTCGGCCATGAGGTCGCCGAGGAGCTCGGCCACCGAGACGAGGCCGCCGCCATTGTAGCGAAGGTCGAGGATGACCTTGGTGATGCCTCGATCGCGGAACTGCTGGAATGCGGCGCGCAGCTGCGGGCCGGCATCGGACACGATAAAGGTGCGCAGGTTGACGTAGCCGACCTCGCCCGTGCCGTCGTTGAGGATCTGGACGCCGTAGCGGTCCGAGATCGGGTCGAGCGCATATTCGGTCTTGGTAACCGATACGGTCTGTTCGACGGAGCCATTGCGGATGACGAAGGTCCGCGTCACGCCCGGGTCGGACGGCCCCAGCGCCTGACTGACTGCCGACGGTCCGCCGGATGCCATCAGGGATGCGACCGACTGGCCGTTGATCGAGATGATCTCCGTCCCGCGATCGAAGCCTGCGGGGAAGGCCGGACCGGTTTCGAAGGATTCCGCGACGTAGACCCGGTTCGCGCCGGTGTCGTAGATCAGGCGGATACCGAAGCCGGCGTTCGAACCGTTGTTGATCAGGTCGTTCTCTTCCTTGATCGAGGTCAGGTAGGTGAAGAAGCGGTCCTTGTTCTGCGCACGGGCCGGCGCAACCAGCGCGTCGATATAGCTCTGGACGTCCGAATAGTTCGCCTTGTTGACGCTGGTGTCGAGCAGGTCTGGGAACAGGTACCATTCGTTGAGTACGCCGCGGACCCAGTCCTGCCGGGCCGATAGCGAGCAGGTGTCCGTACCGCCTCCGGAAGGCGGCGGGGTCGGCGTACCGCCGCCACCGCTGGGGCTGTCCCCGCCGCCGCATGCGGCAAGCGAGACGGCAAGTACCGAAGAGATGATGGCGCGACCCATGGACATGCGAAAAATTCCTCCCAGAACGACCCGAATTCGGTCCGTATTTGCAACTGCAAACTGCGCAATTAACCCCTGCTGAGCAAGACCGCCGCGCGAGTTATCGTCTTTCGGGGGAAAACAGGGGCGTTTTCGCCTGAAAACAGTGCAAATTAGCGCCTGTGTAGTGGCCTTTGCTCCGTCGGTGTGCCTAGTCTTTGTCCTCGATATGCGAATTTGGCAGTAGAAGACGGAGTTGAGGTTGTGAGTACGGGCGTGCCCGCATGGATCCAGCAGGCGATCGGCAACGGCGAAGTAAAGGCCGGACTGACCGCTGCTTTGGTGGCCGAGGAGAAAGCTCTCGGCCGCGGCGGCTTCACCCTGTCCAGCCCGGCTTTCCGCCATGGCGGCGAACTCGACCCCAGCTTCACGGCTTGCGAGGACGATGCCGTCGCACCGCCGCTCGAATGGACCGCACCGCCTCCCGGCACGCAGGAACTCGTGCTGGTGGTCGAGGACGTGGAACGCGGCGACGTGCACTGGCTCGTCTGGGGCCTGCCCGGGCAGAAGGGCGCGCTCTTCGAAGGCGAGGTGCCGCCGCGCACCGGCAAGAATGCTCGCGGCAATTCGGAATGGCTGCTGCCCGACCCGCCTGTGGGGGTGGAGCATCGTTACGCCTTCCAGCTTTTCGCACTGGACCTGCCGCTGACGCTGATGCCCGGCGCCACGCATGCAGATCTGGTCAGGAACATGGAAAACCATGTCACCGCACTCGCGATCCTCAGTGCCCGGTTCGAAGGTCACGAGGTCGAGGAATGGGATGCCGAGGATGAATTCGACATCTGATAATACCAAGCATAGCCAAGTGAAAGGAACCTGAAATGGCTGGCAAGAACAACGCACTGCAAAAGCCGGTGAACCTGACGCCGGAACTCGAAGCCGTCGTCGGCAAGGGTCCGATGACCCGCGCCCAGGTGACGTCGAAGGTGTGGGACCACATCAAGGCGAACAACCTGCAGGACTCGAAGGACAAGCGCATGATCAATCCCGACGCCAAGCTCGGCGCGGTGATCGGCAAGGACCAGATCTCGATGTTCAAGATGACCGGTGCCGTTTCCAAGCACATGAGCTGATCGCTCGAAGGTCTGAGAATACCGGCGGCGTCGCGACCAGTTCGCGGCGCCGCTTTTCTTTGCGCGCTATTCCTCGTGCACCTCGACGCCCTTCCAGAAGGCGATGCGGTCCTTGATTTCGGCCGCCGCTTCCTTGGGGTCGGGGTAATACCACGCTGCGTCCGGGTTGATCGCGCCGCCCGCATTGACCGAATGGTACTGCGCCGTGCCCTTCCACGGGCACACGCTGGTCCGCTCGCTCGGCACCAGGGCACTGCGCGCCACGTCGGAAGCCGGGAAATAGTGGTTCCCCTCGACCACCACCGTATCGTCGCTGCGCGCGATTTCCTCGCCGTTCCAGCTTGCCACCACAGTCATCGCCCAGTCCTTTCCAAACCCTGTTCCATGGGTAATAGAGCCATCGAGAACCCGTTGCGTTCCGAAAGGGAGAATTAGCGTGAACCGCATCGCCGCCGCACTGCTTGCCACTACCGCCGTCCTCGCCATGCCGGCAGCGGCGAAAGAGACCCCGGAACAGGTGGCAGCCGCCGCGCTCGAGGCGGCGCCGGTGTGGGACGGGCACAATGACGTGCCGATCCAGCTGCGCGGGCGGTTCGACAATCTCATCAACGATTTCGATTTCGTCGACACGCTCGACACGCAGGACGGCGACCGGGCGGCCATGCACACCGACCTCGTCCGGCTGGAAAAGGGCGATGTCGGTGCGCAGTTCTGGTCGGTCTATGTCAGTGCCGCACTGCCCGAGCCCGAGGCCGTGCAGGCGACCATCGAGCAGATCGACGTGACGAAGCGCCTGATTGCCCGCAACCCGGACAAGCTCGCGCTCGCGCTGACCGCCGACGATGTCGAAAAGGCCATGGCAGAGGGCAAGATCGCCTCGCTCATGGGCATGGAAGGCGGCCATTCGATCGGCAACAGCCTCGCCGTGCTACGCCAGATGTACGACCTCGGCGCGCGGTACATGACACTCACGCACTCGACGACGCTCGACTGGGCGGACAGCGCGACCGATGCGCCGCGCCATGACGGGCTCAACACCTTCGGCAAGGACGTGGTGCGCGAGATGCAGCGCATGGGGATGCTGGTCGACCTCAGCCACGTGAGCGAAGCCGCGATGCACGATGCGCTGGACGTGTCGGGCGCGCCGGTCATCTTCAGCCATTCGGGCGCCCGCGCCATCAATGGCCATTTGCGCAACGTGCCCGACAGCGTGCTTGCGCGCCTGCCGGAAAACGGCGGCGTCCTGATGGTGGTCGCGCTGCCTTGGTTCATCAACGAGGAACTGCGCAACCACTCGGCCAACCGTTCTGCCGAAGAAGCGCGGCTGAAGGCCCTGTTCCCGGGCCTGCCCGACAATGTCGAAGCGGGGCTGGCGAAATGGGACGCCACCAACCGCCCGCCGGTTTCGACCGTGGCCGACATGGCCGACCACATCGACCACATCCGAAAGGTTGCAGGCATCGATCACATCGGCATTGGCGGTGACTATGACGGCATGCCGACCGGCCCGGTGGGGATGGAGGACGTCGCCGGCTATCCGGCGCTGTTCGTCGAACTGGCGAAGCGCGGGTATTCGCAGGCCGACCTCGAAAAGATTTCGAGCCGCAACATGATGCGCGCCATGCGCGAGGCAGAGGCTTTCGCCGCCAGCCGCCGCGACATGGCGCCGATCGAATATCCGGTGGGCAAGCCGCGCGACGCGGAGTGAAGCGGGGCTGGCCTGGTCAGTTCTGCGCCTGCAGTTCCGAGCCCAGCTTCAGCACTTCGTCGCCGTCTTCCTGCCTGATGAGGTAGGCGGGGTTGTCCTCGCTCCCGTCGCGCGTGACTTCGGAGCCCTTGAGGGTGCGGGTGACCTCGCGTTCGAACCGTTCCTTGATCTGGCCCTTGGCCGTCCCGCTACCCCAGTTCCACTGAACGTACTGGTCGGTGCGGAAACTGTTCGAATTGCTCATGAGGTCACCTCGGCATCTTAGTTTTCAATAACTTCGATCCCGTCCTCTTGCGTAACATTGTCGTCGCCAACCTGTTCCTCGTCGGTGCCGAGGATGCTGTCGGTGCTGTCGCCTTCCTCTTCCATCGAGGAAATCTCGCCGCTGACGGTGGCTTCTTCCTCGACATCGCCCTGCGTCATCGCCGGAACGATCCAGACGACCGACATCAGGATGATGGCCAGGATCAGCCCGCCTGCGAGCACGTAGCGCACGACACCTTCCTTGGAGCCGCCGCTGGCTTCCACATCGTCGATATGGACTTCGTCACCTTCCTTGTGCACGTGAATACTCCCTGTTCTCCGCGACCGCGCGGGATTCAGGGGTTTCTACGGTCGGATGTGACGAATGTTCCGCGCCCGCTCAGTCGCGCAGCAGCTCGTTGATGCCGGTTTTCTCGCGGGTCTGGGCATCGACGGTCTTCACGATCACCGCGCAGGCGAGGCCGGGGCCGCCGTCCTTGCCGGGCATGGAACCGGGCACGACCACCGAATAGGGCGGGATGTGGCCGCGGATGACTTCGCCGGTGTCGCGGTAGACGATCTTGGTCGACTGGGTGATGAAGACGCCCATGGCGACCACGCAGCCTTCGCCCACGATCACGCCTTCCACGATTTCACTGCGCGCGCCGATGAAGCAATTGTCGCCGATGATGGTCGGGTTCGCCTGCATCGGTTCGAGCACGCCGCCGATCCCTGCGCCTGCGGAGATATGGCAGTTCTCGCCGATCTGCGCGCAGCTGCCGATGCTGGCCCAGGTGTCGACCATCGTGCCCTTGCCGACATAGGCGCCGATGTTAACGAAGCTCGGCATCAGCACGCAGCCGGGCGCGATATAGGCGCCTTCGCGGGCGATAGCGCCCGGCACCACGCGGAAGCCTGCCGCGCGGAAACGCGCATCGTCCCAGCCGGCGAACTTGCTCGGCACCTTGTCGAAGGCGGGATGGCCGGCGCTGCCGCCTTCCATCACGCGGTTGTCGTTAAGGCGGAAGGACAGCAGCACCGCCTTCTTGAGCCACTGGTTGACCTGCCAGCCGCCCTTGCCGTCGGGCTGGGCCACGCGGCCTTCGCCGCTGTCGAGCAGCTTGAGGGCAGCCTCGACCGCAGCGCGCACGTCCGCGCTCTGCGGCGTGACGTTGGCGCGGTCTTCCCACGCGGCTTCGATGGCGGTTTCTAGCTCGGCGCTCATGCTGGTCTCCGTAAGAATATGCGGAGCGGTCGTTAGCAGCCTTGCCGCGCTAGTCCATCCCTGCCGCTTGGGCGAATTCGTAGGCGCGGTCGACCAGCGGGCCGACGCGTTCGCTCATCGCCTTGGCATGGGCAGAAGATGCCGTGCCGTCGATGACGCGCTTCTTGATGCCCTGCATGATGCCGGCGAGCCGGAAGAGGTTGTAGGCGAAGTACCAGTCCATCGGCGGCACCGGATAGCCGGTGCGCGCGACATAGCGGTCCACCGCCTCTTCCTGCGTGGGAATGCCGAGTTCGCCAAGGTCGAGGCCCAGCAGGCCCGCACGCCCGTCAGCCGGATTGTGCCAGTTGAGCATGAGATAGCTGAAATCGGCGATCGGATCGCCCAGCGTCGAAAGCTCCCAGTCGAGCACGGCGAGGACGCGGTTCGCGTCCTTCTCGAAGATCATGTTGTCGAGGCGGTAGTCGCCGTGGACCACGCTGCTCTCGTGCTGCGGCGGGATGGTCTGCGGCAGCCATTCGATCAGCCGCTCCATCTTCGCCATGTGTTCGGTTTCCGACAGCTTGTACTGCTTGGACCAGCGGGCGATCTGGCGCGCGCAATAGTCGGTCGGCTTGCCATAGTCGCCGAGGCCGATTTCCTCCGGCTTCTGGAGGTGCAGGTCGGCCATGGTGTCGATCATGGCATTGTAGATTTCGCGCCTGGCCGACGGGTCGACGCCGGGAAGCGAACCGTTCCACAGGGATCGCCCGTCGGCGAGGCCCATGACGAAGAACTTGGAGCCCAGCACTTCGGGATCCTCGCACAGGCCGTAGGTCTTCGGCACGGGGAAGCCGGTCGGCCCGAGCGCGTGCATGGCCTTGTATTCGCGGTCCACTGCGTGCGCGCTCGGCAGCAGCTTGCCGAACGGCTGGCGCCTGAGGACGTAGGAGCGTCCCGGGGTATCGATCCGGTAGGTCGGGTTCGACTGGCCACCCTTGAACTTGGAATAGCTGATCGGCCCTTCGAAGTCGGACACGTTCGCCTCGAACCACGCGGTCAGCGCGTCGAGGTCGAGCCGGTCGCGTTCGGGCACCTCGATGGTGCCGACCATTTCCTTGTCGAAATCGATTTCCGAACCCGTCGCCATCAGTCGAACACCACCACGCTGCGGGCCGAATGCCCGGCCTTCATCTTCTCGAAACCCTCGTTGATTTTCTCGAGCGGGATACGCTCGGCGATGATCGTGTCGAGATCGAGCAGGCCGCGCATGTAGAAATCGACAAGGCGCGGCAGGTCCACCGGGAAGTGGTTCATGCCCATGATCGCGCCCTGCAGCTTCTTGCCCGACAGGAGATCCATCGCGCCGAGGCCGACCTTGCAGTCCAGCGGCATCATGCCGAGGATCGTGGCCGTACCGCCGCGGCGCAGCAGCTTGACTGCGAGGTCGGCGGATGCCTGCCGCCCGACCGCCTCGATCGCGTGATGCACGCCGCCGCCGGTCAGCTTCATCACCTGATCGACTGCATCGGCCGACATGGCGTCGAAGGCATGGGTTGCGCCGAGAACCATGGCCAGTTCGCGCTTTTCGGCGATCGGGTCGAGCGCGATGACCTTGCCGGCGCCCGCAATCTTGGCCGCATTGATGGCCGCAAGACCCACGCCGCCGCAGCCGACGACGGCCACGGTTTCACCCGGTACGACCGAGCAGGCGTTGAAGATTGTCCCCGCCCCTGTCGTCACCGCGCAGCCGATCACGGCGGCACGGTCCAGCGGCATGTCCTTGTCGATCGCGACGCAGGCGTGCTCGTGGATCAGCATCTGCTCGCAGAAGGCGGACAGGTTGAGCATCTGCGCAACCGGGCCGCTGCCGTCAGCGCGCATGATGCGCGGGGCCTGGTCCTGTGCACGGCGCGTGTCGGCACCCATGCACAGTGCCATGCGGCCCGTGACGCAGAATTCGCAGTGGCCGCAGAAGGCCGAGAGGCAGGAGACCACGTGGTCGCCCGGCTTCACGGTCTTCACCTCGCTGCCGACCGCCCGGACCACGCCTGCCGCCTCGTGCCCGGGAATGGCCGGGAGCGGGTGCGGGTAGGAGCCTTCGATGAAGTGCAGGTCCGAATGGCACAGGCCGCAGGCCTTGGTGTCGATCAGCACCTCGTGCGGGCCGGGATCGGCGAGTTCCACCTCGCCGATCGTCAGACCGCCCACGGCTTCGAGGATTGCAGCCTTCGCCATCAGCGCGCCACTCCCATGTCGCCCGAGCTGAGGTTGTCATTGCCCATCGACGGAGCCTTGCCGTCGCGCAGGGCGTTGGCGGTGGGGCCCGCCTTGGGCAGGTGCTTGGCGAATTCCATGCGCGCGATCGAGCGGGCGTGGACTTCGTCCGGACCGTCGGCCAGGCGCAGCGTGCGCTGGTGGGCATAGGCATTGGCAAGGCCGTAATCGTCCGACACGCCGCCGCCGCCATGGGCCTGGATGGCATCGTCGATGATCTTCAGGGCCATGTTGGGCGCCTGCACCTTGATCATGGCGATTTCCTGCTTGGCCGCCTTGTTGCCGACCTTGTCCATCATGTCGGCCGCCTTGAGGCAGAGCAGGCGGGTCATGTCGATGTCGATGCGGGCACGCGCGACGCGCTCTTCCCAGACCGAGTGCTTGTAGATCGGCTTGCCGAAGGCCTCGCGCTCCTGGAGGCGCTGGCACATCTTGTGGAGCGCTTCCTCGGCGACGCCGATGGTTCGCATGCAGTGGTGGATACGGCCCGGCCCGAGGCGGCCCTGCGCGATCTCGAAGCCGCGGCCTTCGCCCAGCAGCATGTTGGTGACAGGGACGCGCACGTCCTTGAGTTCCACTTCCATGTGGCCGTGCGGCGCATCGTCATAGCCGAACACGGGCAGGTGGCGCAGAATGGTCACGCCCGGCGCGTCCATCGGCATGAGGATCATCGACTGGGCGGCATGGCGGCCGGCCGAGAAATCGGTCTTGCCCATGACGATGGCGACCTTGCAGCGCGGATCGCCCACGCCCGAAGACCACCACTTGCGGCCGTTGATGACATATTCGTCGCCGTCACGCTCGATCCGGCATTCGATGTTGGTCGCATCGGACGAAGCGGTGAAGGGTTCGGTCATGAGGAAGGCCGAACGGATTTCGCCGTTCATCAGCGGGGTGAGCCACTGCTCCTTCTGCTCGCGCGTGCCGTAGCGGTGGAACACTTCCATGTTGCCCGTGTCGGGGGCGGAGCAGTTGAACACTTCGGAGGCGAAACCGATGCGTCCCATTTCCTCGGCGCAGAGCGCATATTCGAGGTTGGTGAGGCCCGGGCCTTCGAATTCGAACGTGTCGTCCACGTGGTGGTGGCTGTCGTTGCGCGGCGGCATGAACAGGTTCCAGATGCCTTCGGCCTTGGCCTTGGCCTTGAGGTCCTCGACCACCTGGATGACCTTCCAGCGCTCGCCCTCGGCATCCTGCGCCTTGTAGGTCGCGACGGCGGGGCGGACATTGGCCTCGATGAAGTTCCTAACCCGGTCGCGCCAGTAGGTTTGCCTCTCGGTGGGTTCGAAATCCATCGTGTAATCCTCTCTTCGAAAAATCCGTTGCGTGATGAAACTGGCAGAGCTTTTCAGCCTCGCCAAGGGGGAAATCAGGGTACCATGGTGCCGCCGTCGATATCGCCGCGTGCGGCAAGGTCGAGCGCGCGCACGCGCGCCTCGTGTTCCTCGCGCCCGATCGGGAAGCGGCCGAGCCAGTAGGCCGAGAACAGGGCGAGCACGACGGCCGCCCCGCCGTAATACAGGATGATGTGCTCCAGCACCGGGGCCGGCACGCTGCCCTGCTTCGCATCCGATGCGAGGCCCGCTGCAGCGACGATCTGGCCGGTCAGGAAAATGCCGACGCCGGTGGCGCATTTCTGGACGAACCAGTTACCCGCATAGAATGCGCCTTCGGCCCGGCGGCCCTGCCGTTCCTCGAACGCTTCGACGATCTCGGCGATCATCGAGGTGGCCGAGATCATGGTGACAACGCCCAGCATGTTGGCGAAGAAGAGGAAGAGATAGAACAGGGCGGTCGATGCAGTGCCGCCCGGCTGCGGCCAGGCACCGGCAAGGAACAGGGCGTAGGGCGTAAGGCCCACGACCATGGCGGCAATCGCGCTCCACGCGGCGCTCTTCGGCTTGCCGTAACGGCGGTGCAGCGGCCCGACGACGAAGAACATGACGATGACCGAGAAGAACAGCACGATCGGGTAGAGCTTCAGCGCCAGCCCGTTGAACTGCCACACGAACAGGTTGACGTAGTTTGAGATCGAGAAGGTCATCCCCTGGCTGACATAGGCCGCCAGCGCGCCGAGACCCCAGATGAGGAAGGCGCGTTCGGAAAACGCCTCGATGATCTCGCCGAAAATGCCGCGGAAGGTGAGCGGAGTGGGTTTGACCTCGGGCAGGTGGGCGACGAGTTGGTGCTGTCCCCAGGCCGATCCGACGACGGAAATGACGATCAGTGCCGCGCCGAATATGCCGTAGATCATGTAGCCGTCACGCTGCAGCAGCGCTTCGGGTGTCGGCATGAAGACGTAATAGGCCATGACCATCATCAGCAGGCCGCCGGTCCAGCCCGATAGGAAGCGGTAGCGGAACAGCGTCGTGCGGTCGTCGTAGTCGGAGGTTATTTCGGGGACGAGGCTGACCGACGGCACCTCGCATGCCGACAGGAGGATGCGCACCACCACGGCGATGCCGAATAGGCCCCACCAGCTCGGCGCCTCGCCCGTCGGCGGGGACCACAGCATGACCCAGACGATCGCCAGCGGGATCGGCGCGGCATAGAGCCACGGCAGGCGGCGGCCCCAGCGGGTGTAGGTCCGGTCCGACAGCGCGCCGAGCACCGGGTCGACCACAGCATCGACCAGCAGCGCCAGCACCAGCGCAAGGCTGACCATGCCGGCATCCATGCCCAGGACCTGGTTGTAATAGAGCAGCAGGAAGAAGCTGAAGCCCGAATCCTTCACCCCGAAGGCGACCGATCCGAAGCCGTGGATCAGCTTGAGCCGCTGGGGCAGGGGGCCGGTAACGAATGGCATCAGGCGTTTGCTTGCGCCTGTTCCGCCATCGCCTCGAGTGCAGCGAAGAGGCCGGGCTCTTCGGGATCCCAGCTATGCCGCGGGCCCAGCGTGATGCCCCCATCGACGATCATCGATGCGCCGGTCATGAAGCCGGCCGCATCGCTCGCCATGAAGGCGACCGCCTCGGCGATATCGCGGGGCTGGCCGCCGCGCGCGACCGGCTGGGCGTTGGACGACATCTGCGCGATCGCCGCATTGGCCTGTCGGCGCAAATCGCCCTCGATCCCCAGCGTTGCCGTGAAGATGTTGGTGTTGATGAAGCCGGGCTGCACCGCGTTCACGCGGATGCCGTGCTGCGCAAGATCTGTGGCCGCGCACTTGGTGAGGTGCAGCACGCCTGCCTTGGCGACGGCATAGGCAGTCGGCGAATAGCCCGGGCCTACGGCCGCCACGCTGGACACGTTGACGATGCTGGCGCCCTTGCGGCCCTTCATGTGCGGGACGGCATAGCGGATGCCGAAGGCGACCGAGCGCAGGAGGAGGTGGAAGGTCAAGTCCCACTCGTCGGGCTCGATCTCGTCGATCGCTGCACGCGCGCCGCCCGCGCCGGCATTGTTGAACACGACATCAATGCCGCCAGTCTCTGCCGCGGCGCCGTCCATCAGCGCCTTGATCGATGCAGGGTCGCACACGTCACAGTGCCGGTAGCGTACATCGCCGTCGGTCGCGGCCTCCAGGGCGCGTCCGCCTTCATCGTCGATATCGCTGGCGAAAACGGTTGCGCCCTCGCTCGCGAAAAGGCGCGTCGCTTCGGCGCCTATGCCCGATGCGGCACCGGTAATGATGACGGTCCGGCCCGAGAATCGGTTGGTGTCGGCCATGCTTTCTCTCCCTCGAATCCGAGGCTTTCAGCTTAGGCGCACGGCACCTGCCGTCAACGTAATCCGCCTGACGCTACGGCATGGCGCTCCGCCGCGATGGGCCTTGCGGCGCGAGGCCGAATCACCCTAACGTAAACGTCAAGTCGCAAGACCCGAGAGATTGAAGAGAGGAGCCCCCCGATGTCCGATCCGGATGCATTCCGCGCCGACGTGCGCGCATGGCTGGAAGCCAATTGCCCCCCCGAAATGCGCGAGCCCGTCCGGGACGAGGCCGACGTCTACTGGGGCGGCCGCAATGCCACCTTCAAGAACGATGCGCAGAAGGCCTGGTTCGAGGCCTGCCGCGACAAGGGCTACACCGTTCCCGAATGGCCCAAGGCCTATGGCGGTGCCGGCCTGACGCCGGCCGAGGGCAAGATCCTGCGCCAGGAAATGTCGCGCATCGGCGCGCGCCCCCCGCTTTCGAGCTTCGGCATCTGGATGCTCGGCCCGGCGCTGCTCCATTTCGGCACCGAAGGCCAGAAGCAGCGCTTCCTCAATGAAATCGCCGCCGGCAAGATCCGCTGGTGCCAGGGCTATTCGGAACCGGGCAGCGGCTCCGACCTCGTGTCGATGCAGACCTTCGGCGAGGACAAGGGCGACCACTGGGTGGTCAACGGCCAGAAGATCTGGACCTCCTATGCCGATGAAGCCGACTGGATCTTCTGCCTCGTCCGCACGGACAAGGAGAACAAGTACCAGGGCATCACCTTCATGCTGTTCGACATGGCGAGCGAAGGCGTCTCGACCAAGCCGATCAAGCTGATCTCGGGCAACAGCCCGTTCTGCGAAACCTTCATGGACGATGTGAAGGTGCCCAAGTCCTATGGCGAGGACATCCCCGGCTATGTCGGCCAGATCAACCGCGGCTGGGACGTAGCAAAGTACCTGCTCGGCCACGAACGCGAGATGATCTCGGGCGCCGGCGGCGGCGATCGCACCAGCGCCATCGGCGCGGCGATGAAGCGCATGGCGGGCGAACTCGACCCCGTGCTGCGCGCGCAGATCGCCATGTTCGACGTCGATGCGCTGGCCTACAGCGCGATGGGCGAGAAGTTCCTCGACGAAATGAAGTCGGGCAAGGGCCATCCCGCCCAGCCGAACATGATGAAATACGTCGGCACCGAGCTGAACAAGCAGCGCCACGAGCTCATGATGTCGGTCGGCGGCAGCCGCGCTCTCGAATGGGAGAGCGAGGACACCGGCGGCGGCAAGCCGTCGCGCAACTGGCTTCGCACGAAGGCCAATTCGATCGAGGGCGGCACGAGCGAAGTCATGCTCAACGTCATCTCGAAGCGTATCCTCGACCTGCCGGGAGCCTGATCCATGCCTCTTTATCATGACGACGACCAGGCGATGCTGGCCGAAACCGCCAGCCAGTTCATGGCCGAGGAAGGCGCCATCGCCAAGCAGCTGCGCCACTGGCGCGACCGCAATTGCAAGGACGGCTTCGGCCACGGCCTGTGGAAGCAGTTCGCCGAAATGGGCTTCACCGGCATGCTCGTCAGCGAGGATGACGGCGGCCTCGGCATGGGCAGCTACGAAGCGGGCATCGTGCTCGAGGAAATCGGGCGCAACCTGACCCCTTCGCCCTTCCTCGCCAGCTCGGTGCTGGCAGCGACCGCGCTGAAGCACGCCGACGATGCCGCGCGCCAGCGCTGGCTTCCCGGCCTCGTGTCGGGCGACCTCGTCTATTCGGTTGCGATTGACGAAGGTGCCAAGCACCGTCCCGAACGCATCAAGACCCGCGCCGAGAAATCGGGCAACGGCTTCCGCCTGACCGGCCAGAAGGACTTCGTCCTCCACGGCGCCAGCGCGGACATGCTGGTGGTCGCCGCGCGCACTTCGGGCGCCGATGACGATGCGGACGGCATCACCCTGTTCGCCGTGCCAAAGGATGCAGCGAACATGAGCCACGACGCGGTCCGCCTCGTCGACAGCTCGATGGCCTCGCACACGAAGTTCGAAGGCGTGGAGCTCGACGGCGATGCCGTGATCGGCGAAGTCGACGGTGGGCGCGAAGTGCTCAATGCCATGCTGACCGCAGGCCGGATCGGCGCTGCCGCAGAAGGTGTGGGCGTGGCCCGCGGCGCGATGGACATGACCGTCGACTACCTCAAGCAGCGCAAGCAGTTCGGCAAGCTGATCGGCGAATTCCAGGCGCTGCAGCACCGTGCCGCGCATCTCTATTCCGAAGTCGAGATTGCCCGTGCGGTCACCATGAAGGCAGCCCAGCTGCTCGACGGCGGCAGCGAGAAGGCCGACCTCATGGCCTCGGTCGCCAAGGCCAAGGTCGCCAAGGCCGCAGGCCTCGCGGTGCGTGAAGGCGTGCAGATGCACGGCGGCATCGGCATGACCGACGAATACGACATCGGCCTCTACATGAAGCGCGACCGTGCGCTGCAGGAATTCCTCGGCGACATGTACTACCACGCGAGCCGCGTGGCGGACATGAGCGGCTACTGAGCTGGAGAGACGACATGACACTCGAAGATATGTTCAGCCTCAAGGGCCGTAACGCCCTTGTCACCGGCGGCAGCCGCGGCATCGGGCGGATGATCGTGGAAGGCTTCCTCGCCGCCGGGTGCGAGCGGGTCTACATCACCGCGCGCAAGGGCGGCGAACTGCACGAGACGGCCGCGGAACTGGGCGACAAGGTCGTGCCGATCCAGGGCGACATCTCGACGCTCGAGGGCATCGACGAACTGGTGGCCGAGATATCGTCGCGCGAGGACCATCTCGACATCCTCGTCAACAATGCGGGCGCGGCATGGGGCGCGGACTACCTCGACTTCCCCGAGGAAGGCTGGGACAAGGTCATGGACCTCAACGTCAAGACGCCCTTCTTCCTCACGCAGAGGCTGCACGGGCTGCTGACCGCCAATGCCAGCCAGGCAAAGCCGGGCAAGGTGATCAACATCGCCAGCGTCGACGGCCTGCGCATCAATCCGTGGGAAACCTATTCCTACCAGGCCTCGAAGGCGGCGCTGATCCACCTGACGCGGCGCATGGCGGCGCGGCTGGTCAAGGACCATGTCTACGTCACCGGCATCGCGCCGGGCGCCTTCCCCTCGAACATGAACAAGGTCGCGCGCGACATGGCGGATGAAAGCGCCAAGGGCATCCCGAACAAGCGCGTGGGCGACAAGTTCGACATGGGCGGCAGCGCGGTCTACCTCGCCAGCCGCGCAGGCGACTACACGGTCGGCGAGACCATCGCGGTCGACGGCGGCATCGTGAACGCCCACCTGCCGACGCACTTCGCCGACCCGGCAGGCGGCCGGTAAGCGCCATCAAAGGTAGTCTCGGGCCAAGGCCCGGCTACGAGAAAGCCCCGCCGAAAAGCGGGGCTTTTTTCGTTTCGGCTCCGGTGAAACGAGCGTCCGGTATGGGGTGGGGTGCGGACTGTCAGGTTCTGGCGAGGAAGCGACTAAAGCTGCCGACAGCAGGATTCCGCAAAACTTCAGCGGGCCAATTCAGTCAGAACACTGACGTCCTTTGGCATGTTACGCTGTCGCTTCACGGTAGTTTTACCGGCCTTTCGCTCCCCGGGTCTCGCGGAGCCTGGCGGCTACGGTTGGTCTGCCGAACGTGGTGGGTCGATTGCACTTCGTTCGCGCTGTTTTGTGACCAGAAGCATGCAGAGGCTCGCCACAATCAGCAGGGCAACCGTAAACACACTCCCTTCCGGTCCTTCCCCCCCACCATTGAGCCAGGACGGCCCGACAGGCACCAATTCCACCACCAGTGCGGGCAGACCGGTCTCCAGACCCGTGATCGGCACATCAAAAGCGGTGCCTCCGAACCAGTTCCAGCCGACGTGCCAGCCCATCACACCCCAGACCGAATTCGAGCGCTGCACCCAAGCGCAGGCGAAAATCGAAAAGACGAAGGTCATGGCCAGCGGCAACAGGGGCTTCCCGGGCGAGAAGTGAAGGAAGGTGAAGGCCGCGGCCGTCAATATGTAGGCGGCAGGCGCATTCCAGCGCCGCATGATGGTCGAAAACAACCAGCCGCGAAAGGCGATCTCCTCGATGCTCGCTTGCAGGGTAAAGCCGGCGAGCAAGAGGACGATCCAGCCGAGCGCCGCCGGGCTGGCGAAGGCCGGAAACAGGTCAGCTACACGGTATCCGCCAGCGAATGCTATCGCAGCCACGATCCCGCCCATGAAGGCAATGCCCAGTGCGAGCCCGACCAGGAACTTCCTGAACGGTTGCTCTCCGCGAAGGCCGATACTTGCGAGGCTTCTCTTTTCGACCCAGCGCACCCAGGCGAAGATCGCCAGCCCCATGAAGATGAACGAAGCCAGGATTAGGAACAGCCCCATGGTCCCCTTCGGTGAACCTTTCGCGTCGGTGAAGCCGAGGCCTTCGAGCAGGAAATCGGTCGGCAGGAGGCTGATGGCCACCAGGAAAATGCAGATAAAGGGAGCAGCGATAATCGGCGGTATCCAGCCCTTGGCCGGCTCGTCGGAAAAGATCATCTGGGTCATGCCGCCTGAGCTACCTGCCCGCGGAGGATCACTATAGAACGATCGTGCGGAACAAGTCTGAACGAAGCCACTCTTTTGGCGTGAGGCCAACTGCCTTGCGGAATGTGCGGCCAAAATGGCTCTGATCCGCAAAGCCAGCGCCATGCGCAGCATCGGCCAGCGTCGCGCCTTCACGCAAGAGGCGCTTGGCGAGATCGATCCGCCGGTACTGCAGATAGCGATAGGGGCTGGTGCCAAGCAATGCCCGGAAATCACGCGAAAGCTGCCACCGGTCGCAGCCCGAAACCTGTTCAAGTTCCTCCAGTTGCACACCGTCAACGACGGCTGTGTCGAGAAATTCGCGCGCGCGCATCACGGCGGTTCGGTTGGCGATCCTGGCGGCTGTAACCTTGCCAGTCTCTTGGTTCATGGCTTCCGACAGATCGTAGAGCGCGTCTTCATAAGCTCCGGGATCCTCGACGCCTGCGCAGTCGATGACCATGTTGTAGGCTGCCGCGACCAAGGCAGGATTCGGCGAGACGCCATCAACGACAAATGGCAGTTCCGCACCTCCAAGCACTGCCTGGACATGAGTGGGGGGAACATAGGCCGCTCGATAGCTAAATCCGGCCTCATCATGGCAGTGCCCATCATGCAATTCGTCGGGATGGAGAACCAGCACCTGGCCCGGCAACGAATACCGTATCTCCCCGCGATAATTGAACGCCTGTACCCCAGCCATAGTCACAGCGATGGTGTACGTATCGTGCCGATGCGGCGAAAACGCTGCCCCGACCAGCCGGTTTGCAGCTCGCTCGATCGGCCCGAACGAGCCGGCCGAATGCGACGGGTTCGAGGAGCACGCTGCAGATGTCATCGGTTGTATATTGGGCGTAAGCAGCAAGAAGGCAAACCTTGCGAATTCGAACAGGGTTCTCGGGTCGCTTGCATAACTTTCGGGCCTATAGTTTCTTTTCCTGCAAATGCGGCCTCACTTGAACCTTGGAGGTCTGTCGGACTGATCTCTTCCAGGCCTGCAAGCCACGACAAACCTTCCGTTGGCGCTTCACTTGAATAGATGGCAGCTTTCAACAACCCTGGGGTGGGGCACGAACGAACGAAATTGGGTCGTTAGCGGACAGTCTGCTTGCCCGAAACCGCGCGCAATCCTGCCTCAGGTCGCGAAGATCATGTCGTCGCTGGCGAAGGCCTTCATCTCCAGCGCATTGCCGCTGGGGTCGCGGAAGAACATCGTCGCCTGTTCCCCCGGCTGGCCCTTGAAGCGGATGGTCGGCTCGATGGCGAAGTTCACGCCCGCGGCGGTCAGCCGGTCGGCCAGTGCCTGCCAGTCCTCCATCGTCAGGACCACGCCGAAATGCGGCACCGGCACGTCGTGCCCGTCGACCGGATTGCTGGCCCGGTCCCCGCTTTCGCCGCCGGTATGGGCGACGATCTGGTGGCCGTAGAAATCGAAATCGATCCATTCGTCCGAGCTGCGGCCCTCGCGGCAGCCCATCAGGCCGCCGTAGAAGGCGCGTGCCTCGGCAAGATCGCGGACGGGAAAGGCGAGATGGAAGGGGCGCAGGCTCATGCCTTGCATCTAGCACGTCCGTTCAGGCTCGACACTGCCAAAATGAACCTTTACCGGCACTTGCGAAAGGTGGGCGCATGAAGGTCATCATCGGCAACAAGAACTATTCGAGCTGGTCGCTGCGCGGCTGGCTGGCTGCCAAGCAGTCGGGCCTGTCATTCGAGGAAATCGTCGTGCCGCTGTTCGGCGAGAACTGGGAAGCGACGCGCAAGGGCGGCGAGATCCAGCCATCCAGCGGCAAGGTGCCGATCCTGTGGGACGGCGACACGGTGGTGTGGGACAGCCTTGCGATCCTCGAATATCTCTCGGACAAGGTTGGGCGCGACCGGTTCTGGCCCAAGGACGATACCGCGCGCGGCATGGCGCGCTCGATGGTCGCGGAAATGCACTCATCCTTCCAGGCGCTGCGCAGCGAATGCCCGATGAACGTGCGCAAACGCTTCGACGGGTTCGAGCCGAGCGAGGAATGCACGGCGGACATCCTGCGCATCCTCGGCCTGTGGGCGGAAGCGCGCAGCCGCTTCGGCAGCGGCGGGCCGTTCCTGTTCGGCACTTTCGGTGCGGCGGACGTGTTCTTCGCCCCCGTGGTGTCACGGTTCATCAGCTACCAGATCGCCGTCCCGGGTTTCGCCGCCGCCTATATGCAGGCGGTGTGGGAGCACGAATGGATGCAGGCATGGATTGCAGCTTCGGAAAGCGAAGAATGGGTCATCGAGCAATACGACACCGTTTCCTGACCGCACTGGCGGCGCTGCTGGCGCTGCTTCCAGTCCAGGCGAGCGCGTGGGGCTTCTATGCCCACCGTACCACGGCGGATATCGCGCTGGAAAACGTGCGCCCCGAAACGCGTGCCGGCATCGCGCGGCTGATGCGCGCCGCGCCGCAGCTGGGCGTGCCGCAATGCGACCTTGCAGACTTGCAGGATGCGAGCGTGTGGCCCGACTGCCTGCGGTCCGAAGGCTGGCGCTGGGGCTATACCTTCGCCTGGCATTACCGCACCGCCCCGGTGTGCGAGGCCTACAACCCGCGCTCCAACTGCTCGGGCGGCAATTGCATCCTCGCCCAGATCGAGCGCAACCAGCGCATCCTTGCCGACGAGGGCCTGCCTGCCAACGTGCGGCTGGAGGCGCTCGCTTTCCTCGTCCACTTCATCGGCGACGTGCACATGCCGCTGCATTCGGGCGATCACGAGGATCGCGGCGGCAACGATATCGACACGGCTTACGGCATCGCGCCGGGATTGAACCTCCACTGGATCTGGGACGGCCCGCTGGCAGAGCGTGCGATTACCTCGGCACCGAGCCCGCTGGTGCGCCGCTATTCTGCCGAAGAGCGCGCCGCACTAGGCGGAGGCACCCCTGCTGACTGGGGCCGCGAGAGCTGGGAGACGAGCCGCGATTTCGTCTACCCCACCGCTTTCGACCGCCCGCCCTGCGAGGGCGAGGACCTGCCGGACGAGACCGCGCTGACGCAGGAGGATATCGAACGCGCGATTCCCATCGCCCAGCGCCGCGTCACGCAGGCGGGAATCCGCATGGCCGAATTCCTCGATGCCGCCTTCGCGCCCGGTCCGCTGCCGCAGCCCGCGCGCGACTAGGGCACGCGCTGCGTCGGGTAGGGCGTGCCGTCCTTCCTGAAATAGCCTTCGGGCGTGAACACCATGTCGATATCTGGGTATTCGCCCCGGTCTTCGTCCCGGTCGCCGCCGCTGATCGCGACGAAGACGCACGGCGCGCCAGAGCGGTTGTGGAGCCGGTGCCCGTCGCGCACGCCTGCAGGCCAGGCGAGGATATCGCCCGGCACCACCCGCGTCTCGCCCCCGTCCTCGATCATCACGGCCTCGCCTGACAGCATGACGACGAGCTCGTCCTGCCCCTCGTGCCAGTGGCGCTGCGAGGAATAGGCGCCGGGTGCCAGCGTCACGTGGCTCGCGCCCAGTTTGGTGAGGCCGGAAGGCGGCGCGAGGCGGCGATACCAGCGCCCCTCCACCTCCGCGTCATAGGGCGGGGGATAGCCCGTCGCATTGGTCTGTGGGATCGCATCGAGATCGAGCTTGGGCATCGGGGTACACTCCTGCTAGCGCTGCGAACATGACCCAAGTTCTCGACCTCGCCAAGCGGCTCCTTGCCGCACCCAGCGTGACCCCGGCCACGGGCCCGGTTTTCGATGCGATGGAGGCGATGCTCGCCCCGCTCGGTTTCGAGGTGACGCGGTTCCGGCGCGGTGATGGCGAGCCCGGATCGCCGGAGGAAGCGGTGGAGAACCTCTTCGCCATCCGCCGCGGCCCTGAAGGATCGCGCCACTTCGCCTTTGCAGGCCACCTCGACGTGGTGCCGCCGGGCGATGGCTGGACCAGCGCGCCGTTCGAGCCGGAAGAACGCGGCGAGCTGCTGTACGGACGAGGGGCGGTGGACATGAAGGGCTCGATCGCCTGCATGGTCGACGCCGTGGCCAATGTCCCGGCCGATGCCGGTACCATCAGCTTCATCATCACCGGCGACGAGGAAGGCCCCGCGCTCCACGGCACCCGCGCGCTGATCGACTTCATGAAGGCCGAAGGCCACCAGCCTGACCTGTGCCTGGTGGGCGAGCCGACTTCGGTCAACCGGCTGGGCGACATGATGAAGATCGGCCGGCGCGGATCGGTCAACATCTGGCTGGAAGTCGAGGGCGCGCAGGGCCACGTCGCCTATCCGCACCTTGCCGATAACCCGATCCCCAAGCTGGTCGCCATGCTCGCCGAACTCGATGCGCTGGTGCTCGACGAAGGGACCGACTGGTTCCAGCCGAGCAATCTGGAAATTACCGAGATCGACACGCCGAACCGCGCCCACAACGTCATTCCCGCCAAGGCGAAGGCGCGCATCTCGATCCGCTTCAACGACTGCCATTCGGGTGCCTCGCTGTCAGAAAAAATCGGGGCGATCGCGCAAAAGCATGGCGGGCAGGCGCTGCCGATCATTTCGGGCGAGCCGTTCCTGACCCCGCCGGGCGAATTCTCCGACATCATCGCGAGCGCGGTGAAAGCGGAGACGGGCCTCGATCCCGAACCCTCGACCACCGGGGGCACCTCGGACGCGCGGTTCCTGCGCGCCGTGTGCCCGGTGATCGAATTCGGCCTGTGCAACGCAACCATGCACAAGCGGGACGAGGCGGTGGCCATAGAGGACCTTTCCACGCTAAGCCGCATCTACGCAGCAATCGCGAAAGACGCGCTGGCACTGTAAATACTGGAATACGAGGGGATCGCCGTGCTGAGGACCTGGTTTGAAATTCCGCTGTGGCAGCGTGTGCTGACAGCGCTCCTGCTCGGTGTCCTGACCGGCTATTCCTGGGGGCCGGATGCGGAAAGCATCAAGTGGATCGGCGATTTCTTCATCAAGTCGATCAAGATGCTGGTCGTCCCGCTGATCTTCTTCAGCCTCGTGTCCGGCGTGGCCGCCATCGGCGATTTGCGCAAGCTGGGCGCGGTGGGCGGCAGAGCCATGCTGCTGTTCGTCGTGACCGGCCAGATCGCGGTCTGGCTCGGTCTCGGTCTCGGCACCTTCTTCGCCCCCGGCGCTGGCGTCGATACCAGCGCGATCCAGAAGGGCGCGACGCCCGAACCCAATCCCACGACTGCAGTCGACATGATCCTCTCGATCGTGCCCGAAAGCCCCGTGCAGGTGATGGCGGACGTCGCCGTCCTGCCGCTGATCGTCTTCTCTCTGCTCGTCGGCATCGGCATCCTGATGGCCAAAGAAGAGGGCGAGCCGGTCCAGAAGATCTTCGATAGCGGCGCAGTCGTCATGCAGAAGGTGACGATGGTGGTGATGGAACTCACCCCCTTCGGCGTCTTCGCGCTGATGGCCTGGGTCGCCGGCACGCTCGGCTTGGACGCCCTGCTCAGCCTCGCGAAGCTGGTGGCGCTCAATTACGCGGGCTGCCTGCTGATCATTTTCGTGATGTATTCGGCGATGATCAAGTTCCTCGCCAAGCTGCCCGTGCGGGACTTCTTCCGCGGCATCATCGACGCGATGGCGGTGAGCTATTCGACTGCCTCGTCCAACGCCACGCTGCCCGTCACGCTGCGCTGTGCGGAGCGCAACCTCGGCGTGTCGAATTCGGTCGCGGCCTTCGTCATCAGCCTCGGCGCGACGGTGAACATGAACGGCACGGCGATGTATCTCGGCCTTGCCACGCTGTTCGGCGCGCAGATCTTCGGCGTCGACCTGACGCTGGGCCAGTATTTCCTGATCTCGATCCTGGCGACGCTCGGCGCGGTCGGCGCGGCGGGCATTCCGGGGGCTGGCCTCATCATGATGGCACTGGTCTTCGGTGCGGTCGGCGTGCCGCTGGAAACGATCGCCTTCGTCGCCGGTGTCGACCGGATCATGGACATGATGCGCACCACCACCAACGTGAGCGGCGATGCTGCGGTGGCGACGACTGTGGCCGTGATGACGGGCGAGATTGATACGGTCGAGATGAAGTCGGCGGACGATGTCTAAGCTGACCGCGAAGTACTTGCTCACGGAAGAAGAACTGCTTGTGGACGGCCGACCGACGCGAAGCGACATATTCTGGGCGCTTCTAGGCGGTCCACTGGTGGCGCTGCAGGTTACCGTTTCTATCTGGCGGCTCGTGAGCGCTGCGTTTGGCAAACCTCTGATCGTATCGGGCTGGTTCGACATCACCGTAAGCACCGCCAGCCCGTGGTGGCATTTGGTTGCGGGGGTGATGTTTCACCTTGTGATCCTGACGATCCTCTCCTTAGTGCTTTGGGGATGTGCAATGCAAATCCAGCGCTGGAGGTTCTGGAGAAAGCGCGCCTAGCGCCCCTTAGGCTTCTCCAGCACCTTCTTCCGGTAGCTGCACAGATCCGCCACCTTGCACCGCCAGCACTCGGGCGTTCTCGCCTTGCAGACATAGCGGCCATGCAAGATCAGCCAGTGATGCGCGCCGAGTCGGAAGGGCTGGGGCACGCGCTTTTCCAGCTTGGCCTCGACATGGTCAGGGGTCTTCCCCTTGGCGAGGCCGGTGCGATTGCCGACGCGGAAGATGTGCGTATCGACCGCGAAGGTTTCCTGTCCGAACCAGCAATTGAGCACGACATTGGCAGTCTTGCGCCCGACGCCGGGCAGGCGGACCAGATCTTCGCGCGTGTCGGGTACCTCGCCGCCGTATTCGTCGACCAGCAGCTGGCTCAGCGCGATGACGTTTTTCGCCTTGGAATTGAACAGGCCGATGGTCTTGATGTGCTCCTTGAGGCCGTCCTCGCCCAGTTCAATCATTTGTGCAGGCGTTGTGACCTCGTGAAACAGCGCGCGAGTGGCCTTGTTAACGCCGACGTCGGTCGCCTGCGCGGACAGGGCGACGGCCACCACCAGCTGGTAGCAATTGCCGTATTCGAGCTCGGTTTCGGGCGAGGGATTGTCCTCCGCCAGGCGGCGGAAGAACTCGAAGATCTGGTCTTTTGTCATGCTGTCAGCGGCGCGGCCCCCGTCCGCGTTCGAGCGCGGCGATCTTGGCCTCGATCTTGTCGTCCTCGATATCGAGTTCCTCGAGATGCTTGCGCATGTCCTCGATCAGGTGATCGCGGCGGCGCTGCATGGCATCCGAAAACGCGGCCACGATTATCCCTGTTGGCATTGCGACGAAGGCGATCCCCGACATGGCCAGCCCGGCAGCGAAGAACTTGCCGAGCGGAGTGATCGGGGTCACGTCGCCATAGCCGACCGTGGTCAGAGTGATGGTCGCCCAGTAGAGCGCGCGCGGGATCGATCCGAAGGTGTCGGGCTGGATGTCCCCTTCAACGATGTAGAGCGCGGTCGCGCCGAACAGTACCAGCACGAACGCAACGGCGGCAGTGATGATGAGGTCGTCCACTCGGTCGACCACTGCCCCCCACAATTCCTTCACCGCGTAGGAGAAGCGCCCGAACTTGGCGACGGCGAAGACCCGCAGCAGGCGGAAGGTACGCAGGATCGCGGCATCGGCGACCATCAGCGGAGCAAGTGTTGTCACGACCACGAACAGGTCGATCAGGCCGATCGGCGAACGGATGAAGTGCCAGCGCTTGGCCCAGCTGCTTCCGCTACCCGGCTGTTCCGCGGCGGCATAGATGCGGGCGAGATATTCAAGCAGGAAAATAAAGCCGAAAACCACTTCGGTGCGCAGCAGGGCGGTGTGCCATTCGGCCGGCAGGCTCGGCTCTGTCGCCAGCGCCGCAGTGATGACAGCCAGCAGGATAGTGAGGATCAGCAGGCGGTTGAGCACTGTTAGCCGCCCGTCGGGATGCGCGCCGACGAAGAGCTGTTCGTGCAAGAATGTCCTCAGCCCCGCCATCATCGCCTGCCCGCTAGAGTTCGAGCACGTCCTCCATCGTGTATCGTCCCGGATCGCGCCCCAGCAGCCATTCGGCCGCCTTCAGCGCGCCCCGTGCGAAGATGGCACGGTTTTCCGCGCTGTGCGAGAGAGTCAGCCGCTCTTCTTCGCCGGCGAGGATGACGCTGTGTTCGCCGGCCACCGTCCCGCCGCGCAGGGCAGCGAAGCCGATCACTCCGCGAGCCCTTGCGCCGGTATGCCCGTCGCGCCCGCTTTCGCGGTTGGCGGCAAGGTCGATCCCGCGGCCCTGCGCAGCCGCCTGGCCGAGCAGCAGGGCGGTGCCCGAAGGGGCATCGACCTTGCGGCGGTGATGCATCTCGACGATTTCGATGTCCCAGTCGTCCCCCAGCCTTTGCGCCGCTTCGCGTACGAGGTGGGCGAGCAGGGTCACGCCGAGCGAGGTGTTCCCGGTCTGCAGCACGGGCACCGCGCGGGCTGCGCTGTCGATGGCGGCGTGGTGCTGGTCTTCGAGGCCGGTGGTGCCGATAACGATGGGGATGCCCGCACCGACGGCCGCGTGCAGGTTCGTCTGCAGCGCGCCAGGGGCAGAGAAATCGATCAGCGCGTCGGACGCATCGGCCAGCCCCGCCACATCGCCGCCCTTGTCCACGCCGCCCGCCCACTCATGGCCGGAAGCGTCCACCACGCGGTGCAGCGCTTCGCCCATCGCGCCCTTGCTGCCGATAATCCCGAAACTTGGCATTGCCCCTCCTTGGGTTTCCGTGTTCATGGAACCTATGGTCGCTCTGCGCAACATCGTCGTCCTGACCGGCGCCGGGATTTCCGCCGAAAGCGGGATCGACACCTTCCGCTCGGCGGGCGGCCTGTGGGAGAGGCACCGGGTCGAGGATGTGGCGACGCCCGAAGGCTTTGCCCGCGATCCTGAACTGGTCCAGCGCTTCTACGATGCCCGGCGCGCCGCAGTGCAGGAGGTCGCGCCCAACGCCGCGCACGAGGCGCTTGCCCGGCTTGATGCGGAGTGGGGCGGAGAGCTGCTCATCGTCACGCAGAATGTCGACGACCTGCACGAACGTGCAGGCGCAAGCCGCGTGCTGCACATGCACGGTGAACTGCTGAGCGCCCTGTGCCCCGTCTGCGAGCGGCGGCACCGCTGGACCGGGCCGCTGGTCGACCGGCCCGCCTGCCCGACCTGCGAGGCGCATTCCCTGCGCCCCGACGTCGTGTGGTTCGGCGAGATGCCTTACCAGATGGACCGCATCTATGCCGCGCTGCGCCAGGCTAACCTGTTCGTGTCGATCGGCACCAGCGGCGCGGTCTATCCTGCCGCCGGCTTCGTGCGCGATGCCCGCGATCTCGGCGCCCGAACCCTCGAACTCAACCTCGACCGCAGCGAAGGCTCGCACTGGTTTCACGAATCGCGCCAGGGCCGCGCCGGCGACCTCGTTCCGCATTGGGTTAGCGAAATTCTGGGCAGCTAAGGCACTGGTTCAAAAGGCCTGTTTCGCCCATCGGTCTTCCTTCGCCAAATCATCGGCAAAGCATCAGCCTCCCATCATGGGTTCGGCCAGATGACACGATAAGCTTCTCTCAGCGGCAATCCGCCGTTCGCTTGAAACAAGAGGAGAGCGAAATGAAGAGACTGCTTCTTGCGGCCACTGTGGCGCTGGTGGTGCTTCCCGCACCGGCTTCGGCCAACCACATTCTCAACCTCGACACTGCATATGACACGCGTGGACAGTGCGAAGCGGCGAGCGCGCGCTTCAGCGTTGAGGACCGGCCGAGCTTGCTTCAGCGCTTCCCCAATACTTTCTCCAATATCGGCGAGGTTGCGGGCCTGCTCGTCCGTGCGTTTCCCTGCGTCTATGACGAGGCGACCGACGCCTGGTACATGGACGACCGCCGCCTGGAAGTTCTGACCAGCGAGTGGTTCCTGCGCCGCGGAGACTGACCGGCTTTCCCGCGGCACTGCGACACCGCGGGGGTGCGTGGGCCGGGATACGCCGCCGAGAGGCGCGTCCCGGCCCACTGTCGCATCTGGGGGAGGTTCGAAATCTTTAGGCCACTGCGCTAGCAAGCAGGAATGTCACGCCGCGCACTCATCGCCTGCTTGCTGCTGGTCCTGCCCTATGCCTATGTCGCGTGGTACTGGGCGAGCCTGCTACTCTTCTGCCACGAATGCCGCATTTCCGGCGACATGATCTTCTATACGCTGGTGCTGTTGTTCGCGACGCCGATCGTCCTGATCGCGGTCGGCGGAACGGCCTTCTTCAGCGCGAAAAGGGGTGTCGAGGACAGCCTCGCCCGGCAGGATTACACCGGGGCCGGAGTGAGCGGCGGCTGCGCGGTGCTGGGACTGAAGGCGCTGGTGGCAGGCGGAGTCCTGCTCGCGGCATTCCTGTTCTACTGGCTCGATGCGCCCGAACCGGGCCGCGACCGGCTGGGCCGCATCTGCGAGGAAAGTGCTAACGGCTCGCGCATCCATTGCAGGCCGGATCCTTCGCGATCGAAAAAGCCCTGGTCGCTGGACTGAGGCCGTCGAGCAAATAGACCTTGCTCCAGTCGGAACGGCCGAAGGCGCTCGTCCCGTCTAGCAGGATACGTACGGCCTGCATCGCGGCAAAGGTCGCCACCCAGCCGGCCATGGCGCCCAGCATTCCGTCTTCGGCGCAGGTGTCGCAATCTTCCGCGTCGAAGGCATCGCCCACGAAACAGCGATAGCAGGCCTCTTCGTCGAGGTGCCCGGCAAAGGCTCCGACCTGTCCCTGGAACCGGCCCACGGCAGCCGACAGCAGCGGAACGCCGGCGCGCACGCAGGCATCCGACACGGCGAGACGGGTGGCGAAATTGTCCGTCCCGTCGAGCACGAGATCCGCGCATGCGACAAGGGCGTCGACGTTCTCGGCATCGATCCGGCGGTCGCTGATCTCGACGTCGAGCGCCGGGTCGAACAGCTTCACCCAGCGCTTGGCGCAGGTCGCCTTGCCGAAGCCGATATCGCGTTCATTGTAGAGCGTCTGGCGCTGGAGGTTGCTGGCATCGACCTTGTCATCATCGACCAGGGTCAGCTTCCCGATCCCCGCCGCGGCCAGATATTGCAACGCGGGCGAGCCGATCCCGCCAAGCCCGACCAGCACGAGATGCTTTTGCGCAAGGGCCACCTGTCCGGCGCCGCCGATCTCGGGGAGCACGATATGGCGCGCGAATCGCTCCAGCCGGTTTTCGGGCAGGCTCATCGCTCGGCTCCGTCACCTTCCGACAAGCGTTCCTTGCGGAAGCCGTGCATGCCGTTCCACCACTGGAGGCCGATCACCGCGCCCTTGGAAGGCTGGAGCAGCGCGACCAGCATCACGATTGCCAGCGGAATGATGATGGCGAGGAGGGCAACCGCGCCCAGCTCCCACTTCGTCACCAGCGCGATGATCACCGGCGCGAGCAGGTGGCCGGTCACGAAAATACCGATGTAGGCGGGAAGATCGTCGGCCCGCTGGCCCGAGATGTCGAGCGAACAGGCAGAGCACGTGTCGACCGGCTTCAGCCAGCGGCGGAAAAGCTTGCCTTCGCCGCAGCGCGGGCAGCGATGGCGCACGCCGCGCAGCATCGCGGCAAACAGGCTGGCTGGAAGGTCGTAGCCCACGGCACTCGGCCGGTTGGCTTCTGGGGACAGGCTCATGGAAGGCCTGTTGGCAGCATGTGGAGGGACTGTCGACAGGCCTCTGCGACAGGCCCGTCGATCGTCAGCTTTTCCATGCCCGGGGCGCGATCCGAAGGGTCAGGAAAAAATCAGCTCTCCAGCTGGCGCAGCAGGCTGCGCACATCGCCGTCCATGTCGGCGTCACGTTCGCGCAGGTCCTCGATCAGGCGGACGGCATGGATCACGGTGGAGTGATCGCGGCCGCCGAACTTACGCCCGATTTCGGGATAGCTGCGCGGGGTCAGCACCTTGGAAAGATACATCGCGACCTGGCGCGGGCGGACGACCGCGCGCGCACGGCGCTTGGACGACATCTCGCTACGGTCGATGCGATAGAATTGGCAGACCGTGCGCTGGATCTCGTCGATCGTGATCCGGCGGCGGTTGGCCGACAGGATGTCGGTCAGCTGTTCTTCGGCGAGCTGGAGCGAGACTTCCTGGCCGGTCAGCTGCGCATAGGCGATCAGCTTGTTGAGGCCGCCGACCAGCTCGCGCACATTGCGCGTGATGGTGCGGGCGAGGAATTCGATCACGTCTTCCGGCACGGCGAGCGGGGCGAACTTGCTTAGCTTGGAGTGCAGGATCTTCTTGCGCAGCTCGATGTCGGCGGGCTGGATGTCCGCGACGAGGCCCATCGACAGGCGCGAGAGGAGGCGCGGTTCCACCCCGTCGAGCGCCTGCGGCGCACGGTCGGCTGCGAACACAAGGCGCTTGCCTTCGGCCAGCAGCGCATCGATCGTGTAGAGCAGTTCTTCCTGTGCCGACGCCTTGCCGATGATGAACTGGATGTCGTCCACCAGCAGCAGGTCGAAGCTGCGCAGGCGCGCCTTGAATTCGATCATCCGGTTGGCCTTCAGCGCCTGGACGAATTCGACCATGAAGCGTTCGGCACTGCAGTAGAAGATGCGGCTGCGCGTGTGGGCCTTCAGGAAAGCATGGCCGATGGCATGCAGCAGGTGCGTCTTGCCCTGGCCGGTAGCGGCCTTGAGATAGAGCGGCGAGAACTGCGGCTTTTCGGTCGCGGCCATGCGCTGCGCGGCGTTGAAGGCAAGCACGTTGGCTTCGCCCGTCACGAAGGCAGCGAAGCTGAGCGAGGCGTCGAGGCCCACCGAGGAGGTGAAGCCCTGGTCGCCCAGCGTGTCCGCGCCGATCGCCATCATCGAATGATCGCCATCGTTGGCCGGGCGACGGCCGTCGCCGTGCAGGCGCAGGTCGGCGACCTGGCGGCGACCCGGATGGACCGAGATGGCTACGCGGCGCACTTCGCTGCGGGCGATCTTCCATGCCAGGCTGAGCCGGTCGGCAAAGCGGTCCTTGACCCAGTTGGCGCTGAATTCGGTCGGCAGGAACAGGTCCAGCGTACCCGTTTCCGGATCGATCTTGCCGAGCTGGATCGGTTTGATCCACTGGCTGTGCAGTTGATGGCCGAGATCCTTGCGGAGCCCCTGGCTGATGTCAGCCCAATCGGCTGCCAGGTTTACCGCCTCCAGATCCTCCATTTCGTCTTTTGCCTTCCGCTTGTTCGCAAGGTCACCCGTCTTGACCATAGTGAATTCAACCCCCGGTGCCCGGCCTTGGCGACCGGGTGTGCTTTTTATTCGGCGTGGGCGGACGGCACGGCTCCGCCGTTGCCCGGAATCGCAGGATTCCCGGGCACTCCCCCCAATTGGCCATCGATGTGAAAACTCGGGCTGTCCCCCCCGAGCAGAGCTATTTGATAAGTCGCCGCGGCGATGAGTCGCAAGGGGGATAAGTGCAAAAAATCTGAAATAAACTTGTTGACTCGCTGAACCCCGCAGGCCGCCGTTCAAACCCCTGTTTTTCCGTCAATGTGAACATTCACAGGATGCGAATCGTTGGAAACGCTGGGTTTTGATTGCGGGCCGGAGACGGTGCGGCAACGAATTGCGACAACAGTGTGCCGGATATGTCAAAGGGGCCGACACCTGACGTGTCGACCCCTTGTCGATTCCGTGGTCCGGCGTTGCCGCCGGAGGCCGAATCAGAGCGCTGCGACGCGCTTCGACAGGCGGCTCATCTTACGAGCCGCGGTGTTCTTGTGCATGACGCCGCGAGCAACGCCGCGAGCCATTTCCGGCTGCGCGTTGAGCAGGGCGGTCTTGGCCGTTTCCTTGTCGCCGCCTTCGATGGCCAGTTCGACCTTCTTCACGAAGTTGCGGATGCGGCTCATGCGGGCACCGTTGATCTCGGCGCGCTTGTCGTTGCGGCGGATGCGCTTCTTGGCTTGCGGCGTATTGGCCATGTCTGTCCTCGGTCGGGCCGCACGTTACGGGCGGCGGAAATCTTGTCTGGTCGTGTCGAAAGAGGCGGATGCCCGCCGGAAAGCGGCGCACTTAGCGGTGAGGGCCCGAATCGTCAAGCACATCGTCGCATGACATGCTGCCCGGGTCAGGAACCGCGTGCATCGCCTCCTGTTGCACCTATATGGGTAGGCCAGCCGAAAGGACAATGCGTGAGTGACAAGCTGATCAAGAGCGAGGCCGAATGGCGCGAAACGCTCACCCCCGAACAGTACCATATCCTGCGCGAGAAAGGCACGGAGCGGGCCTTCACCGGCAAATACGACAAGAACAGGCAGGCAGGCGAATACCACTGTGCTGCCTGCGGCCAGCTCCTGTTCGAAAGCGACGAGAAATTCGACAGCGGCTGCGGATGGCCCGCCTTCAGCGCGCCCGCGGATGGCGCGGCGGTCGAAGAGCATCGCGACACCAGCCACGGGATGATTCGCACCGAGGTCGTCTGTTCGAAATGCGACGGCCACCTCGGCCATGTCTTTCCCGATGGCCCCGGCCCGACGGGCCTGCGCTATTGTATCAATTCCGCCGCGCTCGATTTCGAGCCGGAGGACTGAGGGGGCGTTTCGGGGCGTTCAGCGGGGGTTGAGGCTCGCCATGCGAGATTGTGGCATCTATAGGGCACTGCCAGGCCGCATGAGGGATTTTGCGAAGAATGGATAAGAGAGGCAGCCGGCGCAAGAAGGCCGCTCGAGCACAGCGGGCCCAGCGCGCCGAGGCCGACGGTCAACGCGAACCCGGCCGGTTCTGGCGTTGGACCAAAAGGCTCTTCGTCTGGGGTGCCGCGCTGGCGCTCCTCGGTGCGCTCTTCCTCGCCATCGCGGTCGGATTTGCCGCCCGTTCGCTGCCCAGCTTTTACCAGCTGAAAGCCACGCAGAACGCGCAGACCATCGTCGTGCGCGCCCGCGACGGGACCGAGATCGTTGAACTCGGGCCGAGCTACGGCAAGTGGCTGTCGCATGACGAGATCCCGCAGGTCATGAAGGACGCGATGATCGCGGTCGAGGACCGGCGGTTCTATTCGCATCCCGGGGTCGATCCTTACGGCCTGACGCGCGCCGTCTATGTCTGGGCTACGGGGGAGGACCGGCTCGGTGCGACCTCGACCATCACCCAGCAGCTGGCGCGCAACGTGTTCCTGAATTCCAACCGCTCGCTCGACCGCAAGCTGCGCGAAGCGGTGCTGGCGATGGCGCTGGAATGGAAGTTCTCCAAGGAGCAAATCCTCGAGCTCTACCTTAACAAGGTCTATTTCGGCGGCGGTGCCTACGGCATCGATTCGGCCAGCCGGAAGTTCTTCAGCCACCCTGCCAACGAACTCTCGGTCGGCGAGGCGGCAATTATCGCGGGCCTGGTGAAGGCACCCAGCCGCTATTCGCCCACCGCCGATGTCGATGCCGCCGTGGGCCGCGCCAGCGTGGTGCTGCGCCTGATGAAGGAACAGAACTTCATCCCGCAGGACGCCACGGTCGATCCTTCGGAAGTCCGGCTGAAGGAAGAGGCCGCACAGAACTCGGTGCGCTACTTCACCGACTGGGCGCTGCCGCAGCTCGACCTGCTGCTGCCCGAGACGTTCGAGCCGATCGAGGTCTGGACCACGCTCGATGTCGGAATGCAGCGCGCAGCCACCGCCGCAGTCCAGTCGAACGTGCCCGAAGGCTCGCAAGGCGCGCTGGTCAGCGTCGACCGCGATGGCGCGATCCTCGCGCTGGTGGGCGGCACCGATTACGTCGAGACGAATTACAACCGCGCGACCAATGCGCTGCGCCAGCCGGGATCGAGCTGGAAGCTGTTCGTCTATCTTGCCGCGCTGGAAGCCGGTTACACGCCGGAAGACCGGGTGGTGGACACGCCGGTTACCATCGGCGGGTGGAGCCCGCGCAACTCCACGGGACGCAATATCGGCGAGACGGACCTGCGCACGGCTTTTGCCTATTCGGTCAATACCGTGGCCGCGCAGCTGGGCAACGAGGTCGGATTCGGCTCGGTCGCGTCGATGGCGCGCCGTTTCGGCATCAGCACGCCGATCAACACCTATCCGGCCATGGTGCTCGGCTCGAACGAGGTCCGCCTGCTCGACATGACCCGTGCCTTTGCCGCGGTTTCGAACAAAGGGGCTTCGGTCGAACCCTATGGCATCGTCAAGGTGACGACTTCCGATGGGGAGACGCTTTACGAGCACAAGAAGTCGCGCAGCACGCAGCTCGTGCCCGACCACGTGGCGGCGGGCATGACCGACCTGTTGCAGGCGGCCGTCCAGACCGGCACGGGCCGCGCCGCGCAGATTGGGCGCCCGGTGGCCGGCAAGACGGGCACCACCAGTTCCAACAAGGACGGCTATTTCGTCGGCTTCTCGTCCGGCATCACCACCGGCGTGTGGATGGGCCGCGACGACAACAAGCGCGTCGGCGGGCTACAGGGCGGTGCCGCCCCGGCCAAGGCCTTCGCTGCCTTCATGCGCTATGCGGTGAAGGACCGCCCGGTCGAGGAATTCGATACCGAACTCAAGCTGCCCGAATGGCAGCTTGAGGAAGATGACGAGTACTTTTTCGGAAGCCCGGACGACTATTACTACATCGACGAGCAGGGCAATCTGATCGAGCCTGGTCGTGCGCCAGAGGGGCCCGACGGGCAGCTACCCTTCCCGGTGGACGGCGAACGTCCGCAACCGGTCCCGACCGATCCCACGCGGCCCCCGCTGCGCGAGCAGCCGCCCGTGCGCGGGCAGCCGGGGCGCGGGGCGGATGGCGCACCGCAAGCCATCGGGGACGACTTCCTCGACCGGGCTACGGGGCGCAACGAACAGCGCCAGCCCGAACGCCCCCGCCAGTAGGCAGCGCTTTCGAGCAAAGAAAAAGCCCTCCCGGCGCGAACCGGGAGGGCTTTTCGTTTGCAGCCTTGCCGAGTGCGTTCAGCGCATCAGGCGAACCGCCACGTACTGGGCCGGGCGACCGCGGCGCTGGACGCGCAGCAGGACGGCCTCGCGGTTGTCGGCCTGCGCACCGCGGACAGCCGTCTCGAGGTCGGTAACGGCGGTCAGCGGGCGATAGTTCGCGGACAGGATGATGTCGCCGCGCTGCAGGCCCTTGCGCGCCGCATCCGAGTTGCGGTTGACCGAGGCGATCACCACGCCGCGCGTATCGGCGCCAGCGCCCAGCTGGCGGGCAATCTGCGGCGTCAGTTCGAGCACCTGCAAGCCGAGGCGTTCCTCAATCACCGCATTGTCGCTCGGCGCCATGTCGTCTTCCTGTTCGGCATCGGGGTCGAACATCTGGCTCTGGCGCAGTTCCTCTTCGGTCGGACGCTTGCCCACGGTGACGTTGATGCGGCGGCGTTCGCCATCGCGCACGACATCGAGCGGGATGGTCGTGCCCGGCGAGATATTGGCGACGAGATAGGACAGCGTCTGGTCGGGCGTCACGTCTCGGCCATTGACCTTGAGCACGATGTCACCCGGCTGCAGGCCGGCGCGTTCGGCCGGCTGGCCGGCCTGGACCGACTGCACGAACTCGCCGCGATTCCGCTGGAGGCCGAGCGATGCGGCGACGTCTTCGGTCACCGGCTGGATCTGGATGCCGAGATAGCCGCGTTCGATTTCCACGCCGCGGCGCAGCTTGTCGACGATGGGTGCGGCGGTTTCTGCGGGAATTGCGAAACCGATGCCCACGCTGCCGCCCGAAGGCGAGTAGATCGCGTTGTTAATGCCGATGACATTGCCTTGCATGTCGAACAGCGGGCCGCCCGAATTGCCGCGGTTGATGGCCGCATCGGTCTGGATGTAGCGGTCGTATGCACCCGCGCCGGTGTTGCGCAGCACGCTGGAGACGATGCCACTGGTCACCGTGCCGCCAAGGCCGAAGGGATTGCCGATGGCGACGACCCAGTCACCCACGCGCGCCTGGCTCGAATCGCCGAACTTCACGAAGGGGAAGGGCTGGCTGCGGCTGACCTTGAGTACGGCAAGGTCGGACTGGGCGTCGGTGCCGACCAGTTCCGCCTCGTATTCGGTGCCGTCGGGCAGGGTGACGGTGATCTCCTCGACCGTGCCGCGGCCCGAAGGGCTGACGACGTGGTTGTTGGTCACGACATAACCGTCGGCCGAAATGAAGAAGCCCGAACCCAGCGACTGGCCTTCGCGGTACTGCGGTTCCTGCGGCTGCTGGCCGCCGTTGCGGCGGTTGAACAGGTCTTCGAATGGCGTGCCGGCAAAGGGATTGCCGCCATTGCCGTTGGAAATCTCGATCCGCTGGCGGGTGGAGATGTTCACCACGGCGGGCTGCAGCTGGGCCGTCAGATCGGCGAAGCTTTCGGGTGCCCCGGCACGCGGGACCACGCGGGCCATGTGGGAATCGTCGTTCTGGGCGACCTGCGCTCCGGCGGGGTATCCGGCGAGGGAAAGAGCGGCGCCTCCGGCAAGCAGGGCGGCGGTTACGGAATATGCATATCGCACTGGCTTCACGTCCTTCATTTCCTCTTCGTCTGTGTCTGCACGCAGATCACACCGCTTTTATGCGGGACCTGTGCAGGCGGTTCCTGCTGGCGAGACTGCCAAGAGGCGCTGAATGCCCGTTGAACGCGGTGTGACGCGTTCGACGAACCGTCAACGCCGCCCGCGGAATTGCCGCAGGTACTCGTTGTCCGGCGACAGGATGATGTTGCTTTCCGCATTCCCATTGCCGGGTGCGAAAGTCGCATCATAGCTCTGCATCGCGCGGTAGAAGTCGTAGAAGCCCGCGTCCTTGCCGAAGCTTTCGGCGTAGATGCGCGCAGCTTCCGCGTCGGCTTCTGCACGGATGATGCGGGCATCGCGGGCCCCCTGTGCGCGGATCGTGCGCGCTTCGCGCTCGCGGTCCGATTCCATCCGGCGGAAAGCCGACTGCAGCGGCGCTTCGGGTAGGTCGGTGCGGGTGATCTTCACGTCCACCACTTCCGCGCCGTACTGGCGGGCCTGCCGGTCGAGATTGGCGCGCACATTGGCGAGCGCATCGCCGCGTTCCGCGGTCAGCATCGACTGGAAGGTGCGGCGGCCCAGTTCCTGGCGCAGGACCGAGTTCAGGATCGGCTGCAGGGCATTGCGCACGCCATCGGTCGAACCGGCGCGTTCCACCATCGTCACCGGATCGGTGATGCGGAAACGGGCATAGGCGTTGACGAGCAGGCGCTGCTGGTCGTTCGAAAGCACTTCCTCGTCGCTCATCTCGAGGTCGAGGAGGCGTTTTTCGATGCGCACCACCTTGTCGATGAAGGGCCAGCGGAAATGGAGGCCGGCCTTCAGGTTGCCGCTGGGCGTATTGATCGTGCCGACCGGTTCACCGGTCCTGACAATCACGACCTGCTCTTCTTCGGGCACGACGAAGGCGCTCAGCATGAATGCCACCACCGCGAGGCCAAGGGCGGCGACGGTCGCCTTATGATCTTCCCAGATCTGCTGCATGTTCATGGCCATGTTACTGGCCCTCCTGCGTGGTCACGGTGTTCGCCTGCGGCGCTTCCTGGGCGCGGCGCCGGATTTCCGGCAGCGGCAGGTAGGGCGTCACATTGTTGGTTTCGACCACGGTCTTGGGCGTCTTCGAGAGTACCCGCTCCATGGTTTCGTAATAGAGGCGCTGGCGCGTCACTTCGGGCGCAAGGCGGTACTGTTCGTAGACCTTGTCGAAGGCTTCCGCCTCACCCTGCGCCTGTGCAAGCACCTGCTGCGCTTCACCGCGGGCCTTGTTGCGCGCGGCATCGGCCTGCTGTTCGGCGACCTGCACGTCGCGGAAGGCCTCGACCACGTCGGACGGCGGGTCTGCCTTTTCGATTTCGACGCCGAGCACGCGCACACCGGCTTGGTAGCCGTCGAGCGTGCGCTGCATCCGCTCGCGCACTTCCTGTTCGATCGCCGCACGGCCCTGGCCCGAGAATGTCTCGTCCAGTTCGGTTTCGGCAACCGCGGCGCGCATCGCGGCCTCGGCCACGTCGTTGACCGTTTCCACGGGGTCGACGAGGCGGAACTTGAAGTCTTCCAGGTCGGAGATGTTCCAGCGCACGATGAAGCTGAGGTCCACGAGGTTCTGATCGCCCGTCAGGATCAGCTTCACCTGCTGGTTTGAGCCGGGAACACGCACGATACGCACGCCCTGCACGTCTTCCACGTCGACCGTCTCGATCGGGAAGGGCAGCGAGAAGTTGAGGCCCGGGGTCATTGGGCGAGTGTAATTGCCCAGCGTCTTGACCACGGCTTCCTGCTGCGGGCCGATCAGGTGGACGCTGGTCGCAAGCAGGCCGAGCCCGACGATGCCGGCCACTGCCACGGGGAACCAGCTCTTGCCGCCGGGGCGCTGGGGCATCCGGAAGCCGGGACCGCCTGGTCCGCCGGTGCGGCGCGGGCCTTCGGGCCCGCGGCTCTTGAAGATGTCTTCGATATTGGGACCGCGACGGTCGCCGCCGCTGCCGGGCGGCAGCCACGGGTTCTTGGGGCCCTTGGGCTTGCTTGCCTCGGGCTCGTCCTTGTCGCCACCGTCTCCCGATGAACTGCCCCCGCTACCCCAGGGGTTCTTTCCGCCAGCCATTGCGAGGCCGATCCTCCGTCCAAATCCGTCCAGAATTCTCATGAATGTCTTATAGGAAGGGTTTGGCGGAAAAACAGGGGTTGCGGTGCGGATTTCGATGCTACAGCAGCGCTCAGCATGGCGACGAGCGAAATTACCGACGATCTTCCACCCGAATTTGCCGGACGTGTCAGCGCAGCGACGCTGAAGGACGGGCGCGCGCTGATCGTGTTCGATGCGGCCGGCCTCGGCGAAGCCGAACGCGCCGCAATCGAGCGTGACATAACCGCGCGGCTGTCCGCTCGCAGCGACGTGAACGACGTGCGCGTCGTCATGACGGCAGAGCGCAAGGCGCCCACGCTCATCGCGATCGGATCGGGCAAGGGCGGCGTGGGCAAGTCGACGCTTACCGCCAATCTCGCCATCGCGCTCGCCCGGCAGGGCATTCGCACCGGCTTGGTCGATGCCGATGTCTATGGCCCCTCGCAGCAGGTCATCTTCGATGCGGAGGATGCCAAGCCCGATGCCCGCGACAACCGGATGATCCCGGTGGAGACGAAATTCGGCGTGCGCATGCTCTCGATGGGCCAGCTGGTCGCGCCCGGCCGCGCCATCGCATGGCGCGGCCCGATGGTCGGCAATGCGCTGGCGCAGATGATCGATGCGCATTGGGACGCAGAGGATGTGATCCTCATCGACCTGCCGCCGGGCACGGGCGACGTGCAGCTGACGATGGTGCAGAAATACAAGCCGGCGGGCGCGATCCTCGTCTCGACACCGCAGGATCTGGCGCTGATCGACGCGGCGCGCGCCGGGCAGTTCTTCGATGCGGCAGCGGTGCCCGTGATCGGGCTGGTCGAGAACATGGCCGGCTATGCCTGCCCGCATTGCGGCGAGGTTTCCGATCCCTTCGGCAAGGGCGGTGTGGAAGCAGCGGCACAGCGGCTGGAGCTGCCCTTCCTGGGCCGCATCCCGCTCGACCTGGCGATCCGCCAAGGCAGCGATGCAGGCGAACCTCCGGCGGCGGGCGACAGCGCGCAGGCCGAACCCTTCCTCTCGATTGCCGGAAAGCTGGCGGCATGGATTTCCGCAAGAAGCTGACCGAAGCCGCTGGCCGGGTGAAACTGCCCGACGTCTCGCGCCGGCAATTGCTGGTCGGCGCGGCGGCGGGCGGCGGCCTGCTGCTGGCATGGACGCTCTGGCCACGCAGCTACCCGACTTCGCTGGTGCCCGGAGATGGAGAGGCTGAATTCGGCGGCTGGCTGACCATCGGACGCGACAGCGTGGTCACGGTCGCTATCCCGCAGCTCGAGATGGGGCAGGGCATCACCACGCTGCTCGCGCAAATCGCGGCAGTGGAACTGGGCGCGGACTGGCGGCAGGTCGGGGCAGAGCCGGTTTCGCCTTCTGGCCATTTCCCCAACCTGCCCCTGGCCGCGCAATGGGCGCCGCTGTGGGCCAACTTCCCCTCGCTTGCAGGCGAACCCGACGACTGGCTGGTCGAGCGCTTCGCCGGCGCAACGGCGTTCGGCGCAACCGTCGGCGGAACCTCGCTTGCCGCTTACGAGGCGCCCTTGCGTGCCGCGGCCGCCAGTGCGCGTGATATGCTGGTGCGCGTGGCGGCAGACCGCTGGGACGTCGCGGCCGAGGAGTGCGAGGTGAGTGGCGGTTTCGTGCGCCATTCGACTGGTGGGCAATTGCGTTTCGGCGAACTGGTCGATGACGCGCGCGAACTCGACCCGCCGGACCCTGCGCCGCTGCTGCCGGTCGCTGCCTTCGAGGACCCGGTGTTCGGCGAGGCCGATGCACCGACCGCTTTCCCGCGCATCGACCTGCCATCGAAGGTGGACGGAAGCCACTTGTTCGCAGGCGATATCCGCCTGCCCGGCATGGTCTTCGCCTCGATCCGCCACGGGCCCGTGGGCCTGCCCGAACTGTTCCGCTTCGACGAGGGCGCGGTGGCGGGAATGCGCGGGCTCGTGGGCGTGGTGAAGTCGAAGCGCTGGCTGGCGGCGGTGGCCGAAAGCTGGTGGATCGCCGACCAGGCGCTGGCGCGGATGCGCGCCCATTTCACCGGTCCCGGCGCGCTCGAACAGGCAGTGCTCGATACAGAAATAGAGCGCGCCCACGAACAGCGCGCCGACCTTGGCGAGCGGATATTCGAGCTTGGCAATCCCGACGCCGCGCTGGGCAAGCCCTCGCTCCAGCGTCGCTATGACGTGGCGCCCGCCGTCCACGTCCCGCTAGAAACCGCCAGCGCAACCGCGCGGCTGGTCGACGGGCGGCTCGAATTGTGGATGGCCTCGCAGGCTCCGGCAGCCGCGCGCGAAGCGGCCGCGAAGGCGATCGGCATCTCGCCCGAGGACGTGGTCCTCTATCCCGTCGCGGCAGGCGGCAGTTTCGATGCCCGGATCGAGAAGCAGCACGCGATCGAGGTCGCGCAGATCGCCGCCGAGATCGGCAGGCCGGTCCAGCTCACCTGGTCGCGCGTTCAGGATATTCAGGCCGTGCCTCCGCGCGCTCCGGCAGCGGCGGACATGGCGGCCAGCCTAGGCGGCGAAGGCCAGCCGCTCGCCTGGCGGGCGCGCATCACCACGCCGCCTTTCATGCGCGAGATGGGCCACCGCCTGTTCGACAATCTGACGCCCGAGGCCGCGCGCGAGGAAAGCCGCGGCAAGGCCGATGCGCTGGCGGTCGCCGGTGCGATTCCCCCCTATGGTATCGGCGAAGTCGCGGTGGACCACGTTCCGGCCAGCATCCGCCTGCCGGTCACGCGGATGCGCGGTGGGGCCGAGGCGCTGACTGCCTTCTTCACCGAAACCTTCATCGACGAACTGGCCGTGGAAGCCCGGCGCGATCCCTTCCTCTACCGCATGGCCCTTCTCGGCGGCGCGCCGCGCATGGCCGAATGCCTGCGCCGCGCCTCGCGCCTCGGCGAATGGGACGGCGGGCGCTCCGGCAGCGGGCAGGGCATCGCGATGGTGCGCATGGGGCAGGACGCGGCGACCGCAGGGCACATCGCCTGCGTGGCGCAGGCGGGCATGGGCCCGGGCGGTGCGCGCGTGACGCAGTTGACCGCAGCAGTCGACATCGGGCGGATCGTCAATCTCGACATCGCCCGCCAGCAGATCGAGGGCGGGCTGGTTTACGGCCTGTCGCTGGCGCTGGGCTCCTCGGTGAAATACGAAAGCGGCCATCCGGTCCCGCGCAACCTGCGCGCCTTGGAACTGCCGCGACTGGCCGATTGTCCGGAAATCGTGGTCGATTTCATCGCCAGCGACGCGGAACCGTTCGATCCCGGCGAACTTGGTGTGGCGGTGGCGGCGCCCGCCATCGGCAATGCATTGTTTGCGGCGGCGGGCCTGCGCCTGCGCCGCCTCCCGCTTCTTTCGGAGGGTTTATGAGGTTCGCGCAGTGACCTGGCAGGACCAGCAACTTCCCGCCGATCACCCGCCTGTCAAATCGGGCCGGATCGGCGTACTTATCGTCAATCTCGGCACGCCCGATGCGCCCGAGCGCGGGCCGGTGAAGCGTTATCTCGGCGAATTCCTGTCGGACAAGCGCGTGGTCGAGATCCCCGACATCGTCTGGCAACCGATACTGCGCGGGATTATCCTCAACACGCGGCCCAAGCGCAGTGCCAAAGCCTATGCCAAGGTCTGGACGCCCGAAGGCTCTCCGCTCGCCGTGATCACCCGCTCGCAGGCCGCGGCGATGCAGGAACGGCTGGGGCAGGGCGTGATGGTCGAATATGCAATGCGCTACGGCCAGCCTGCAATCGCCGAGCGGTTGCAGGCGCTGATGGACGCGGGCTGCGACCGGATACTGCTCGCCCCGCTCTACCCGCAATACAGCGGGGCGACGACGGCGACGGTGGTGGACAAGGCCGCCGATGCCCTGCGCAAGATGCGCTGGCAGCCCGCCATTCGCACACTGCCGCCCTATCACGACGATCCCGCCTATATCGATGCGCTGGAGGCCGACCTTGTCCGCCAGCTCGACGCGCTCGATTTCGCGCCCGAAGTGCTGGTGCTCAGCTTCCACGGCATGCCGCAGCGCACGCTTGAATTGGGCGACCCCTATCATTGCCAATGCCAGAAGACCTCGCGCCTCCTTCAAGAACGGCTGGCCGGTCGTGGCCTCCGGTTCCGCACCAGTTTCCAGTCGCGCTTCGGTCCGGCAAAATGGCTGGAGCCGGCGACGGACACCGTGCTGAAGGAAGAGGCCGCTGCCGGCACGAAGCGACTCGCGATTGCTGCGCCGGGCTTTTCCGCCGACTGCCTGGAAACGCTGGAAGAGCTGGCCATGGAAGGGCGCGACGAGTTCCTCGAAGGCGGCGGAACGCATTTTGCGGCCCTGTCCTGCCTCAATGCCTCCGACGCTGGTCTTGCAATGCTGGAAAGCGTACTGCGGCGCGAATTGTCGGGCTGGATTTAGGTCCCGGGATTACTTACAAGGAAGTAAGTAGTCAGGAGCAACCTATTTCATGGCCACGCTAGCCGAGCATAAGCCTGTCGAGTTCACCCACTGGAGCGACCGCCTGCCGGACGGCGCGCTCGATCATATTCCGGGCGAGGGTGGCTGGCCGGTTGTCGGCAATACCTTCCGTATGCTGGCCGATCCGCACGGCTTTGCCCGGCGGATGTACGAGACCTACGGGCCGGTCTACAAGAACTGGGCCTTTGGCGGCTGGCAGGTTGCCCTGATCGGCGCCGATGCGAACGAGCTGATGCTGTTCGACCGCGGCAAGCTGTTTTCCAGCGAACAGGGTTGGGGCCCGATCCTTGACCAGCTGTTCCCGCGCGGCCTGATGCTGCTTGATTTTGACCATCACCGGGCCGACCGCCGTGCGCTGTCGATCGCATTCAAGCCTGAACCGATGCGCCATTATTCGGGCAGCCTCAATCGCGGCATCGCCCAGCGCATGGAGCAGTGGGGCGAGGGCGAGATGCGCTTCTACCCCTCGATCAAGGAACTGACGCTCGATCTTGCAGCGGACAGCTTCATCGGCATCGAATGGGGCCCAGAAGCCGACAAGATCAACACTGCCTTCATCGACATGGTGCAGGCCAGCGTCGCACCGGTGCGAAGGCCGCTGCCCTTCACCCAGATGAAGAAGGGCGTCGACGGGCGCAAATTCCTCGTCGAATACTTCACCAGGGAAACGCATCGCCGCCGCGCGGAAGGCGGCGGGCAGGACATGTTCAGCCAGTTCGCCACGGCTACGCACGAAGACGGCAGCCTGATGCCGGTCGACGAGGTGGTCGACCACATGAACTTCCTGATGATGGCCGCGCACGACACGATCACCAGCTCGGCGACCTCGTTGATCTGGCTGCTCGCCAAGCACCCCGAATGGCAGGAAAAGCTGCGGCAGGAAGTCATTTCGGTGACCGGCGGCGTCGATGCCAAGGGCAAGGTGCGCGATCTCGCCTACGAGGACCTGGGCAAGCTCGAACTGTCGGAGATGGCCTTCAAGGAAGCGCTGCGCATGGTGCCGCCGGTCCCTTCGACCCCGCGCCGCGCGCTGAAGGATTTCGAATATGGCGGCTACACGATCCCGGCCGGCACGCCGGTCGGCATCAACGCCCACATGGTTCACCACATGGCGGAACATTGGGACACGCCCGACAGCTTCAACCCGATGCACTTCACGCCCGACGCGGTAAAGGCGCGGCACAAATACGCCTGGGTCCCCTTCGGCGGCGGCGCGCACATGTGCCTCGGCCTGCACTTCGCCTACATGCAGGTGAAGATCCTGCTGGCCCAGATGCTGCCGCGCTACGAGATCGAGCTGGCTGCCGGCGATCCCGAATGGCAGCCCTGGCCGATCCCCAAGCCGAAAGACGGCCTGCGGATCAGGCTGAAGAAACTCGGCTGAACTATTCGTCGCTGTCGAGGCGCTTGAAGCCGTTGGCAGCATGCCTCAAGAGACCGGCGCCGACCAAAGCGATGAAAAATCCGGTCGCGAGCCTTTCGCCGAAGGAGAAGTCCCGGCCTTCGTTTCCCGCGAACGTTGCCCCATTGGCGACATTCCAGATGATGATCAGGCCCAGGACCAAGACGCCGCCGCCAGCGATCGTCGCCAGGATATAGCGAATGTCGCGGGGAGCTTCGCGTCCCTCGAGTGGATCGGGCCTCACCATGGCTAGAAATCTATCGCGATGCCGTCCTTGACCCAGTCGCCGTAGCGCGTGGGGCTGAGGTCCTCGTCGACCTCGCCCTTCTTCGGCTTGGGCGGCGGTTCGCTGCTCCAGTGTTCGGGCTTTTCGAATTTCTCGGGCCGCTTGGTCGCGCGTTCGGTCATGCGGGTAAAATGCGCAGGCTGGCGCATGGTTTCAAGTGGGGGTAGGGGCGCAGCAGAAATGGCACAGCCTCAGGGAATCCACGCGCGCAAGGCCGCGCTTCGCTTGCTCGACGCAGTTCTTCGCCGGGGCGAGACGCTCGACGTCGCCTTTGGCGCAGCCACCAGTGACGTGCGCAAGTTCGAGGACAAGGCGCTGGCACGTGCCATCGCGGGCGAGGTGCTGCGCTGGCTGGTTGATCTCGACGCGGCCATCGACAGCGCGACGAAGCAGAAACTGCCCGACGATGCCAAGGTGCGCACTGTCCTGCGCATGATGCTGGCCCAGTGGCTGCGCCTCGACACGCCGCCCCACGCGGTGATCGCAACCGGCCTGCCGCTGCTTGCCGGCGGACCGCGCAGGCTGGCGCACGGGGTCTTCTCCACATTGACCAAGCGCGAGGTCGCGCTGCCCGATGCGCCAACCCTGCCCGCCGAAGTGGCCGCACGCTGGGGCGAACCGGCATCGGCCATCGCTGCCGGCCTCGCCGAACCGCCGCCGCTCGACCTGACGCTGCGCGATCCGGCGAAGACAGAGGTGTGGAAGGCGAAGCTTGCCGCCGACAGCCTGATGCCGGGCCATCTGCGCCTGCCGCGCGGCGAGAGTGTCGAGAAGCTGGCCGGTTTTGCGGACGGGGCGTGGTGGGTTCAGGACCTTGCCGCCTCGATCCCGGCGCGCCTGCTCGGCGCGGGCGAGGGCCGCCACGCGCTCGACCTGTGCGCGGCGCCCGGCGGCAAGACGCTTCAACTTGCCGCGCAAGGGTGGAAGGTCACCGCGCTCGACATTTCCAAGCGCCGCCTCGATCTTTTGAAAGCCAATCTCAAGCGCACCGGCTTTGCCGCAGGAACCGTGCGCGCCGATGCGCTCACCTGGGAACCGAAACACCAGTTCGATGCGATCCTGCTCGACGCGCCCTGCACGGCGACGGGGACCGCGCGTCGCCACCCCGATGTGCTCCATCGTATCGGCCCGCGCCAGATCGAGGAAATGGCCGAGCTGCAGGCAGCGCTCCTCGAGCGCGCACAAGGCTGGCTCAAACCCGGCGGCACGCTGGTCTATGCCACTTGTTCGCTCGAGCAGGAGGAGGGCGAAGCACAGGCGGAGCGCGTCACGCTCACGCCGAAGCCCGTCCTTGCTGATGAATTGCCCGCAGGCATCTCCCCGACCGAGGCGGGCTGGCTGCGCACCGATCCCGGCATGTTGGCAGAGGCCGGCGGACTGGACGGCTTTTTCGTCGCTCGGTGGACCGCCGACTAGATGCCAAAGCACCGCGACAGGGAAAGTCGAAGCCTTCCCTGCCGCGAGCTCTTCCGGTCATTCCTCGAAGAAATTGAAATCCTCGTCGTCGGCGGCGACGAATACGATCAGAACCGCGGCAGCAGCCACCCCGCCAACCACCAGCAGCGTTTCGCCGGTGGACAGGTTGGCGCGTTGCTTCCCGATGTCGTCACGACCGAGCTGCGCCAGACTGAAGTTGGCGACTTGCAAGTCGCGCGCTCCTCCGGAGTCGAAATTCAACTGGGCTAGTTCGACCTTGCGGGTGCGGATCTGCTGCGAAGGATGACTGCTTTCCATCGGTACCCCGTAGGCGACGGTCAGGCCGAAGACGGGCGAGGTTTGCCGCTCGCGTTCGACGCCGAGGGGGATTCGCACGCCCAATGTGGCCGAGGCGCCTGGCGGTGCCTGGATGGAATGGCTTACCGCCTCGATATGGCGGTCTTGTGCGAGCGCTGGTTGAGCCGACAGGGCCAAGGCGCAGACTGGGAGAAAAAACGCGAAGTTTCTCATGGGTCACCTCCATTCGAATGGACTCGAAAGTACAGAAGGCAGTCTTCGCGACCCGTGCGCGTCACATACTCCTCATTTGCAGAAGGCAGAAACGATTTTCTATGCCAGCTGGCGCGCGATTTGATCAGCCGGTTTCGGGCACCGCGCGCGCTGCGGCGGGGCGTGATCCGGCGACCCAGCCGAAATAGGTCACTGCGATCCCGGCCAGCGCACCGGCAGCCAGGGTGATGCTACCCGGTATCTGCGCATAGGCTTTGAACGGTGCGTTGAGGAACGTCATGTCGGGCGCAAACCACGTCACCACTGCCTGCAGCATCACGAACCCTGCGGCCATCAACCACGGTGCGCCATGTTTCCGGTCGCGGAAGTAGAGCGCCAAGGCAAAGGCCGAGACCAGGGTGTCGCTGATCGCGATCGTGTCGAGGACATTCCGCGGTCCGCCGCTCTGGATGAAATTCATCCACGGGAAGAGGTGCTCCATCAGCCGGCTGAACGGAGATTCGAACAGGATCATCGGGGTTGCGAGCATGTATCCCGCATGCAGCTTGATGTTCCGCCGATGTTTGAGCGCATTGTAGAACAGCGTCAGATAGGCGGCGAGCGCGATGACCATGGCGATCCCGAACGCAGGGCCGAGTTCCATGATGAACGGGCTTTCCTGAGCGAGGTAGCGCGATGCGGAAAGGTTGATGATGGCGACAAAGCCCAGCATCAGCAGCGGGAACAGCGCAAAGCTCGCCTGACCCATGGTCTTATGGAGCGCGTTGCGCCGCGAATGGATGGAAACGCTCTGGACCAGCAGGAATGCAAGCCACGTCATCGCCGTTACCGCGTGGACATGGAACGCCAGCGGCATCGGACCGCTCGCGGTGAAGTAACTTGCCCAGAAGCCGCCGACCGTGATCGCCAGCGTGAAAGCGACGAAATAATGTCCGTATTTGTAAGGCATGCCCGATCCCTCCCCAGCGCGACCCGAGCGTTTGCCGTGCGCGGCAGATAGCACGGATGCGGCGCTCCGCCAAATGCGGTCGGGGATCAGCTGTCGATGCCGTACTCGATCGACGTGCAGTCCCGGCCCGACTGTCGGATCTGCATGGTGATGCGGGTCCCGGTGTCGGCAAGGCATTCGACCTCAAACGGGACCCCGAGTTCGACGTAGCGGTCGAAGCGCATGTCGGCTTCGTTCACCCGGATCGGATTTCCTGCGCGCACCAGGCTTACGAACTGGCGAGCCACTTCGGCGAGGTGCGCCGAGTTCACGTGGTCGCCCGATCCGTCGAGCCAGGGGTGGGCGGGAGGCATGGCATTGGCGGGATCGAGCAGGCCCGTGGCCTGCATGCCGTCCAGCGGGCCGAGAAAGGGGAATTCTCCCTCGCCGAGGCCGAGCATTGACCGGTCGGCATAGTGGAAATCGGCGGAGGAAACCTTGTCGTCCCGCTCCTTGGCTCCGCTGCGCCATTTCTCGAAGTCGCGCGTGCGGAAAACGACGCCGCGCCCGTCCAGGCGGCAGACCAGCGCGCCCGATGCGTCATGAAGATGGATGGAAAAGCTTTCCTTGCCCTCGATCCGCGTTCGTTCGTAGCGTCCGCGGGCCATGCGGCCGACGCCGGGCTCGCCGCAGCGCCAGTGCGTCCAGATGAGGGCCGACCACTTATCGGGGTCCCAGCCGCCTAGCGCCATCGCGCTTTCGACGCTCAGCCAGTAGCTGGCCGCCTGGATCGCTCCGGGATGATGCGGACCGATCCGCAACCACGGCCACAGCGCCTCGTCCTGCGAACAGGCGAATTCGACGCTGCCGTCGGGATTGACGACATGGTCGCAGGTAAAGGCCTTGGTGTGCGCTCCCGGCATGGACGGGAAGATTGCACCCCAAGGCCCGCGCTACAAGCGTCGCCTTTGGTTCAGGCCTCGGGATGCTTCCCTTCTTGTTCCTTGCCGGTAAGAATCTGGGCGGTCAGAATTTGGTACGCAGGAATTGCACGGCCGCGTTCGATTGTTCGGGCGAGGTAGTGTGGCCAAGCCCATCCGTCACCAGCACCGTGCTGTTCGTCATTTCCGAGAGTTGCTGCAGCAAGTCCGCCCCCACGACCGTGTCATCGACCGAATAGGTGATGAAGCCCGACTGTTTCGGCGGCTCGCTGAGCGGGGAGCACCGGGAATTTTCTTGGAACCGGAATGTGTCGAGCCGGCTGACATCGGTGACGGGCATGAACGCAATGTAGCTGTCCAAGAATTCGAGATGGTTGGCTGCATGAAGCGCGAGCAAGCCGCCATAGCTGATGCCGGCAACCACACGGGTTTCTGCAGGACCTAGCTCTTGATCCACTTTCGCGAGCCAATCGACGAACTTGCTGCAATATTCCAGGCCGCCGTCATTGAAGAAGTCCGGATTGGCGGCTGGGATATTGATGTAGATCCGCTGCACCGGCTGCTCGCGCAACGGCCCGAACTCATTTCCTGACCACTGGCGAAAGTCATGGCGGCGACCGTGGATCAGATAGAGCCGCACAGGCCCCTCACCTTCGACCTCGGCAATCGTAAAAAGAGGCGATTTTTGCGTGTCCGCCATCGCGGAAATTATCGAGTGTCCGGTCTCGAACAGGAAAAACCGTGCGCGCTTGGAGTAGGTAAATGCGAATGCCGAAAGGGCCATCGCAGTGATCAATATTAACATAACATATGTTAATATTGATCTTATTATTGATGGTATATTAGTAAGCGCAGAATTCCCGAGCATTCAGACGGTCCCTGTTAATATGGGGACCGAATAGTTAAAGTCATTTGAGCGTCAAGATTTTTCGGATTCTATTCGGAAGGTGCATCAACCCATCATATGTGGTGGCTTGTTAACACTCGGGCCTTTCCTACTCATGCCCGGTCGCGGCACACCGCTAGGAATGGACTTCGCCCCTTCTCCGATCGCCGATAATCCGTGCCGCGCGCGTAGAAACACGGCCCCAGAGATTTCTCTCAAGGACCGTGTTCCAAGTGTTCCATCCTGTGGGACTGGCGGGGGGCAATCCTACCCGCGTCCAACACTTGATGTGCGCGGTTCAGGCCTCGGGCTTGAGGTACTGCTGGAAGCTCTTGCGCAGCTTCATCAGCTTGGGCGGGATGACCGCGAGGCAGTAGGGATTGCGCTGGCCTTCGCCCTCCCAATACTCCTGGTGGTAGTCCTCGGCCGGGTACCATTCGCCGGTCTCGATCGTCGTCACCGCGCTCTGGCCGGGATGGTCTTCGTTCCAGCGGGCGATGGCCGCCTCGGCCTCGGCGCGCTGGGTGTCGTCGAGCGGGAAGATCGCGCTGCGGTACTGCGTGCCGATGTCGCCGCCCTGGCGATTGAGCTGGGTCGGGTCGTGCGTGCCGAGGAAGACGTCGTAGATCTGGGGCAGGGTGATCGTCTCGTCGTCGAAGGTCACGCGAACGCCCTCGGCATGGCCGGTATTGCCGGTGCAGACCTCCTTGTAGGTGGGATTGGGCTTGTCGCCGCCGATGTAGCCGCTCTCGACCTCGCTCACGCCGATAACGTCCTTCATCACCGCCTCGGTGCACCAGAAGCACCCGCCTGCGACAATCGCCTGTTGCTGCGCCATGTAGTCAGTCTCCTTGTTGGACAGGCAGATAGGAAGCCTGTGGGCGCTTGTCATCTGCCCGATGTGAGGGCAGGAGGCGCGCGGGGAGTTCGAAGGAGACACACGATGCGTTACCTGCTTGCCGCTGCCGCCATCGCGATCGCAGCGCCGGCCGCCGCCCACAATCATGGACAGGGCGAACACAAGAGCGAACATGGGGGCCATCACGGCCAGCACGACATGGCCGAGCATGTCAAAGACACCGCCATGTTCATGAAGCACCACGGCGAAGCGCTGTCGGGTGCCATCAACCATCCGACCCGTGCAGAAGACCGCAAGCGCGACCAGTTCCGCCACCCGGCCGAAACGCTCGCCTTCTTCCACGTCGGCCCGCACATGAAGGTGGGTGAATACGCGCCCGGCGGCGGCTGGTACTCGCGCCTGCTCGGCCACTATCTCGGCGGCGAGGGCAAGCTGGTCGGTCTCTATGCCAATCCGCTCAATGCTGCTGCCGATGCAGAGCGGCAGGACCGCATTCGCGCTGCCGCTGCCGGTTTCGGCGCGGAAGTGGCAGGCTACACCGGACTTCCGGCGGACAATTTCTCGGGCATGACGCTGGAGACGATCCCCGACGACCAGAAAGGCACCTTCGACCGTATCCTGGTGATCCGCGGCCTTCACGGCATTACCCGCAGCGGAATCGCCGATACCGAGATCCGCGCGATGCGCGAACTGCTCAAGGACGACGGCTATCTCGGGATCGTGCAGCACCGCGCCAAGGCCGATGCTCCGTGGTCCTATGCCAATGGCACCAAGGGCTATTTGCGCCAGCAGGATGTGATCGATTTCATGCGCCTCAACGGCTTCGAACTCGTCGCTGCGAGCGAGATCAACGCCAATCCGAACGATACCGCCGACCACGAAGGCGGCGTGTGGGAAATGCCGCCTGTCCGGAGTACCAAGCGCGCCGACCTCGCCGACAAGGGCGAAAGCGACCGCATGACCTTGCTGTTCAAAAAGCGCCCGTAAACCGCTTGCACCTGTAAGCCGCCGTTCATCGCGGCCATGCAATCTCCTCGATGTGATAGTATCTCATCGAGGAGATTTGCTTATGCCTGCAATGCGTTACCTGACGCTCGCCGCTGCTCCGCTCGCCCTTGCCGCCTGTGGCAGTCGTGCCGACGAAGCGCGGGGGGTGGACCATAACGAGACGCTGCTCTCGGTCAGCGCGACCGGGCAAGCGGAATCGCGACCCGACCGCGCCCAGTTCAGTGCGGGCATCGAGACCTTCTCGGCCAGGGCGAAAACGGCGAGCGAGGCGAACGGCGAGAAGATTGCGGAAATCGTGGTCGCGCTGCGCGAATTCGGGATCGAGGAAAAGGACATCCAGACACAGGCCGTTGGCGTCCGCCGTGTCGAATGGGGCGACCGCAAGGGCCAGTACCAGGCGACCAACGTGCTTGAGGTCACCATGCAGGACCCCGGTCGCGCCGGTGAAGCAATCGCAGCGGTAAGCGAGGCGGGCGCCAATATCCTGGACGGTCCGAGTCTGTCGATGACCGATCCCGAAAGCACCGCCAACCTCGCCTATGCCGACGCCTATGAAGCGGCCATGTCGCGCGCAAAGGCCTATGCCGATGCCGCCGGGATGGAGGTTTCGCGCGTGCTCTATATCCGTGACGCGGGCGGCCAGCAGGGCCAGACGTGGCTGCGCGGGGCCGAGGCCATGAACGATGCGATGGTCCAGCGCAGCGCCCCTGTCGTCCCGCCGCCACCCATCGCGCTCGGGCCGGTTCCCAAGGGCGGCGCCAGCATGATGGTCGGCACGACACGTTCCATGGTCCATATCCAGGTGGACTTCGCCCTGCGTCCGAAATAATCCCCCTTGCCATGAGGAAATTGACCGTAGCCGTCCTGCAACTCGCGCTCGCCCGCGAGGACGAGGCCGATAACATCGCTGCCGTATCCGCCCTCGTGGAGGAGGCGGCGGGCAGGGGCGCGCAGATCATCCTGCCGCCCGAGCTGTTTTCGGGCGAATATTTCTGCCGCGAGGAGGACGAGGCACTGTTCAGCCTCGCCCGTCCGACGGCAGAGCACCCCTCGGTGCTCGCCATGCAGGAACTGGCGGCGAAACATTCGGTGGCGATCCCGACCAGCTTTTTCGAGCGCGACGGGCACCACTATTACAACACGCTCGCCATGATCGGGCCCGACGGCGCGATCATGGGGACCTATCGCAAGAGCCACATTCCCGACGGTCCGGGTTACGAGGAAAAGTACTATTTCCGCCCCGGGAACGACGGTTTCAAAGTCTGGGACGTGCCCTGCACGGGTGGCACCGCGCGCATCGGGATCGGCATTTGCTGGGATCAGTGGTATCCCGAATGCGCCCGCGTGATGGCGCTGAAGGGCGCCGAGGTGCTGTTCTACCCGACAGCCATCGGGTCCGAACCCTATGACGCCGATCTCGATACCAGCCGGATGTGGCGCCGCGCCATGATCGGTCACGCGGTGTCGAACTGCATGCCGGTCGCTGCCGCCAACCGCATCGGCCATGAAGGGCCTGCCGACCGGCAGCAGAGCTTCTACGGCCACAGCTTCATCTCCGACGAATGGGGCGACCTCGTCGAAGAATACGGCCGCAAGGAAACTGGCATACTGGTGACCACGCTCGACCTCGACCGTGCCGCCACGCACCGCGCGGGGATGGGCTTCTTCCGCGACCGACGCCCCCAGCTCTACGGCAGGATCTGCGAGGACAGCTGACGGTGACCGGCACCGGCGGAGGGATCGACCAAGGCCAGCTGGACCAGCTGTTCACTGCCGCACTCGAAGCCGGCATCGCGCGGATCGAGAAAGACGGGCACTTTTTCCCGCTCGTCTTCGAACTGCGGTCCAACGGGGTGATCCACAATGTCACCGTCCTCGACGCGGCGCCGATCAGCGGGAGCGAGGGGGTGCTTGAGCGCCTGTCCGACCTGCTGCGCCCCCGGGCGCAAGACGGCCTCATCCGCGCCGCCGCCATCGTCAGGCATTGTACAGAGACGGCCCGGCTGTTCGTCCAACTGAGAGCGCCGAACTACAGCCAGGACGTGGAAGTGCCCTTTGCGCTTTCCTCCGAAGGCCTCATCCGGCGTCGCCGCCGCCTGTCGCTGGGGGAGTTCACCTCCAGCCCGGCCGAGAACACGATTTTCTAGCTGCCGGCGAGTTCCTTCAGGATGATCGTCCAGTGGTCGAGGCCGGCGTAGAAGGCATCGACCCGCATCCGTTCGTTGAGGCCGTGGGCGTAGATGTCCCGCGGCCTGCTCGCGCCTGCGCCGATGGCGACGGTGTCATAGCCGAGCGTGCGGTAATGCATGCCGTCCGTGCCGCCCGATGACATGTGCGGCAGCATCGGAATAGGTTTGCCGAAGCGTGCGACGAGCGCCTTGGAGAGAGCATCGCGAACCTCGTCCGGAAACTCGCTGACGCCGCTCTCGGTCGCTTCGGCGCGCTGGACGATGGCGATTTCGGGATTGCCGATCGCTGCGGCGAGCTGGGCTTTCACATTGTCCACCCCGTCGCCGGGAAAGACGCGGCAATTGACCGCCGCGCTGGCCGATTGGGGGAGCGCGTTCTGGGCATGCCCGCCCTTCAGCATGGTCGCCACGCAGGTGGTGCCGAGCGTGCCCACCAGGCTCGGATCGGCGCGGATGATCTCGATGGCCGAGGCATCAGACGGGTCGGCGGCGAAACGCTTCAGTGCGTCGCCGAGCTCGCCGGGCATGCTCTGGCCGAGCGCGCCGAGATAGGTGCGGGTCAGCTGCGTATCGCGCACGGGGAAGCGGTATTCGGCGACTTTAAGCAGCGCTGCGGCAAGGTCGTAAATGGCGTTGTCGCTGCGCGGGCGGGAGGAATGGCCGCCCTGGTTCGTCGCGGTCAGGTCGAAAGTGACATAGGTTTTCTCGGCCATCTGGACCTGCTGGGCGAGCGGCGAGAAATCGTCGGCCAGCCCGATGCCGCCCGCGTCCGAATTGAGGACATAGGCAGGATCCACGTTTTCAGCGATCCATTTCGCCTGCGCGCGGGTCGAGATCATGCCCGTCTCCTCGTCTCCCGAGAACACGAGATAGAGATCGCGGTTCGGCGTCCAGCCTTCCTCCTTCAAGCGGATGAAGGTGCTGGTGAGGTTCATCACCCCGTATTTGTTGTCCTGCGTGCCGCGCGCATAGAAATAGCCGTCGGCCTCGGTCAGGGTGAAGGGATCGCGCTCCCAGTCTTCGGGAAGGGCATCGACCACGTCCATGTGCGCAAGCAGCGCGATCGGCTTTTCGTCCGAGGATCCATCGCCGCGATATCGGACGATCAGGCCCTGCGTGGGATCGCCTTCGCTGTCGTAGTCGGTGACCATGATGTCCCCGGCAGCAAAGCCTGCTTTCGACAGGCGGCCTGCGAGATAGGCGACCATGTCGTCCACCTGACCGTGCCCGCGAGCGGTGCGGAAGGCGATGATGTCGCGGTAGATCTCGTAGCTGCGCTGCTCATGCGCGCTGCGTTCATGCCCGTCCGCTGCTAGCGGTGCCGCGCCTGCCAGCAGTGCGAGCCCAATGGCTGCCCCGATCCCCTTCATCGCAATCTCCCTTGCCTTGTCGTGCGGGCACGCTAGGCGCAGGCCATGGGGCAGGCAAGCAGCCACCGTTACGTTATCGCGCTGGGTTCGAACATGCGCGTGCCGGGTATCGGCGCGCCGCGGGCTGTGCTGCCGACAGCCTTGGAGCGGCTGGCTGATCGCGGGGTAGAGGTCGAAATCGCCTCGCGCATCCGGGCCAGCCACCCGGTCGGCCCCTCGCTCAGGACCTATGCCAACGGCGCGGCAATCGTGTCCGCTCCGCTCGATCCGCCGATGATGCTCGCCCTGCTGCAGTCGGTGGAGAGCGGATTCGGGCGCGAGAGGCGCGGCGCGCGCTGGCGGGCACGCAGCCTCGACCTCGATATCGTGCTGTGGAGCGGCGGGACCTGGTTCGCCCCGGACCTCGTCATTCCGCACCTCCTGTTTCGCGAGCGCGACTTCGTGCTGCGCCCGGCTGCCGAGATTGCACCCGACTGGCGCGATCCCGTGACGGGCCTTACCCTTCGGCAGCTGGCTGCGCGCGCGGCCTGAGCGCAGTGGCGGGATTGCCGCGATAGACCGTCCAGGCTTCTGCGTCCGAGAACAGGGCACCGCGCGCAGACAGGACAGCCCCTTCGCCCATGGTGACGCCCGGGCCGACGAAAGCTTCGGCAGCTACCCAGCAACCGCGCCTGATGGTCACCGGGTCGAGCACCAGCTGGAAATGCGGATCGGCGATATCGTGCGAACTGGCGCACAGGTGCGCGCGCTGCGAGATCACGCTGTCGCTGCCCACGCAGATATGCCCCTGGTTGTAGAGCAGCGCCCCCGGACCGATCAGCACGTTGTCGCCCAGCTCGAGATTGCCGGGCCACCACACGCACGCACTCGCATGAACACGGCAATTGCTGCCGATCCGCGCGCCGAAAGCCTTGAGCATCAGCGCGCGCCACGGGTGGAGGAACGGAGGTGTCCAGCGGGCGAAGAGAAACCAGGCAGCCATCCACAAGGCCCGCGCAATTCGCGAGCCGAGCGGGAAGGACGGCCCTCCGCTGCGGCTTTGCGCAGTGCGTGCATCGAGTGGTTGCAACCGCGTCCCTTCCTTGTCGCTGCCTCGGGCCAAACTAAATTGCCGGGCTGCCCGAAAGCAACCCAAACCACGCTTGACCACCCGCCATCGCATGCCTAGGTGCCCCCTCGTGGTCGGGCCCTTAGCTCAGTCGGTAGAGCAACTGACTTTTAATCAGTAGGTCGCTGGTTCGAACCCAGCAGGGCTCACCACCTTTTCCCTCAGGATTGTTCTGCCGAACACGCGATCAGCGTGCGCGCCGCCGTGCCGAATTCGACCTCGTCGATGCCCGATGCCATTGCGCTCGACCCGGGCGCTATACGGGCGCTCGACACCGCGACATCTCCGGAAAGCGGCAGGACCTGTATGGCGCCATTCAACCTGCCGAGTATATTCGCCGAAGGCACTCCATGGAGCTGGAACAGTCGGAAATGCGGACCGTCTACCAACACCGCTTCCGCATCGGGTGCCACCTTGCGGTGCAGTCCAGCAGGATAGGGCTCACCCGACGCCACTTCGATGGCTGCATCCAGATGCAGTTCGCGCGGACGCCCATAATCGTAGAGGCGATAGGTGATATCGGTGTTCTGCTGCACTTCGAGCAGCGTCAGGCCTTCGCCGATGGCATGGACCGTGCCGGCCGGAATGTAGAAGAAATCGCCCGGTTCGACCGCGCGCCATTCGAGCAGGTCCTCGATCGAACCGTCGAGCGCAGCGGCGCGCATGGCATCGGCATCGACCGAATGTTTGAACCCCATCGCCAGCCTTGCACCCGGCTCTGCGTCAAGAACCAGCCAGCATTCTTCCTTACCCCTTCCCGTCGGGCTAGCAGCATCAGCGGGATGGACCTGGACCGAGAGCTTTTCGCTCGTGAAAAGGTATTTGACGAGCACGTCCGGCATCGCATCGGAAGGCTCGAACCAGATTTCCCCGATCCGCTCTTCGTCCCCGGGAAGCGCAAAGGGAGGCGGCAAGGGGTTGCGCCCCCAGATCTTTTCCACCCGCTTGATAGGAAGATCTTGCGCGCTCATTGATTGGCAGCCCCGTCCAGCTTGCCAACGCTCTGGGCATGATCGCGCGAGAGGACGAGGATGTCGTCGCCATCGACCACGACGATCACGTCGGTGAGGCCGACGATGGAAACGCGTGGGCCATCGGTGTCGACCATCACGCCGCGGCAATCCATGGCATCCGTTCGGCCCGACAGGACATTGCCGTCTTCGTCCACCTGGCGAGCTTCCATCAACGCGCTCCAGTCACCGATATCGGACCAGCCGATGTCCGCCGACACGACTGCAGCGTGGGAGGTATTCTCCATCACCGCGAAGTCGACGCTTTCCCCGGCGATGCGTGCAAAAGCCGCCGCCCCGGGATCGAAACGCGTGTCGACCCATCTGCCCGATGCAGCCGATGCTTCAACCGCTTCCGCCATATCGGGACGATGGGTCGCAAGTTCGTCGAGCAACTTGCCCGCCGGAAATGCGAAGATGCCACCGTTCCAGACGAACCCGCCATCGTCGAGGAATTGCTGTGCCCGCTCCATGTCGGGTTTTTCGACGAACCGCTCGATACGGTGTCCTGCCCCGACGGCCTCGCCGCGCTTGATATAGCCGTATCCAGTGGCGGGGCGGTCGGGCGCGATGCCGAAGGAGACGAGGTAGCCCTCCCGCGCGAGCGATGCGGCAGTACGCACACCGTCAAGGAAGGCGGCCTCATCGGCGATGTGGTGGTCGCTCGGGCAGACGAGCATCACCGCATCGCGGGGAAGCAGCCGTGCCGTCAGCGCGATTGCAGGGGCGGTATTCTTGGCCGCCGGTTCGACGACCAGGCGGTGCTCGCCCGCCTGTTCTGCGATGAAACTGGTATGCGCCTCTCCGGCCACCACGATGGGCGCCTCGAAAAGCTCGGCATTCGATACGCGGTCCAGCGCCTGCTGGAACAGGGTCCGGTCGCCCAGGAGTGGAAGGAACGGTTTCGGCTTCACGCGGCGGCTGCGCGGCCAAAGGCGCGTCCCGCTGCCGCCGCAAAGGATAACTGGGTAGATCTTACTCATGACAAACGGGCGCCTAGCAGCCGTTTTGCCACTCGTCATGGCCTGCTTGCACCTGCATGCGATTTTTCGTTACGAGACAGCGATGAACGCTCCGCGACTGTCCGTTTTTGCCCGCCTGCCTGTGCCGGGAAAGGTCAAGACGCGCTTGATTCCCGCACTCGGTGAAGAGGGCGCGGCACGCCTCTATGCGCGCCTGCTGGCCCATACGGTCGAGGTGGCGAAAGCGAGCGGCCTGGAATTCGAGCTGCGGGTGACAGGTGGCGAGGAGGCGGCCTTCCACGAACTCTTCGGCGGCGATGTGAGCGTCGTCAACCAGGGCGAGGGCGATCTGGGGGCGCGGATGGCAGGCGTGCTTGCGCCCTGCCTCATCATCGGGAGCGACTGTCCGGCCATTTCCGTGCCGCTCCTGCAGGCGGCGGCAGGCGCGCTGGCGGATCGCAAGGTCGTGCTCGGCCCTGCCAATGACGGGGGCTATTATCTCGTCGGACTGGCCGAGCCGATGCCCTTCCTGTTCGAGGCGATGGAATGGAGTACGCCGCAGGTCCTGTCGCAAACGCTCGCGCGGCTGGCAGAGCGCCGGATCGGCCCCGCGATCCTGCCCGAACTGGCCGATATCGATACGGCGGAAGACCTCGCCGCCTGGCCCGAATTCGAATGAGCGTCACGCTGCTGGTTCCTTCGCTGGACGAGGAAAAGGCGCTGCCCGTGCTGGTGGAGCGGCTCGCCAGTCTCGATCCCGCGCCTGCCGAGATCATGCTGGTCGATGGTGGCAGCAGCGATGCGACGGTCGCCATCGCGCGCGAGGCGGGATGGCGCATTCTCGAGACGGCGCGGGGCAGGGCGCTCCAGATCAATGCCGGGGTAGAGGAAGCGCGCGGGGAGATCGTCTGCGTCCTCCATGCAGACACTTTGCCGCCGACCGACATGGTAGGAGTGATTGAGGGCGCAATGCAGGACCGGCGCACCGCGCTCGCCAGTTTCAGCCCGGTCATCCGCGGCCCCGAGCGGACACGCTGGGGGACCACGCTCCATAACTGGGCCAAGACCTGGTACGCGCCACTCATCACGCGCCCGCACCTGTTCTTTCGCGGTGTGCGCCTGCTGTTCGGCGACCATGCCATGTTCTTCCGCCGCGCCGATTTCCTGAGCGTCGGCGGGTGCACGCCGGGCGATGCGGTGATGGAGGAAGCCGATCTGTGCGTGAAGCTGGCGCGGCTGGGCCGGGTGCGGATGTTGCCGCAGCGGGTCTACACTTCCGACCGGCGGATTGCCGAATGGGGGGCGCTCAAGGCGAACTGGATCTATTTCAAGGTCGGCATGCTCTGGGCGTTCGGCCTGCGCAGCCGGATGGCAAAGCACTATCCCGACGTGCGCTAGGCGTCGGCCAGGAAGCCCACCGCAATGCAATGGTCGATGAGGCGCCGGATATAGTCCTCGCCCGTGACGGGGCATTCGAGGCCTGTCACTTCGCGAAAGCGCGTGTCCGAGAAATGCGGGTCGCGCTGGAAATAGCTCGCGTAAAGCCCTGCAACCCGCTTGAACAAGCGCCTCTCCAGCGCGGGGAGCAAGGCGGGATCGAAGCGGTCGGGCGCGACCAGTTCGGGTTCGTGGAACTGCGGATGGGCGCCGATAGCCCCGGTGAAACGCTCTACCGGCAGCGGCTGGCCGGATACGAGGTGGTAGGTGCCGCCGGCGGCAACCTCCATGCGTTCCGCCAGCGCGACAATACCTGCCGCCACGTGGTCGATCGGCACGAAGTCGAGCGTCGCGCCCGGGCGGGCAGGCATATGCCGCACGCGCCCTTCGGCAATCAGCTTGAAGGCCGCGTATGTCGTATCGAATTGGCGGATAGCCCCGTCTTCGTGCGCACCCACCACGATCGAGGGGCGTGCGATTGCCCATCTGGCAGTGCTTTGCCGGACGAGCCGCTCGCCCGCCGCCTTGCTGGCTTCGTAGCCATTGGCAAAGCCGCTATCCGGCAGGGGGGCGTCCTCCATGATCGGCCCGTCGCGCGTTCCGCAGACATAGGCCGTCGAGACGTGCAGGAAGCCCATGCCGCCGGCTTCCGCCAGTTCCAGCGCATGGCGCACGCCATCGACATTGGTGGCGCGGTAGTCCTCTTCCTCGAGGTCGAAGCGCACGCTGGCCGCGCAGTGGACGACCAGGTCGTGGGCCTCTGCCACCCCTGCGAAGGTATCGTGAGACAGGCCCAGACGCGCTTGCGATACGTCGCCCTTCACAGTGGGTATTTCGACCGCAGCGCCGTCGTTCGCGCGCACGTCCGGATTGCGGTGGACGAGGCCGGTTACCTCGTGGCCGTGCGCAAGCAGCCGCGCGCAAACCTCTCCGCCCACCAGTCCGGCAGCCCCCGTCACCAGCACCTTCACGCGGCGCGCCTTTGCGTCATGTAACCGATGGGACCTGTCCGTCGAAGGGGCGGGGGAATGCGATAGAGTTCGCATCTTGAGCAATTTCGGTTACGGGACAAGCGATGAAATTCACCCATGACGTGATCGTGATCGGCGGCGGGGCCGGAGGACTTGTCGCTGCCGGCGGCTGCGCGCTCTTCGGCCTCGAAGTCGCCCTGATCGAAGGGCGCAAGATGGGCGGGGAGTGCCTCAACGATGGCTGCGTGCCGTCTAAGGCGCTGATTACGGCAGCCAAGCGTGCGGCAGAGGCACGGGAAGGCACGCGCTACGGGGTAACGCTCGACCAGCCCAAGGTCGACTGGCTCGGCGTACGCCAGCACATTCGCGATGCCATCGCTGCGATCGAACCGCATGACAGCGCAGAACGGTTCGAGGAAATGGGCTGCGAGGTCATCCGCGACTGGGCGAAAGTGACCGGTCCGCAGTCGGTCGAGGTCGGCGGACGGACCCTGCGCGCACCGCGCATCGTCATCGCCACCGGCTCGAAGCCGGCCATCCCCCCGATCGAGGGCGTGGACAGAATCCCCTATCTCACCAATGAGGACATCTTCGACATCGATGCACTGCCCGACCACCTCGTGATCGTCGGCGGCGGGGTCATCGGCATGGAAATGGCACAGGCCTTCCGCCGTCTCGGCAGCGCCGTCACCGTGGTCGAGCCGGACGAGCTGATGGCCCGTGACGACCGCGAAAGCGTGGCGCTGGTGCGCGAGGTGATGGAGGGCGAGGGCGTCCGCTTCGTCAAGGGGCTCGCCAGCAAGGTCGAGGGCCGCGAAGGCGCTATCCGCCTCCATATCGGCGGGGAAGCCATCGACGGATCGCATCTGCTGATCGCCACGGGCCGCAAGGCCCGATGCGAAGGCTTCGGCCTGGAAGATATCGGTGTGAAGATGGGCCGCGGCGGTATCGTGACCGACGAACGCCGCCGCACCTCCGTGAAGGGCATCTACGCCATCGGGGACTGCCGTGACGGGCCGCGCCTGACCCATGTGTCGGGCTACGAAGGCTCCAACGTGGCGCTCGAAATCACGCTCGGCCTGCCGGCCAAGGTCGACTATTCGGCCCTTCCTTGGTGCACCTACACCGAGCCGGAAGTTGCCCAGATTGGCCTGACCGAACAGGAGGCGCGCGAGAAATACGGCGAGAAGCTGCGGATCGTCACCGAAAGCTTCCACGACAACGAACGCGCGCTGACCGAAGGCAATGACAAGGGCCAAGCAAAGGTCATGCTCAAGGGCACCAAAGTCGTCGGCGCCAGCCTGGTGGGCAAGAATGTCGGCGAACTGCTGCTGCCCTACACGCAGACTATCACCGGCAAGAGCAGCACCTTCGCGCTAGGCTCTGCGGTCATCGCCTATCCCACCCGCAGCGAGATCACCAAGGCGACTGCCTTTGCCGCATGGGAGCCGACCGTGTTCGGGCCCCTGCCGAAGAAATGGGCGGGGTTCCTCGCACGGATGAGGCGGCGGCTTTCGTGAACGTCCGTTCGGCTTCCCGCAACGCACCGGCCGGCCCTTCGCCCTTCGCGGTCGAGGCGGCGGCATTGCCGCGCGAAAAATTCGTCGATCCAGCGCTCACTGCCAAGGGCGAACCGCGCGCAAGCGTGCCGCTGGTCCGGCTCGATACGCTGTGGCTCAACACCGGCACGCTGTGCAATCTGGCCTGCGCCACCTGCTATATCGAAAGCAGCCCGACCAACGATGCGCTGGTCTATCTGCGTAGCCACGATGCGGGCCGCTTCCTCGATGAAGCGGCTGGCATGGGGACCCGCGAGATCGGCTTCACCGGGGGCGAGCCGTTCATGAACCCCGATATCCTCGCAATGCTGGAGGACAGCCTTGCGCGCGGGTTCGAGGTGCTTGTATTGACCAATGCCATGCGCCCCATGCGCCGGCACGAGCGCGCGCTGCTCGCCTTGCGCGAAAGGTTCGGCGAGCGGCTGACACTGCGTGTGAGCCTCGACCACCATTCTCGGCCCGTTCACGAGGCGGAGCGCGGTGCCAACAGCTGGGGTCCCGCGATGGACGGGCTGCGCTGGCTGTCGGACCATGGCTTCGCGATCGCCGTTGCGGGACGGCTCCTGCCGGGCGAGGGCGAGCAGGAGGCACGCCGCGCCTATGCCGCGCTGTTCGCTGGCGAAGGGATCGGAATCGACGCGCATGACCCTGCGCGGCTGGTGCTGTTTCCCGAAATGGACGCAGGCAAGGACATCGCGGAAATCACTACCGCGTGCTGGGACATCCTCGGCAAGTCACCTTCCGACATCATGTGCGCGTCGAGCCGGATGGTCGTGCACCGCAAGGGCGAGCCTAGCCCACGCGTCGCTGCCTGCACGCTCATCCCCTATGACCCAGGGTTCGACCTCGGTGCAACGCTGGCAGAGGCGAGCGGAGAGGTGGCCCTGAACCACCCGCATTGCGCGCGCTTCTGCGTGCTGGGCGGAGCCAGCTGTTCGGCCTAGGCGCGCTTGCGGCTATCCAGCCACTTCGCCAGCGCGACGCCGCCCGTGATAAGGAAGGGCACCAGCACGATGCTGAGCGCGACCTTGGCAATGACCTGTCCGATGAGGAGGTTGGTGATCGGGAACTGGCCATAGAAGGCCAGCGTGATGAAGATCACCGAATCGATTGCCTGGCTCAGCGCAGACGCAACCGCGCCGCGCGCCATCAGTGAAAACGCACCGCCGCCTTCGGCATTGCCGCGCAGGCGCGAGAAGATCCACACGTTAAGCAGCAGCGAGACGATATAGGCGGCAGGCCCCGCAGCCCAGACGCGCCAGATCGTCGCATGAACGCGCTCGAACGCTGCCAGGTCGTCTGCCCGTCCGCCGATCATTTCGGGCGATGCGGGAAGGTTCAGCACAAGCTGCATCAAGAGGCCCGAAATCAGCAGCGGGACGAAGCCGAACCACACGATCCGGTTGGCGAGCTTTTCTCCGTAGAGCTGGGCGATGGTGCTGGAAATCACCACCAGCAGGAGGAAGGCGAAGATGCCCGATTCCACCGCAAGGTCGGTCGGCCACAGCTGCACCTGTTTGAACGCGAGCACACCCGCGAGCACGGTCATGCCCCCGTAAAGCAGGATATAGACGAACAGGCCGAGCGGCATGGCGGCTGCGGCAAGGCGGGTTTCGTTGGCCGGGCTTTCGGTCATGACGGGGTAGGGCAATCTTTCAAACTGGTGACAGCGCGCGCTGGCGGAGGGCGCAGAAATTGACTAAGCGGACCCGCCGCGCAAGGTAGCGGCCGATTTCATCCGCAACTAGTCGCATCGCGAAGGGGTCCGCAATGCCGCCTTTCATTATCAATATCGTCGGTATCCTCGCGATCCTGTCGATCGCTTTCCTGCTGTCCACCGGCAAGCGCCGCATCAAGCTGCGCGTCGTGGGTGCGGCTTTCGCATTGCAGGCCCTGATGGCGCTGCTCGTCCTGCGCACGCCGTGGGGTGTCGAGGCGATCCAGGCGATGTCGAACGGCGTCATTGCCCTGCTCGACTATTCCAAGGCCGGTATCACCGCGATCTTCGGTCCGATGGAAGGCAATCCCTTCACCAATACCTTCGTGATTGCCGCCCTGCCGGTTATCATCTTCTTCGCCGCGCTCGTCTCGATCCTCTACCACTGGGGTATCATGCAGCGGCTGGTGCGCTGGGTCGGCGGTGCGATCGGCTGGATCACGGGCATCTCCAAGGTGGAAGCGCTCGGCAGCGCGGCCAATATCTTCGTCGGCCAGTCGGAAAGCCCGCTGGTCGTGCGCCCCTATCTCGCAGCGCTCACGCCCAGCCGCCTGTTCACCCTGATGAGCGTCGGCATGGCCGGCGTGGCGGGCACGATCCTGGCTGCATATGCCAGCTTCATCGGCGCCGAGGCCGTGCCTTTCCTGCTTGCAGCCGCCTTCATGTCGGCACCCGGCGGTATCCTGATGGCCAAGATCATCATGCCCGACGACGAGAGCGATCTCGCGCGTGACGCGGCCGAGATGGCCGAGGTCAAGCTGCCCGATGCCCGCATCAGCGGCGACGGGCCGGCGGCTCTCACCGAAAGCGGCAAGCCGCACGAGGTCGAGGTGGCCGAGACCTTCGAGGAAGGCCACAAGCCTGCCAACGTCATCGAGGCGGCCGCCCAGGGCACCCAGACCGGCGTGAAGCTGGCGGTTGCCGTCGGTGCCATGGTGATGGTGTTCGTCGCGCTGGTCGCGCTCGCCAACGGCATCCTCGGCGGTATCGGCGGCTGGTTCGGCTATCCGGACATCAGCTTCCAGCAGCTGCTCGGCTATGTATTCGCGCCGGTCATGTACCTCATCGGCATTCCGTGGGAGCAGGCCGGCGCTGCCGGCGGGCTGTTCGGCACGAAGATCGTGCTCAACGAATTCGTCGCCTTCATCGAACTGGGCGCGATGGACGCGACCGTCCTTACCGAACGCAGCCGGGCGATCATCACTTTCGCGCTCTGCGGCTTTGCGAATTTCAGCTCGATCGCCATCCAGATGGCGGTGACGGGCGGCCTTGCGCCAAATCAAAGGCCGGTCATCGCCAAGCTCGGTATCCGCGCGCTGGCTGCCGGTAGCCTCGCCAACCTGATGAGCGCGGCACTGGCGGGACTCTTCCTACCGTATTAAGGGCCGCTTCCATTATGACCGATTCCAACACCGATATCGCGGTTGTGTCGCTGGCACAGCCGCTCGAAAACATCGCCGACGAGCTTGGCCGCAGCTTCCAGGAATACGGCTTTGCCGTGATCCGCGACCATGGCATCCCGCAGGAACTGATCGACCGCGCCGAAGCGCTGTCGAAGGAATTTTTCGCGCTGCCGGACGAAACGAAGCGCGCCTACCACATTCCGGGCGGGGGCGGTGCACGCGGCTACACGCCGTTCGGCACCGAAAAGGCCAAGGATGCCAAGGTCCACGACCTCAAGGAATTCTGGCACGTCGGGCGCGAACTTCCCGAAGGGCACGAGCTGGCCGAATATATGGCCGCCAATGTCTGGCCGGACGAAGTCGACGGGTTCCGCGAGACCTTTTCCGAACTCTACACGGCCTTCGAGGAGGCCGGTGGCCGCGTGCTGGAGGCGATCGCGCTCCATCTCGGCCTGCCGCGCGAATTCTTCGCCGCCACCGTCAAGGACGGCAATTCGGTCATGCGCCTGCTGCGCTACCCGCCGCTCGAAGGCGCTGAAGCCGAAGGGGCGATCCGTGCCGCCGCGCATGGCGACATCAATACGATCACGCTGCTGCTGGGCGCAGAAGAGGCCGGCCTCGAACTGCTGACCAAGCAGGACGAATGGAAGGCCGTGGACGTGCCCGAAGGCGCGCTGGTCATCAATGTCGGCGACATGCTCGACCGGCTGACCAACGGCAAGCTGCGCTCGACCACGCACCGCGTGGTCAATCCGCGCGGCGAGGCGGCATACAGGGCGCGCTATTCGATGCCCTTCTTCCTGCACTTCCGCCCGGACTACACGATCGAGACGCTGGAAAGCTGCATCGATCCGGCCCGTCCGGACGACCATCCGGCGCCGATTTCCAGCCACGATTTCCTGATGCAGCGCCTCCGCGAGATCAATCTCGCCTGATCCGGGCAATGCCGAACCGCCGCGGGCCCAAATCCGCGGCGGAATCCGACTGCCAAGAAAATTTCCGAATGGTGCAATTTTGCAACTTATATAAGATGTTGAATTGCTTGAATTTACCCCTTTGTGTGGCGCATTTGATTCACAGGCCCCGGTGGCTGTCTTGACTCTGTCACAAAAGCATCGCTTTGCCGAAACATGCACGGCCTAGCGGGGCTGCGCTTCCGTAAAGCATCAAGTATTCACCCGAAGAGACGAAGGGGTCTTCTCGATGAAGTTCAAATATCTCCTGGCCACGTCGGTGGCTGGTATCGCAGCTGCAGGCGCAATGCCCGCCGCAGCCCAGTCGACCGGTTCGATCGACTTCGAAGATGACGATGTGATCATCGTTACCGGCACCACCGATAACGGTGTCGGCGGCGTCGAAATCCCGAACACCACCAAGGCGAAGCAGGTCCTCAACGAAGAGATCATCCGTCGCCAGCGTCCGGGCCAGACGGTCAACGACATCGTGAACCTGGTTCCCGGCGTAAGCTTCCAGAACAACGACCCCTGGGGTTCGTCGGGCGGTGGCTTCACCATCCGCGGCTTCAGCTCGGACCGCGTTTCGCAGACCCTCGACGGCCTGCCGCTGAACGATTCGGGTAACTACGCCCTCTACACCAACCAGCAGGTCGACCCGGAAGTCCTCGAAGAGGTCAACGTCAACCTCGGCACCACCGACGTCGACAGCCCGACCGCTTCGGCAACCGGCGGCACGATCAACATCCGTACGCGTGAGCCCAGCGACGATGCCGGCATCACTGCGACGATGACCTTCGGCGATGTCCTTTCGAAGGGCGCCGAAGACACCGTCTACATGCGCGGCTTCGTGATGCTCGACACCGGCGACATCACCGGCAACGGCCTCAAGATGTTCGGTTCGGCCAGCTACACCAGCTACGGCGTTCCCTATAACCCGTACGGCAAGATCGATAAGAAGCAGTTCAACGCCCGCATCTGGCAGGATCTGGGTTCGAACGGCGACTTCGTCGCGATCTCGGGCCACTACAACGAGAACCGCAACAACTTCGCCGGCTCGGAAAGCATCGCCAACCTCCTGCCGCTGGCAGAAGACGGCGAAGTCGAAATCAACGGCGTCACCTACAACGACAAGGAAGGTCGCTTCCAGATCTACCAGGCGTTCGGTGACACCTACCCCTGCAGCATCGCGGCCGACGAGCTGGTCGGTGGTGTGGGCAACCCGGGCGTCAGCGACCGTTACGACGATCGCAGCGGCTGCGGTGCACCGTTCTACCGCCGCTACAACCCGTCGGACACGGGCAACATCCGCGGCGCTTCGCGCTTCAGCATCGGCGACAGCCTGACCTTCACGTTCGATCCGAGCTACCAGTACGTCAAGGCGAACGGTGGCGGCCCCGACGACCTGCGTGAACAGTTCTTCACTGTGAACGGCGGCTCCTACACGGGTGCCTTCAACGGCGGTTACTACTTCGGACGCGACCTCAACGGCGACGGCGACCTGCTTGACCGCCTGGCAGGTACCGACCCGAGCCAGACGACCACCGACCGTTACGGCGTCATTGCCAACCTGATCTACGACATCGCCGACAACCATCGTGCGCGTCTGACCTACACCTGGGACCGTGCACGTCACCGTCAGACGGGTGAGATCAGCGGCATGTACGAAAACGGCGAACCGTGGAACGTGTTCGCGATCGACGAGCCGGTGCTCGACGTCAACGGCAACCCGGTCCAGAAGCGTGACCGCCTGTCGTACGCCATCCTGCACCAGGTTTCGGCAGAGTACACCGGCCAGTTCGGCGACCTCACCGCGAAGCTGGCGCTGCGCGCTCCGTTCTTCACCCGTGAGCTGAACCAGAACTGCTTCACCACCTCGGCTGGCGGCTTCGTCGACTGTCCGAACCCGGGTGCCGACCTGTCGAACTACGTGAATGCTTCGTTCAACGACGACCACGCCGCGCCGCAGTCGCGTACCTACAAGTACGACGAACTGCTGCCGAACGTCGGCTTCACCTACGACATCAGCGACGCGATGTCGGTGTTCGGCAACTACGCCAAGGGCCTCTCGGTCCCCGGCACCGACCCGCTGTACGATTCGCTGTACTTCGCCGATGAAGACTTCGCTCGCCCGGTTCCGGAAACGACCGACAGCTTCGACCTCGGCATGCGTTACCAGAACGGTGACATCGAAGCCCAGCTTGGTGCCTACTACACCAAGTACAACAACCGCCTGGCGGTTGCGTTCGACCCCAATGCCAATGACGGCGAAGGCGAATTCGTCTTCCGTAACCTCGGCAAGGTCGACAAGTGGGGCATCGACGGCTCGATCGCCTACCGTCCGTCGCGCAACTCGCTCCTGTATGTTTTCGGTTCGTACAACGACTCGGAAATCCAGGACGACGTGCTTGACGAAAACGGTGTGATCCCGACCGCCGGCAACCAGGAATCGGGTACGCCGACCTACTCGTTCGGTGGCCGCGGCCAGATCGCCTTCGGTGACTTCGAACTGGGCGCCCAGGTGAAGCACACCGGTCCGCGCTGGATCAACGACACCAACCAGGACAAGGCTCCGTCCTACACCGTGGTCGACCTCGACGCGCGTATCACGCTCGGCGAATTCGCAACCGGCGGCGACGCAGCCATCCAGCTGAACCTCACCAACCTGTTCGATGAATATTACATCGGCTTCTTCGGTGGCTCGCTGGACGACTTCGGCTTCGCACAGATCGGTGCCCCGCGCGCCGGCAGCATCTCGCTGATCATCGGCTACTAAGCCGGATCGCGAACCGAAAAGAAGAGGGCGGCTCCCATGCGGGGCCGCCCTTTTTCTTTGCCTGAAGGCCGGATCAGGCCGCCGCGAGCAGTTCCTCGGCCAGCTTGCGCCGAACGAGCGGCTCCACATTGGAGCGCAGCGCACGTTCCAGCGCCGCCGCCTTTTCACCCAGGCTGTCTTCGCCGAACATGCCCGCAGTGCCGGCAAGCTTGTGTACCGTGCGAGCCAGTTCCTCGACCTGGACGCCCTCGAGAACGTCCTCCTCCACCGCAGCGGCAACCGCCTCGATCGCTTCGCTGCGGCGCGCTAGCCAGCGTTCCTGCATTTCGGGTGAGTGGCCGGTCGCGGGAACAGGCCTGTCGGGCTGCCCCGAGGTCGCCGCAACGTCAGGCACGATGCTGACCGGCAGCCAGCGCGCAAGCGATGCGGCAAGCTCTTCGAAGACGAGCGGTTTCGCGAGGTGCGCCTGCATCCCGGATTCCAGCGCAGCGGCAATGTCTTCGGGAAAGGCGTTTGCGGTGAGCGCGATGATCGGCAGGTCGCCCGGCGAGATCCCGCTCCGGCGGATTTCGCGCGTCGCGGTATAGCCGTCGCAACCGGGCATCTGGATATCCATCAGCACGATGTCGAAAGGATCGCCGCTGTCCGCTGCATCGAGCACGGCCGCAATGGCCTCGGCGCCGTCATGCGCGATGCGTACCCTCTGTCCCAGGTCTTCGAGCATGGCAGTCACGAGCATCCGGTTGATGTCGTGATCTTCGGCCAGCAGGATGCGACCGTTCGCCTTCGGAGCCGACATCTGGCCGGCCCGCCTTTCCTTCGGACCCGGCCCGGGCAGTGCAGCCTTGGCATGTTCCAGCGGCACCCGCAGCGAAAAGCGCGAGCCGACGCCCGGCATCGAATCCACTCCCAGCGATCCGCCGAGAATTTCGGCGAGCTGCCGCGAAATGGCGAGGCCAAGGCCGGTCCCGCCGAACCTGCGGGTCGTGCTCGCCTCCTCCTGGACGAACGGATCGAAGATATTGTCGATCCGGTCGGGGGCGATCCCGACCCCGCTGTCCTCGACATCGATCACGAGGTTCGAACCTTCGACGCGGACCGAGATATCCACCCGCCCTTTCTCGGTAAACTTCACCGCATTGCCCACGAGGTTGAGCAGGATCTGGCGTAGGCGCAGCGGGTCGCCGCGCAGAAGGTGCGGTATGTCCGGCGGACAGGACAGTGTCAGCGCGATACCCTTCTGGCCGGCGCCCGCCATATGCAGCCTGACGCAGTCGTCGATCAGGACCGGCAGGTCGAAGTCCTCGTAATTGATGACCAGCTGTCCGGATTCGATCTTCGAGATGTCGAGAATGTCGTTCAGCATCATCATCATCGAGCGGCCGGAACGCGAAATGAGATCGGCATAGCGGGCAGCTTCCGGATCGAGTTCCATGCGGGTGAGGAGGTCCGCGAAACCCAGCACGCCGTTCATCGGGGTGCGGATTTCATGGCTCATGTTGGCGAGGAACTGCGCTTTTGCCCGTGCAGCGTTTTCCGCATGGCGGGTGGCCCGCTTGAGTTTCCTCTCCAACGCGACACGCTTGGTCACGTCGCGCGCAGACACGATGATGCCTTCGCGTTCTCCCGTCGCGCCGTCCAGCGCGAGCGCGCAATCGGCCTCGATGTAGACGGCCTCTCCAGCCGCATCGTCGAGGAAACGACGATAGGTGAACCGCTCGCTCTTGCTGCTTCCTGAAAGCAGCCGCTCCTGCGCTGCGGCGATGGCCTTGCGCGCTTCGGGATGGACCCGGTCCGACGTGCGGCGGCCGACGAACTCGCTAGGGTCCGCGCCGAGCACGTGGCGCGTCGAGGGAGAGGCGTAGGTGCATACGCCCTCCAGGTCGTATCTCAGGATCGCGTCGGTGATGTTGTCCGCCAGCAGTGCCATCTGCTTCTTGCCTTCGCGCACTTCGTGCAGCAGCCGTTCGCGCGTAGAGAGGATCGCGGCGACCGGGAAACCAACGAGCACCGAGGAGGCGAGAAATGCCTCGAGTACCAGCAACTGGGCGTGCAGGGGCATGGGCAGGAGGTTGATCGGGCCCGTGCCTGCCTGCGTGCAGATCAGCGCGATGGTCGCCACCTTCAGAACCGAGAATGCCGTGCCGAGGACGCCCAGGCGAAAAGCATGGCAGACGATAACCGGCGGCACGAGGAACAGCAGCGGGTAGGCGGTCTGCAGGAAGACCACCAGCGTCACGCCGGTGCCGACCGTGGTGATGACAGTCCATTCCAGGACCTCTCGCGTAGTGGGCCAGCGCGGACTTTGCAGTGTGTCCCAAAAAACGAGCACGGATGGCGCGATGATGATCATCGAGAGGGCATCGGATGCGGCCCATTGCAGCAGCCCGGCAAGCGATGCCCCGCCGCCGGACAGGACCAGCGAGGCGATTGTCGCCGATGCCAGCGGCGCCACCAGGCAGGCTCCGAAGACGAAGCGCAGCAGATCGCCTGTGTCACCCATCCGGGGGCGGGGACCAGCCAGCTTGCGGACGATTTCGACCGCGATCCAGATCTCCACGGCATTGGCCACGGAGAGAGCCAGCGCGGTGGACGCATCGTCGCCGACAATCCGGTTGGCCAACAGATTGCCCGCGAACAGCGCGAGCAGGAACAGTCGCTCGTTCGGAAGGCGGGCGCGAAGCATGATCGCGACTGCAATCGCATTCGGCAGCCAGACGACGGCGATCCGCCCGGACCCGCGGGTCAGGTCGATGCTGGCGTAGGCGAGCAGGGCGAACCCGATGAAGCCCAGCAGGGCGGCAAGGACCATGCGCAAATCGATGCGGCGGCTCCAGCCCGGCAGCGATAGGCGCAGTGGTTGCGTTGCCATAAACGATCTCCTAGCCATGACCCGAGTGGCGGGCGGGTCGGAACAGGTGCGCCCCCTTTTCCGTTGGGGTGCAATGACCGAAAGCGAAACCCGGTTCAGCACAGCTAGGAGGCGGCCCAACGCTTGGGTTATCGCCCTCATACTGTTGATTCATTTGGGAATCTTCTACGCACTAATACGTGCCCTGGCGCCGGGCGTTGTCGCCACGGTGGAGCGCGAGGTCGTCTCTGCCTTCACGGTGACCGTCACCACGCCGGAAGAGGAAACGCCCGAGGTCGAGCCTCAACCGGACGAGGGCGCGCAGGGCGATCCGGGCCGCGAGGCAGTGCCGCAGCCGGTAACTGCGCCAATGCCGCGCCGGCAGGTGCGCGAGGACCGGCCCGTGCCGCGCGCCTCCTCGACCGGAAGCGCGACGGACTCAGGGGCTACCCAATCGGGCGATGGCACGGGTGCTGCCGGAAGCGGTCTCGGCACGGGTGCGGGACGCGGCGGCGGCGGGCAGGGCGGCGTCGCTGCGACGAAGCCGGTGCTAGTTCGCGCAATTACGGACGCCAGTGCCTTTCCCGTCCCGCCCGGCGGGCGCGAGGCGCGGATCGGGAAGTCCGTGATCGTGAAGCTGACCGTGTCGGCGGAAGGCCGCGCGGTGACCTGTTCAATCTACCGCGCCAGCCCGTTTCCCGAAACCGATGCGACTGTGTGCAGACTGGCGCTGGACCAGTTGCGGTTCGAACCCGCGCGCAATTCCGAAGGCCAGCCGGTATCGGCGCCCTTCTATTACCAGCAGCGGTTCTTCAACTAGGGGGTGGGCGTCAGGCCTTGGGCGGGGCGAGCAGCTTCTCGCCCTTGCTCTTGATGGCGCCCTTGATCATCGGTTCGACGAAGGACAGCGCGAGCGGGATATCGACTTCGAAGACCACCTGCTTGTCCTCTACCAGCACGCGCGACTTGAGCGTCTGGCCCATGGTGGTGACATCGACATTCATCGTGTCCTCGTTGGCCCAGGACACGGCCACGTCGGCCATGCCGCCCGGCACGACCTCGGCGATTTCGTGGCTGTGATCGGACAGCCGGCGGCGGACCTCTTCCTTGGGAAGTTCGTGGGCGATCGGGACGCGCATCAGCTCTTGTGCTCCAGTTGCGGGCTGGTCTCGGCACCGCTGCCGAACTTGTAATCGAGGTACCGGTGCTTGATCGCCAGGGCGTCGAGCGAGCCTTCGGCCAGCTGGCGCGTGATCGAATCGATTTCGCCGCTGATCTTGGAAAGGCTGTCGGTCAGTTGCTCGTCGGGCGTCACGCCGGCGCGCTTTTCGGTGCGCAAATGCGCGGGGATCTTGCGGTAGCTGTCGACCATCTCGGGCAATTGCTCGCCCACCAAGCTGCGGATTTCGCGCGCCTTGGGGTGGTTCTGGTCGAGCCCGTCGAGCTGGTAGCCAAGCCCGTCGAGCTGCACGCCGATCTGGTCGACGAGATTAACCGCCGGCGGGGGCAAGGCTGGGCGCTGGTGTTCCAGCCACAGCTCGGTGCGCGCGACCATCTGCTGGACATTGCCCTTGTTGATCTCCGCACGCTTGGGGACCTTCATCTTGGGGTAATTGCCGAAGATGCCCACCGCGACGACGCTTGCAACGATCAGGACCATGATGCCGGCAAAGCCGATGCCGTCGACGATCAGGCCCAGCACGCCCATGCCGACCCACAGGGCGAACAGGGCGATGACCACATTGCGCACCTTGGTCATCAGGTGCTTGCGCTTTTCTCTCGCCGATCCTTCGCCGATGGACACGGTGCGGCGGTGACGACCGCCTGAACGGTTGTCATCGCGCAGGCGGCGGCCTTCTTCGATCAGGCGCTGGCTTTCGCGGGTAAGGTCGCCCAAGGCTTGCTCCCTATCCCTCGATGCTCAGCAGGCCGCTTTCGGCGACCTGCTTCTGCGCCTGGGCCTGCCCTTCGGCGCGGGCGATATAGCCCTTGGACTTCTCGACCTCGCTCGTAAGCAGGGTCACGGTCTGCTTCATGCTGTCGAGGGCGCGCAGCTTGAAGGCATCGACCTCGTCCATCGTGTCGTAGATGTTCTGGAAGGCGCGCTGGAGCGTTTCCAGGGGGATCGTGCTGGCGGCGGCCTGTTCGTGGATCTTGCCGGTCTGGTCGCGCAGCATGGTGCTGGTGGAATCGATGATGCCCGCGGTCGTTTCGTTGAGCGCGGTGATCTGGCCCAGCACGAGGCGCTGGTTGGTCATTGCTTCGGCGACGGTGACCGCGGTGCGCAGCGCGCCGACGGTGGTGGTGCTGGCGCGGTCGACGCCCTTCACCAGCTCGACATTGTTCTTCTTGACCAGGTCGAGGGCGAGGTAGCCCTGAACGCTCACAGCCATCTGGGTGAGCAGGTCCTGCGTGCGCTGGCGGACATAGAACAGCGCGGTCTCGCGCACGGCCTTGGCCTTGGCCGGATCGGTCGCGTCGAGTTCGGCGGCCTTTTCTTCCAGCTTCTGGTCCAGCGTGTTGGAGATGTGGATCATCTGTTCCAGATTGCCCATCGCCTCCCACAGCTTCTGCCGCTCGACGTCGATCGCGGCATTGTCCATGATCAGTTCGTCCTTGCCGCTGGCAAGGTTCAGGAGGATCGACTGGATGTGCGTCTGCGCGCTCTGATAGGAGCGGAAATAGTTCGTCAGCTTGTTGCCGAAAGGAATGATCCCGAGGAACTTTCGCGTGCCAGACAGCTTGCCGCGTTTGCCAGGGTCGAGATCCTCCACCACGCGGCGCAGCTCGGCGAGGTTGGCGCCAACGCCTTCGTCCTTGTCCATCGCGCGCACGGGGCGATCGAGGAAGCGGTTGGACATGCCGGCGGCCGCCATGATTTCCTTGCGGCCCATGTTGGTCAGCTGGTCGACCTTCTTGCCGAATTCGGGCGAATTGGCGTCCTGCGCGATGAGGTCGGCGACGAAGCCGTCGACCTTGGTTTCCAGCTTGCTCTTCACCTCGTCCGACACGGGAACGAGCCCGGCGGCCTTCTCGGGCGCGACGGCGGGCACCGGATCGGGCGGCGTCAGGTCGAATTCGGGCGGAGCCATGGTCGCCGTGGCGGCGGGCTTGGCTGCGGACGGAGCGGCGGCTGCCTGAGGTTTTTCGTCACTCATGGAACTACAAGAGGCCTCCCAGAAGATTTCCTTCTGTATTAGGTCTCTATAACACGAGTTTCAAGGTGCCATCGCAGGACAGCACGTTGAATTGCGACGGATCGCCTTGAATCAGGCCGCCAGGTCGAGCGGCTGGATTTCGCCGGCGAGGTAGAGCCGCTTGGCTTTCGCACGGCTGAGCTTGCCCGAACTGGTGCGCGGCAGCGTGCGCGGCGGAACCAGTTCGACGACGCAGCTCATGCCCGTGACACCGCGAACCTTGTCGGCGATCTGGTCGCGCAAGCGGACCTGCTCTTCCGGATCGGACACGCGGCAATGGACCAGCACGGCGGGCGCTTCCTCGCCGTTCTCGGTCTCGATCGAGAAGGCGGCGATATCGCCGTGGTTGAAGCCGGGCAGCTGTTCGACCGCCCATTCGATATCCTGCGGCCAGAGGTTCTTGCCGTTGATGATGATCATGTCCTTCGCGCGGCCAACGATGAACAGGTAGCCATCGGCAAGGTAGCCCATGTCGCCCGTGTCGAGCCAACCGTCGACGAGGCATTCATTGGTCGCTTCTTCATTGCGGAAGTAGGAATGCATGACACTGGTGCCGCGGCACCAGACCTTGCCGATCTGGTGGTCGCCCTTGGCCTTGCCGCTTTCGTCGCGGATTTCGACTTCCATGCCGGGCAGGGCCTTCCCGCAGTTGACGATGGCGCGGTAGCGCGCCGGATTGTCGAGATTGCGCGGACGGCCCGAAAGGCGTTCCTCCTCGACCAGTTCGACGCGGATACCTTCGCCGGGCGGCATGACGGTAACCGCCAGCGTCGCTTCGGCAAGGCCATAGCTGGGCGTGAAGGCGCTGGCCTTGAAACCGGCCTGCGCAAAGGCATTGACGAAGTTCTGCATCACGTCGGGGCGGATCATGTCCGCGCCATTGCCCGCCGTGCGCCAGCGCGACAGGTCGAAGCGGTCGCCAACATGACTCTGGCTGGAGATGCGGCGCGCGCAGATGTCGTAGCCAAAGGTCGGCGAATAGCTGAGCGTATTGCCCTTGTTGCGGCTGATGAGGTCGAGCCACGCCAGCGGGCGGCGGGCGAAGTGTTCGGTCTTGAGATAGTCGACCGATGCCTGGTTCGCGATCGGCGAGAGCAGGCAGCCGACGAGGCCCATGTCATGGTACCACGGCAGCCAGCTGACCACGCGGTCGTTGACGCCCAGGTCCACGCCAGTCGAATGGCCGAAGAGATTGTGCAGCAGTGCGCGGTGGGTAACCGCGACACCGGTAGGAAAGCGGGTCGAGCCGGACGAATACTGCAAGTAGCAGATGTCGTCGGGCCAGGCTTCGGGCAGTTCGCATTCCGGGTCGGGGCGCTGGCTGAAATCCTGCCAGCTCTGGCCTTCGCAGCCCTGCCGTTCGGCAGCGGCCTGCGCCATCTCCTCGATCTCGCCGGGATAGATCAGCATCTTGGGATCGCTGCTCTGCAGCTGTACCGACAGCTGGTCGATATAGCCTTCCTTGCCGCCGAAGCCGGTCGGCAGTGGCAGCGGGACCGGCCAGGCGCCGACATAGGTACAAGCGCAGAACAGCGCGGCGAATTCGGGGCAGGTTTCCGCTATCAGCGCGACGCGGTCTTCCTTGCCGATGCCTGCAGCGACCAACTGGCGCGCGAACTTCAACGCGTCTTCGCGCATCTCGCTGAACGGATAGGGGCGCACGAGGTCGCCGCGCATATCGTGAAAATTGAGGCCTTTTTCGCTGCGCGCAGCGTAATCGACCGCCTCGTTGAAGGTGTCGAAGTCGGCCCTGCGCCTCGGCAGGTCGCAGTCATTGGGCGTCGGCGTCAATGCGGCGTCGGTCATTTTTATTACGATTCCCGTGAAAAGTCAGTGCCTTGCGGCCATCCCCATTGTTCCGTACGCCGTGCAACCCGAGCCGGCGCGTTATCGAGCTTTCCCATTCGATAAGGAGTGTGGCACGAATATGGCCGATGGTTGAACGTAACGCAACATCGCGGCGAAGCCGTCGCACGCCCAAACCGCTCGACCGCACGCGCCTGAACGATCTCGCGCTGGCCTATGTCGCGCGGTTCGCCACCAGCGCGGGCAAGCTGCGCACCTATCTCAATCGCAAGCTGCGCGAACGCGGCTGGGACGGCGAGGAAGGCCCCGATATCGATGGGCTGGTCGGGAAATTCGTCGATCGAGGCTATGTCGACGATCGCGGGTTCGGGCGGATGAAGGCCAGCGGCCTGCTCGCTCGCGGTTATGGCGCACGCCGGGTGGACGAGACGCTGCGGTCAGCCGGTATCGACGAGCGGCTGCGCGACGAGCTCGCCCCGGCCGAACGCGAAGCGCGGCAAGCGGCCGTATCGCTTGCCCGGCGGCGCCGATTCGGTCCCTTCGGCATCGTCCACGAAGACGAACCGGTGGAAGAGCGCCACAAGCGGCGCGAAAAGCAGCTTGCGGCGATGGTCCGTGCAGGCCACACCTTCGCCCACGCGCAGGCGGTGCTGTCCGCCCGCGACGAAAGCGCTCTCGACGAATGGCTCGAAGAGGGCGAGGAAACGGGCCCAACTACAGGAACCACCGCATGAAATTCCGCTCCGCGCTGATCTGTGCACTCCCGCTGGCGCTGATGGCCTGCGCCCAGCAGGGCACGGCGAACGAGCCGGCGCCTTCTGCCTCGCAGCAGGCGCAGGACGAAGTGCATCCGATCTCCGGCCTCAAGATCATCCCGGTCACCGTCACCGCGGGCAAGGTGAAGCACGTCTTCCGCGCCGAACTGGCCGATTCGCGAGAGGCGCAGGGCAAGGGGCTGATGTTCCGTACCGAACTGCCGGACGATGCGGCGATGATCTTCCCCAGCGTGCCGCAGACCGCGCGCAGCTTCTGGATGAAGAACACGCCGCTGCCGCTCGACATCATCTTCATCGGCACCGACGGGCGCATCCTCAACATCGCCGCCATGACCGAACCCTATTCGCTCGAATCGGTCTATTCGGATGGGCTCACCAGCGGCGTGCTCGAAATCCGCGGCGGCCTGGCGGCCGAACTCGGCATCGGGCCGGGCGATCTCGTCGAATGGTAGGCGATTTCCCGCATGCGCGTGCTTGGCGCACGCGCGGGAATCGGCTAGGCGCGCGGCCATGAGCGTACTCGGAAAGATCTTCACCTGGTGGGACGGTGCCACCATCGGCACCATGCTGTGGTCCTCGCGCAACGGCGAGCACGTCGGTACCGACGCGCAGGGCAACAAGTACTACCGTTCGAAGAAGCACGGCGAAGGCCAGCGCGAACGCCGCTGGGTGATCTACGACGGCACCAACGATGCTAGCCGCGTGCCGGCCGAATGGCACGGCTGGCTGCACGGCTCGGGTGACGACGTGCCTGAAAGCTTCCTGCCCGCGCCGCGCATATGGGAAGCCGACTACACGCCGAATGCCACCGGCACTGCGTCCGCATACCGTCCGCAGGGCGCGCTCGAACGCGGCGGCAAGCGCGCCGCCGCCGTGGGCGATTACGAAGCCTGGTCGCCGGACGCCTGATCGTGCTCCGCACCGGTGCGATCCTTTGCAGCCTGGCCTTGCTGGCTGCCTGTTCGCAGGACCCGCCCGAGCCGGAAGCCGTCAGCACCGAAATTCCCGACGAGCTGCAGCGCGTCGAACTGCCCAAGGTCGAAGCCGCCGCGGAAGCCGCGATCGGCACCCCGATGGAAGACCGGGTCGCGACGATCGGCCTGCTCAACAAGCGTAACAACGAGACCCGCGAGCTCGAACTGAAGCCCGGTCAGCAGCAGCGCGTCGGCAGCGTGATCGTGCGCCTGTCCGCTTGCGAACGCACCGCGCCGTGGGAAATGCCGCAGGAAACCGGCGCCTTCGTGCAGGTCCTCGTCCTTGATCGGGGCAGCGAGAACCAGTTCCGCAAGATTTTTTCCGGCTGGCTGTTCAAGAACTCGCCCAGCCTGAACGTGGTCGAGCACCCGATCTACGACGTTTGGGTCAAGGACTGCGCGATGGAATTCCCGGGCGAGGAATGAGCGTTCGCCGCGGCCACGGCCTGCGGTATCGAACCTGACGCGGGACCACGCGCCTCGCGCAATTTCTCCAGATAGGCCGACTGGGGCAGGGCTACCGCCCCCATGGTTGCCAGGTGGTCGGTCATGAACTGGCAGTCGAGCAGCGAATAACCCGCTTCGCGCATGGCCGCGACCAGCCAGGCCAGCGCGGTCTTGCTGGCATTGTTGGTGCGGCTGAACATGCTTTCGCCGCAGAACACCTTGTCGAAGGCCACGCCGTAGAGCCCGCCGACCAGCTCGCCGTCGTCCCACACCTCGATCGAATGGGCATGGCCCGCCTTGTGCAGCGCGATGTAGCTCGATTCGATCTGGTAGCTGATCCAGCTTTCCGCGTGTTCCTCGCGCGGTTCGGCGCAGGCGGCGATGACCGCGCGGAAATCGCGGTCGCAGGTCACGCGGAAGCGGTCCTGCTTCACCACCTTGCGCAGGCTCTTGGAGAAGCGGAACCCGTCGAGCGGGATGATCGCCCGCTCGCGCGGCTCGACCCAGTACACCTCGCGGTCCCCGCGGTGGTCGGCCATGGGGAAGATGCCGCTGCGATAGGCGTGCAGCAGCAGGTCGACAGGGATCAGATCGGGCACGGGGGCATGCATGGCAGGGACCATCCTAGCAGTTTGCATTTCCATGCGATACGCGGCTTGCCAGCAGCGCACAGAGCGACTAATGCGCGCCCTCGGCTGCAGGGGTGTAGCTCAGCTGGTAGAGCATCGGTCTCCAAAACCGAGGGCCACGGGTTCGAATCCTGTCACCCCTGCCATTTCCTTTCTTCAATGACTTGTCGCTTTCATCGGCGGGGCCTACTGCGCCCGTCATGACAGAAGAAGAAAAGCAAAAGCGCGGCATCCAGGACCGCAAGTTCTACGCGGCCGAACAGGAAGCCAAGTTCGAGAAGAAGGGCCTCGCGGTCCACACGCCGCAGACCGAACACCCCAGTTACAAGCTCGCCTTCCAGGACAAGGACTTCCTGCTGCGCGAGGAATTGCGGCCGGTCCGCTTCCAGCTCGAACTACTCAAGCCCGAGATGATTCTCGACGAGGCTGGCGTCGGCTCGACGCTGGTGATGTACGGCAGTGCACGCATTCCTCCTCCCGAAGCCGCCGAAACCGCGCTCGAAGGCGCGAAGGACCTGCCCGAGGAAGACCGCAAGGTGGTCGAGAGCCTCGTGGCGAAGTCCAAATATTATGCCGAGGCGCTGAAGCTGGCGAAGCTGGCGACCGAGAAGTCGATCATCGAGAACGGCAAGCGCCAGTTCGTCGTCTGCTCGGGTGGCGGCCCCTCGATCATGGAAGCGGCCAATCGCGGTGCGAGCGAGGCGGGCGGGGAATCCATCGGCCTCAACATCATCCTGCCGCATGAGCAGGCACCCAACCAGTATGTGACGCCCTACCTGTCCCTGAACTTCCACTATTTCGCGCTGCGCAAGATGCACTTCCTGCTGCGCGCACGGGCGGTGGCCGTGTTCCCGGGCGGGTTCGGCACGTTCGACGAGTTCTTCGAGCTGCTGACCCTGATCCAGACCGGCAAGATGAAGCCGATCCCGATCCTGCTGTTCGGCAAGGATTTCTGGACGCGGGTGGTGAACTTCGAAGCCATCGCGGAAGAAGGCACAATCTCGAAGAAGGATCTCGAACTGTTCCGCTGGTGCGAAACCGCGGAAGAGGCGTGGGAATACCTCTGCGACTTCTACAACCTCGGCTGCTGAGGCAGGCTTAGCCCAGCTTGCGCACCGCCTGGTGCCCGAGCGGGCCGGAGCCTGCGCCGAAGCCCGGTGCATTCTCGATTGCCGCATAGACGAAGCCGCGCGCCAGCCTGATGGCGTGCGTTGTCGGCTGGCCATAGGCGAGGAAGGTCGCAAGCGCCGCCGACAGCGTGCAGCCCGTGCCGTGGGTGTGCGGCGTATCGATGCGCGCGTGGCCGAAGCTCGCCAGCTTTCCGGTCGAGGACACGGCGCGGTCCAGCACCTCATCGCCTTCGCCGTGGCCGCCCTTGGCCAGCACCACCGTGTCGTGCTTTTCCGCCAGCACGCGCGCCGCGTTGAAGACCTCGTCGTCGGGAATGTCGGCGCGGCCCGTCAGCGCCGCGAGCTCGGGCAGGTTGGGCGTGACGACGGTGGCTATATCCATCAGCGCGCCGAAGGCATTGACGGTCTTCGCGCTCGCCAGCGCGGACCCGCTGGTCGCCACCATGACGGGATCGAAAACGATCGGGCCGGGAAAGGTGTCGAGCCGTTCGGCAAGGCGCATGGCGATTTCGGGTGAGCCGAGCATCCCGATCTTGATCGCATCGGCACCGATGTCGGACAGGCAGCTTTCCACCTGCTGCATCACGAAACCGGGTGAGAACACCTCCACCCCCTGCACGCCGGTGGTGTTCTGGGCCGTCACGGCGGTGATCGCGCTCATGGCATAGCCGCCGAGCATGGTGATGGTCTTGATATCGGCCTGGATGCCGGCGCCTCCGGAGGAATCGGAGCCGGCGATGGTCAGCACGCGCGGCGGGGTGCCGGTCATCCCTTGAACTTCCGCTCAGTCGCAGCGGGGAACTTGTCGAGCAGTTTGCGCGCGCGGGTCGGGCGATCCATCAACTCGCCCCCGCAATTGGGGCACAGGTCGTCGAGCGCCTCGGCGCAATCCGCGCAAAAGGTGCATTCGAAGCTGCAGATGAAGGCGCCGGGCGCATCGGCCGGCGTATCGGCGCCGCAGCGTTCGCAATCGGGGCGCATTTCCAGCATCAGACGGCCTCCCTAACCGCATCGCAGATACGGTCTACGATCCGTTCGACCTGCGCCGCATCGTCGCCTTCCGCCATGACGCGGATGACCGGTTCTGTGCCGGAGGGGCGGATGACGAGGCGGCCGGTGCATTCCAGTTCCTTTTCCGCATCGGCAATGACCTGCTTGACGCTGTCGGCCTCCAGCGGCTTGCCGCCGGAATAGCGCACGTTCTTGAGCAGCTGGGGCACGGGATCGAAGACGTGCAGTAGCTCGCTTGCCGGCTTGCCCGAGCGTACGAGGCTGGCGAGCACGCGCAGGGCGGCAACGGTGCCGTCGCCGGTGGTGCCGTGATCGAGCAGGATCATGTGGCCCGACTGTTCGCCGCCCACGTTGAACCCGCCCGCCTTCATCTTTTCGAGCACGTAGCGGTCGCCGACCTTGGCGCGTTCCAGCGTCAGGCCCTGCGTTTCGAGATAGCGTTCGAGGCCGAGATTGCTCATCACAGTCGCCACCACGCCGCCGCCCTTGAGGTCGCCGCGCGCCTTGAGACGGGTCGCGATCAGCGCCATGATCTGGTCGCCGTCGACCGCCTGGCCCTTCTCGTCGATCACGATCAGCCGGTCGGCATCGCCGTCAAGCGCGATGCCGATGTCGGCACCTTCCTCGACTACGCGGGCCTTGATCGCATCGAGCGAGGTCGAGCCGACGTCCTTGTTGATGTTGGTACCATTGGGTTCGACCCCCATGGCAATCACGTCCGCACCCAGTTCCCAGATCGCCGAGGGGGCAACCTGGTAGGCTGCGCCGTTGGCGCAATCGACCACGACCTTCAGCCCGTCGAAGCGGATGTCGGAGGCGACCGACTGCTTGATCGCGTGGATGTACCGGCCGCGTGCATCGTCGATCCGGCGGGCACGCCCGATCCGGTCGGCCTGGACCAGCAGCGGTTCCTGTTCGAGCAAGATCTCGATCGCCGCCTCGGCTTCGTCGGACAGCTTGAAGCCGTCGGGACCGAACAGCTTGATGCCGTTGTCCTCGTAGGGGTTGTGGCTGGCCGAGATCATCACGCCCAGATCGGCGCGCATTTCGCGGGTCAGCAGGGCAATGGCGGGCGTGGGCAGCGGTCCCGTCATCACCACGTCCATGCCCACGCTGGTGAAACCGGCCACCAGCGCGCTTTCCATCATGTAACCCGACAGGCGCGTGTCCTTGCCGATCACCACCCGGTGCCGGTGCCCGCCGCGCAGGAAGTGCGTGCCTGCCGCCTGCCCCACGCGCATCGCGGTAGCTGCGGTCATCACGCCTTCATTGGTGCGCCCGCGGATACCGTCGGTGCCGAAGAACTTGCGTGCCATCGATTATGCGCTCCGTCTCTTTGCGCTAACGTCTTGGCCGCGATTGGCGCGGAATAAAAGCCATGGCGCGGATTTTCCCAGCCGCTATGCAACCACCCGCGCGCCCATGCGTTGGCTGGGTAAATCGCGAAACGAACACGGACACCAAAAGGGGAACCATCCATGGCTTTTGAGCTGATCGACCTGCCTTACGACGACACCGCGCTGGAACCGGCGGTTTCGGCCCGCACCCTGTCGTACCACCACGGCAAGCACCACAAGGCCTATATCGACAAGACCAATGCCGCGATCGAAGGCACCGATCTTGCCGGCAAGAGCCTCGAAGACGTCATCGCTGCCGCGCGAGGCAGCAACCAGGGCCTGTTCAACAATGCCGCGCAGAGCTGGAACCACGGTTTCTACTGGCATTCGATGGCCGCATCGGAAACCTCGATTTCCGACGAGCTGAAGAGCATGATCGAAGCCGCTTTCGGTTCGGTTGCCGACCTCAAGGCCAAGCTCAAGGAACGCGGCACCGGCCACTTCGCCAGCGGCTGGGTCTGGCTGGCTGAAAAGGACGGCAAGCTGACGATCGAGGAAACCCATGACGGCGACACGCTGGCCGACATGGACGGCGTCAACCCGCTGCTCGTGATCGACCTGTGGGAACACGCCTATTACCTCGATCACCAGAATGCGCGTCCGGAATATCTCGAAGCCGTCAACGGCAAGCTCAACTGGAGCTTTGCGCACGACAATCTGTCGCGCGGCAGCACCTGGAAGTATCCTTCCTGATCACCGCCACCAGGCTGGAACAGATGGCCCGCTGCGCTGACGATGCGCGGCGGGCCTTTCAGTTTTCGGGGGTGTGTTCTTCCTCGCCCAATATGCTGCCCGGGAACAAGGGCTCGCCGAAGATGAAGCCGACGAGGTTGGGGCGGCCGACATGGTCGAACAATGCGGTCAGCATCAGCAGGATCGGCACCGACAGCAGTGCGCCGAACGCGCCCCAGATCCAGGTGAAATAGGACAGGGCGATCAGGATCAGCACGGGGTTCATCGTGAACCGCGCGCCGAGGATCGACGGCGTCACCACATTGGCCTCGATCGTGTGCAGGCCGAGATAGGCGATTGCAGGAACGAGGCCGAGAAGGACCGTGTCCGCCGTGCCGATGCCGAACAGGGCAAGCAGGCCGACCATCACGGTGGGTCCGATATAGGGCAGGAAGTTGAGGATCGCGGCCAGCCCGCCCCACATGATCGGCGCATCGACGCCCAGTGCCCATGCCCCGAGCGCAACGATCACACCGACCAGCGCGTTGATCCAGCCAACGGTCAATATGTAGGCTGCGACCCGGTCCTGCACTTCGCGAATGACGCGCGCGGCCTTGATGCTCGACCCGAAGCTGGTGCGCCCGAACAGCAATTTCTGGCGCAGGCGCACGCGCGCCTCGATCATGAAATAGGCCATCAGCAGCGTCAGGATCGCCTCGATGATGACGGTCGGCGTCGCGAAGGCCAGTTCTTCTAGATAGCTCGGCGTTGCCAGCACCACTTCGCGCGGCTGGCCGTCACGCTCTACCAGCTCGACCAGCTGGCGGTTGATCTGCTCGATCCACGAGAAACGCTCGCGCAATTCGAGGAAGCGTTCGCCCACGCGCTGAACCAGTGCGGGCAGCTCGTCGAACAGCGTGATGGCAGGCTGCAGGATCAGCGCGAGCGCGAGCAGCAGGATCGCGAAGAACACGACCAGCGAAACCAGCGATGCGAGCGCGTTGGGCAGGCCCCAGCCGTTCAGCTTGTCCGCCAGCGGTGAGAGGATGACGGTCAGGATGACCGCGGTGACCACCGGCAGGAACACGACCGACCCGATCGAGAGGACGAAGGGCAGGGCGAGGAACAGGCCTGCGCCAAGGATCAGCACTAGCACCGAAATAAGGCGCAGTTCCTGCTGCGCGAAAGCGTAACGCGGCATGTGGTGCGGCGTTGCAGGGCCTTCTTGCGGCCGCTTGTCGGGTTCGCTCTCGCTCATCGCCTGTCTATCTGCCGCGACGCGGGTTGCCGGGCAAGCGGGACGTTGACGGCGGTCAGCTGCGCGCCGCTACGCCGAGCCCGGCGGCGACATCGTCGAGCTCCTCGAGGATGGCGCGGTGCGCGGTATCGTCGTCGAGCGAACGCCTCGGGATCGAGCCTTCCTGCAGCATCGAATTGAGCGTTGCGCGGGCGCGGCCCACGCGGCTCTTGATCGTGCCCACGGCGCAGCCGCAGATATTGGCCGCTTCCTCGTAGGAGAAGCCGCCGGCACCGACCAGCAGCAACGCCTCGCGCCGTTCCGGCGGCAAGGTCAGCAGCGCACGGTGCATGTCGGCAAGATGGATCGGCTCTTCCTGTCCGGCAGGCGCGGTCAGGACACGTTCGGCGACCGTCTCGTCATATTCGCCGCGGAAGCGGTTGCGCCGCATGTCGGTGAGATAGGCGTTGCGCAGGATCACGAAGGTCCAGGCGCGCATGCTGGTGCCCGGCTGGAAGCGGTCCTGCGCGGCCCATGCCTTGAGCAGAGTTTCCTGGACGAGGTCGTCGGCCATGTCGGCACGACCGCACAGGCCACGTGCGAAGGCACGCAAGTGCGGAACGACCTCGGTCAGTTCGCGCTTGAAGTCGGCCTTCTCGGAGGCCGTGCGTTGCTCGGCCCCCATCAGTCCTTCGAGTCCAGTTTGGACAGCAGGTCCTTGAACGCGTCGGGCAAGGGCTCGTCGACGACGGAATCATACAGCTTGCGCAGGCCGTTTGCCCACTCGGGCTGCTTTTCGCCCTGCGGTTTCGCCTTCCCGCCCTGATTGTCGGAAGATGCTGAAGAGGTCATCGTGTCTAAAATACGTCCTTGCCTTGCCCTATCGCGGGCCGGGACGCACCCGGCCGGATAAGCATAACGATCCCTTTGGTGCACCGCTAACGCAGCGGAGGCGTGAGGGTTCCAGCTATGTAGTGCTTTTTTGCTGGAATTCTCCTTCGGCGGAACCTTACAGCGGCCCACGGATATAGAGCATCACAGGTTGTGAGCCTTCGGGGACGGATGCTGGAAGAGAACAGGATTCTGCGCAGGGGACGGCGCCGGCGGTGGCTGGTCGATTACCCGCGCGTGGTGCCGCTGGCCATCTTCCTGCTGGTCGCGGCCGTCACCTTCGTCAGCGTCGTCGCGATCGAGAGCGGGCAGGCCGTGCGCGAAGAGGCGGAACTCAACCGCAAGGCGCAGGCGATGGTCTCCGCGATCGAGCGGCGCGCCTATTCCAATTCCGCATTCCTGCGCGCCGCGGCTGCCCTGTTCAGCTCGCAAGGCGAGGTCAGCAGCGACAGCTTCCGGCAATTCGTCACCGAACTGCGGCTCGATGCGGATTACCGCGGGGCAGAGGGTATCGGCTGGGCCCCGGCGATCTCTTCCGCCGAAATCGTGAGGACCGAAGACCTCCTGAGCGAGGGGCGCGTCAGCCGCGTCAGGATTACGCCCAGTATCGTCGACCGGCCGCGCTCGCAGCTCGTCCCCGTGCTTTATCTCCAGCCCGACACGCTGAGAAACCGCCGCGCGCTCGGATTCGACATGTATTCCGAGCCGACCCGCCGCGAAGCGCTGGACGAGGCGACCAAGTCCGCACGGCCCACCGCGACCGGCAAGGTCGTGCTGGTTCAGGAAGGCGGCGTGGAGGAGCCGGGCTTCCTTATCTACATGCCCGTCTTCGACGGCGGCATCACCGACCGTGTCCTAAAGGGCTTTGTCTACAGCCCGTTCAATGCCAGCGAATTCCTCGCCTCCGCCGCCGATCTCGTCGGCGATGACGAAACCGGGGTCCGGCTCTACGACATCGGTGACGACAAGCGCGACCTGATGGCGGAACTGCCGGGCTGGAAGCCCGACATTCCCTATGTCGAGCGCGAGGTCGACATGGCCAACCGCAAGATGCTGTTGGTCGTCCAGTCCAGTGCAGCCGACGCCCTCTCGCCGCTCTCGATGATCACGCTGCTGTTCGGCCTCGCGGTCGCGAGCCTCCTGCTCGTGGTGGCCCGCCTGCTGACCCAGCAGGCGCAGGAGGACAGCCGTTCGCTCGAATGGTTCGCCGAACAGAACTCGATCCGCAATTCGCTTACTCGCGAGCTGAATCACCGCGTCAAGAACACGCTCGCCAATGTGCTGTCTATCGTGTCGCTGACCCGGCGGCGGGCGGACAATCTGGACGAGTTCGCGCAAGGCATCGACAGCCGCATCCGCGCCCTGTCGGCGACCCACGACCTGCTCACCCAGTCCGAATGGGGCACCACGCCGATCCGTTCGGTGATCGAGGTCGAACTGGCACCCTATGCCAATGCCGAAGACCACACGGTCGTGATGGAAGGGCCGGATGTCGAACTGGCCCCCAACGATGCGCTCTCGATGGGGCTGGCGATCCACGAACTGGCGACCAATGCCGCCAAATTCGGTGCATTGAGCCGTGCAGGCGGCAAGGTCACCGTCATCTGGACGCTGGTGAACGAAGGGCTTGCCCGGATCGACTGGTCCGAAAGCGGCGGCCCGCGCGTGACCGAGCCGCAGAAGCGCGGCTTCGGCACCGACCTCATCGAGAAGATCGTCGCCCACGAACTGCGCCATCCGGTGGAACTGGAGTTCCTGCCGACTGGCGTGCGGTGCAAGCTGCTGGTCCCGGTGCGCGAACCCAACGAATTCATGCTGCGCAGCGGCCCGCCCCCGCAGAAGGGCCACTGATCAAGCCCGTCACCTGATCGCAGGTACGGAAAAGGCCGCCGGGACGATGGTCCGGGCGGCCTTTTCCTTTCGCGTCTGGCGACTCAGCCGAGCGGGCGGCTCGAACCGAAGAACAGGGCCTGGCTGATGGCGGCACGCACCGTCTGTTCCTGGAACGGCTTGGTCACCAGGTAGGTCGGTTCGGGACGGTCGCCGGTCAGCAGGCGCTCGGGATAGGCGGTGATGAAGATCACCGGCACGCTGTCGATGGCGAGGATATCGTCGACCGCATCGAGGCCCGAGGAGCCGTCGGCCAGCTGGATATCGGCCAGCACGAGGCCCGGCGTCTTCTGGGCGACGACTTCCTGTGCCTGTGTGCGCGTGGCAGCGGTGCCGCAGACTTCATGGCCGAGCGAGGTCACGAGGTCTTCGAGCTGCATGGAGATGAGCGGCTCATCCTCGATGATGAGCACGCTGGTCGCGCTTTCGCGGTCGATTTCGCTGACCGCTTCCTGCACCAGCCGTTCGATCTGGTCGGGAGCGAGGTCCATGATTTCGCCGGCCTGTTCGACCGAGAAGTCTTCCAGCGTCGTCAGCAGCAATGCCTGGCGGTTGAGCGGAGTGATCGACTTCAGCCGGTCCTGCGCGGCGCCTTCATGACCTTCGCCGACCGGCTCCGGCACGTCCATGTAAGCGCTGGCCCAGACCTTGTTGAATGCGCGGTAGAGCGGCACGCGGCCACCTTCCAGCGAAGCCTTCAGCTGGTCGTCCGCCAGGGCGGCTTCCAGCGTGGCACGGACGAATGCGTCCCCCGTTGCCTGCGAGCCGGTCAGCGCGCGCGCATAGCGGCGCAGGTAAGGCAGATTTTTCGCGATTTGATCACCAAGCGACATATAACCCCTTCCGTGGTTTGCGCGCATGGAACGTCCCATCGCGACGGTGGTTCCTATCCCGACGCAGGAAAATCCGCGTTGTTTGTAAAAAGCACCGAGCCGGGAAATCAAAGAACCGCGGGCGCTCGATGGAATTCTGGTTGCTGGGGAGAGCCGGGATGTTTGAAGTAGCGAAACCTTATCCGTGCAGGGAGTGCCCCCTGCAGCATTGTCCGGGGCTGCGACCGCTGGAAGAGCGGCAGCTGGACTACATCCAGACAATCAAGACGGGCGAATACCGCTTCGAGCGCGGGGATACCGTGCTGCAGGAACAGGAAAGCTGCGATTACCTCTTCACGATCCTCGAAGGGGTGGCGATCCGTTTCCTCACGTTGGACGACGGGCGCCGTCAGATCGTCAATTTCATGTTTCCCGGCGACCTCATCGGCCTGCAGGGCGCATTCGATGACGTGGTCAGCCATTCGGTTGAGGCGATCCTGCCGCTGCGCCTTTGCCGTTTCCGCCGAAATGATTTCGTCGCGCTGATCAAGGAACATCCCCGGCTCGGCTACGATATCACCTGGTTGGCTGCCAAAGAGGAAAGCGCGCTGGAGGGGCACTTGGTCTCGCTCGGGCAACGCAGCGCGCGCGAGCGTGTCGTGTTCCTTGCCGTCTGGCTGCTCGACCGCGCGCTGGCGACAGGCATCGCGCGCGAAGGCAACAAGTTCGCCATGCCGATTACCCAGTCCCAGATCGCCGACATGCTCGGATTGTCGCTCGTCCATACCAATCGCACCATCCGCGCGCTGGACCGCGATGGGCTGGTCCAGTGGACCTCGCGCGAGATCTGCGTGCCGGACATGGAGAAGGCTGCCGAATTCGCCGATTTCGACTTGTCCGAAAAGACGGTCAGGCCCTTCATCTGACAGACGAAAAAATTTTTTCGCCGCAGGGAACTACCTTCCCGTCCGGACATTTCTCCTATGTCACCGCCGAGACCCCCCTCCCGTCCAAGCGGCTGGTGATACGATCCCGAAAGGCCTTCGCTCCCCGTGAGCGGAGGCCTTTTTTCTTGCCCGTACGAGCGGGCGGGAATTGCGCAGAGGGAAGGCCGGGCGGGGCTGGTTGCTTAGCCGGGGCGCAAGGCGCCGCGCAGGCGCGAGATCACGCCGCGCTTTTCGGGCTGCGAGAGCAGCTCGACAAGGACCGCCGGTTCGTAGGGCTTTTCGAGCACGCTTCCCATCTCGGCGATGTTGGCCGGAATGTCCTCCGGCTGGCCGGTCGAGAAGATGATGCGCGGGCTGTCGGGGCCAAGCGTCTTGACCAGTTCCGCGATCGCCCAGCCGTCGTCCCGGTCGGCGAGGTGCACGTCGAGCACGATCGCATCGGGCTGCTTGCGCCTGAGCGCGGCAAGGGCGCTGTCGGTGGTTGAGCAGGTATCGACCTCTGCCACGCCGGCGGCACGCAGCGCGTCTTCGATCAGCATGCCGAGCACGGCTTCGTCCTCCACCAGCAACACGTGGGCGGGCAGGGACTTCCTCGATGGCTTGGTGCGGGCGATTGCGGTCGATCCTGTAGGCAGGGCGCAATGATCGCGCCTTTCGGAATCAACGGCAGCGCGGGGGAGTGAGTTCCCGCGCTCAACCCATTCTTCACTCGCGTTGCCGGATTGCAACGCGCGAAAAGGTCAGAGCGGTTTTTCGTAGATCACGTATTCGCGATTGATCTTGCTCTCGATCGCATCGGCGATGGCGATCATCCCCTTGTTGTCGTCGAGTATCCAGCCGATCTCGCCGCGGGTCGAGCCGTAAAGGCTGTTGGCGTTCTCGCGGATCTTGCTGATCAGCATGAAGGCCAGCTGGCTGGCGAGGCGCGAGCTCTGGAATTCCTTGAGCACGCCCATCAGCGGGACGCGCATGCCCAGTCCCTTGGGATTGCCCAGCGCGCGCAGCAGGTGGAACCAGCCGAAGGGGAAGAGCTTGCCGCCCGTCCGCGTGAGCACTTCGTTGATGTCGGGCAGCACGACCATGAAGGCGACGGGGCGCCCGTCGAGTTCTGCCAGCATGTTGAGTTCGGGCTTGATGACCGGCTTCAGCTTCTTGGCCGCATAGGCAATCTCGTCTTCTGTGAACGGCACGAAGCCCCAATTGTCCGACCAGGCATCGTTGAGGATTGCGAGGACCTGCCGGATTTCTTCCGGCCAGCGCGACTTGTCGACCGGGCGGATGCGGATGCGCTCGTTGCGCTCGCCGGACTGGACGATGCGCTGGATAAGCGGCGGGAAGGGCCTCGAGATGTCGAGATCGTAGGTCAGCAGGCTCTTGGCATGGCCATAGCCGGCCCCCTCGATCCACGGCTGGTAGTGCGCCGGATCGTGGCCCATCATGATCATCGGCGAATGGTCGTGGCCCTTGACCAGCAGGCCGGGTTCTTCCCAGATCGACAGCGAGATCGGTCCGATGACGCGCGTCATGCCCTTGTCGCGCAGCCATGCCTCCGCCCGTGCCAGCAGCGCATGGGCGACCGCCTCGTCCTCGGCATCGAAATAGCCGAACATGCCCGTGCCCGGGCCCATGCCCTGTTCCACGGGAAGTTCCAGCGCGAGGTGGTCGATGTGCGCCGCGATGCGCCCCACCGGCTTGCCGGCGCGGTAGGCGATGAACAGCTGCACGCTGGCGTGGCCGAAGAAGGGGTTCTTGCCGGGATCGATCAGTTCCAGCTGTTCCGAGCGGATCTGCGGCACGGAATGCGGCACACTGGCCGCGAATTCCCGTCCAAGGTCGACGAAGGTTGCCCGCCCCGCCTTGCCATTCGCTTCCTCGATTACGATATTCTGGTCTGCCACGCATCCGGTCCCTTGTTCAGCGGGGGTTAGCCCTGCGTATGGCACATGATCTTTGTCAAGGAATCGCGCGCGCCCGATCACTATGATCGAGAGGTGAGACTGTCATTTTTCGCGCCATTCGACTAAGGGCACCCCCAGGAAAACCGATGATGAACGCCGAACAGACCATTTCTGCCGATAGTGCCGCGCCCCTGCGCGATGGCCGCGGCTGGCATTCGCAAATCGCCGACGACAAGGCGATGCTGCGCGCCGCACGCGACCTGACCAAGGACATCGCCGATCACCGCGCCGCCATCTACTGGACCGACATGGTCGGCTCTGCCGTGGCGGGCTATGCCGCGCTGGCAGGGGCGATTTTGGTGGACAATACCGCTGTCGCTGTCGCGCTGGCAGTGGTCTCGGTTCTCGCGCTCTACCGCGCATTGCTCTTCATCCACGAGATTTCGCATTTCCGGAACGGCGCGCTGCCCGGCTTCCGTGCGGCGTGGAACCTCTTCGTCGGCATTCCCATGCTGACGCCGTCCTTCATGTACGAACAGGTGCACACGCTGCACCACAAGCGCACGCAGTACGGCACGATCGAGGATCCGGAATATTTGCCGCTCGCCCTCATGAAGCCGTGGAGCCTGCCGCTTTTCGTGATCATCGCGATCCTCGCCCCGGTCGCCCTGCTGATCCGCTTTACGGTTCTGGTGCCGCTTGGCGCGATTATCCCTGCGATCCGCCGCCTGACCTGGCAGCGGGCCAGTGCGCTCGCCATCAATCCGGATTTCCGCCGCCGCGCGCCCGAAGGTGATCTTGCGCCGCGCGTCCTGCTGCAGGAGGCAGGCGGTTTCGTCTGGTCGTGGCTGCTGATCGGCAGCGTTTTCGCATTCGGTTGGAAGCCGCTGCTGATTGCGCTGGGCGTGGCCTCGGCCGTCGCGCTGTTGAACCAATTGCGGACGCTTGTGGCGCACTTGTGGGAGAACGAAGGCGAGGCGATGACCGTTACCGCCCAGTTCCTCGACAGCGTCAACGTGCCGCCGCCCGGCTTCATCGCGGAGATCTGGGCGCCGGTGGGCTTGCGCTATCACGCGCTGCATCACCTGATGCCCTCGATGCCCTACCACTCGCTGCCCGAGGCGCATCGCCGCCTTGCGCGCGAACTGGGCGAAAGCTCGACCTACCACGGTGCCAACCACTCCGGCATGGGCGTGCTCGTGGCCCGCATCGCCCGCAGCACGATGGGCCGCCGCTAGGCGCTTTCCTTCACGAGACAAAATAAAAGGGCCGCCCCACTCGGTGGATGGGGGCGGCCCTTCGCTATCACGGGTCTGCGACCCTTTGTGAAATGCTTAGTTGGCGTCGATTTCGGCCTTCACGCCGTCTTCGCTGACAGTAGCGTCGACATCGGCGCCGTCGATGGTCAGGCTCGAGCCTTCTTCACCTTCAGCCGGCTCGGCCACGACGGTTTCGGTCGCGGTCGGCTGAATGACCGTGGTGTCGGTGCCTTCGGTAGCGGCAGTGTCTTCGGCTTCCGGCGCATTGGCTTCGGCGCACGCGCCGAGGGCGAGGGCGGCGGCGAGGGCGGGGATTGCGAACTTCTTCATGTCACATCTCCTTTGTGGCGACATTCGGGCATCAATGCGCCGGAAATGTGGCGGTTCCCGCCTATCCGAGAAACCGTATCATCGCGCAGCGACGCTCGCGCGGGAGGCCGTGCGCGACTTCCTGTTCAATATCCGCCTTGAGCCTGGGGTGCGCATCGAGGTTGCTGACCGTCTCGAACCCGTGGCGGGCGTAGAAGGGGGCATTCCACGGCACGTCCAAAAAGGTGGTAAGCGTCAGCGACGCGAAACCGCTGTTGTGCGCGTCGATACCTAGCGCTCGTAGCAGGACCGAGCCGACGCCCCGACGCTGCATGTCTGGATGGACCGAGAATTCGCGGATATGCAGCTCGCGGCGGAACGGTTCGGTCGAGATAAAGCCGACCAGGCGGCCTTCGGCCTCAGCGACCAAGGAGTGCCCCTTGCGGATCAGCGAAGCCTGTTTCTCTGCGGGGATAGCGTGCATGCCAGCGACGCCGGCCAATCCTTCGAAATTCAGGAACAGCCTGCCGGCCGCCAGTTCGATTTCGGGTAGATGTGCCGCATCCTCGACCCGCGCGAGCCTGATCGAGAAGTCGCTCATTCCTCTGTGCGGATCAGCACGGTCTCGCCGATCAGCAGGAACAGGAAGAACGGTGCCCAGGCGGCAAGGAAAGGCGGGTAGCCGCCAAAGCTTCCCATCGCCAGAGCGGCATTGTCGACCACGAAATAGGCAAAGCCCAGCGCCATGCCGATGATCGCGCGCAGGAACAGCTGGCCCGATCGCGCAAGGCCGAACGCGGCCACCGCGCCCAGCAGCGGCATCAGGAAGGAGGACAGCGGGCCGGAAAGTTTGTGCCACCACTTGGCGCGCAGTTCCCCGGTGCGGCGACCGGCTTCCTCGTAGGCGTCGATCGAGGCGCCCAGTTCCCAGAAAGGGACCGCGTCGGGATCGATCCGCGCGAGGTCGATCTGGTCGGGGGTAAGGCCTTCGCCGACGAGCAATTCGTCTTCCTTGCGCGAGGTCGCGGTCGCCACTTCGAAGCGTTCCACGTCCTCCAGCTTCCAGCCGGGGGCGGCATAGGTCGCGCGGTCCGCGACGACCTGTTCCATGATCGCGCCTTCGGGGCTGCGGCGGTACCAGGTGACCTTGCGCATGGCGATTGCGTTGCCTGATCCTGCCAGCTGCGCTGCGGTGAGGACGTTCTCGCCGTCGGTCAGGTAGACGTTGGCGCGGACGTTCGATTCCTCGGGGATCGGGCCGTATTCCGCCGCCTCCCATGCCTTGAGCGTGGCCGTTGCGCGGGTCACGACGCGCTCGTTGAAGACGAAGCTGGCTCCGCCCACGATCGCTGCGGTCAGCAGCAGCGGGGCCAGCACCTGGTGGGCCGACAGGCCCGCGGCCTTCATCGCGATGACCTCGCTGTTCTGGTTGAGCGTGACGAGGCTGATCAGCGTCGCCAGCAGAACCGAATAAGGCAGGAAGCGCTGGATCAGTTGCGGTATCCTGAGCCCGGCATAGGTGAGAAGTTCGCCTTGCCCGTTCCCCTCCACCGCAAGGATCTTGCCGCTGTTCGACAACAGATCGAGCATCATGAGAACGAGCACGAGCATGATCAGCACTGCAAGGATGCGGACCACGAAGAGCTTGGCCAGATAGGTCGTCAGCGTGCGCGAGGGAAAGAATGCGAGCTGCATTGTCTCAGCCCTCCGCCGTCATGGGGTCGTCGATCAGCGGCCTCCGCCGCCTGCGGAACAGCTTGCCGATGCGCTTGGATATCTTGGCGAACCAGTTTTCCAGCGCGCCAATGGCCTGTCCGCCCGGGACATGCGCCACGCGCCAGTACATCCACAATATCAGTGCGGCGAAGACGACGAATGGCCCCCACAGCGCCAGGATCGGATCGGCAAGTCCCAGCGCGGCGACGTCCTCCCCGTACTGGTTTATCTTGTGATAGGCGACGACCATGATGATCGACAGGAAGACGCCCAGCGCGCTCGTGGATCGCTTGGGCGGAATGCCCAGCGACACCGCCAGCAAGGGCATCAAGGCCATCATGACCACCTCGACCAGGCGGAAATTGAAGCTTGCCTGGCTGGCATCGCGCTTGGTCTCCGTCTGGTTGTCGGCCCAGCCGATACGGAGCAGCTCGGGCAGGATATATTCGCGCTCGTCCTCGCCGCGGTCGCGGAATTCCTCGATTGCAGGGAGGTCGATGGGCAGGTCGTGGCGGGTGAAGGTGAGCACGCGCGGCGTCTGGCTGCCGGTGTCCTGCACGATCGTGCCGTTGGTCAGGCGCAGAATGATCGTGTCCGGATCGTCGGTGGTCGCCAGGAAAGCGCCTTCCTGTGCGGAGATCGAAAGAACCTGCCCCTTGGTGTTGGCAACGCGGGCGAAGATGCCCATCAGCTTGCGTCCGTCGTCCTCGCTCTGCTCGATCCGCAGGGCCATGCGGTCGGCAAGGGTGGTGAACTCGCCCACCTTGATCGATGCGCCCAGCGCGCCCGAACGCAGCTCGTATTCGAGCCGTTCGTAAGTGAAGCGGCTGACCGGCTGCACGAAGAACACCAGCGCCACGTTCACCGCCATCAGGAATGCGGTGATGAGAAAGGGGATGCGCAGCAGACGGCCGTAGCTGAGGCCGACGGCGCGGAAGACGTCGAGCTCGCTCGTCGTCGCCAGCTTGCGGAATGCCAGCAGGATGCCGAGCAGCAGGCCTAGCGGGATCGCGAGGCTGGCGTATTCGGGCACCAGCGTCGCCAGCATCTTGAACACCACACCGATCGGGCCGCCTTCCACCGCAACGAAGTCGAGCAGGCGGAGCATCTTGTCGAGCGTGAGCAGCGAGGCGGCGAGCGCGAACACGCCCAGCATCGGCACGACTACCAGCCGGAAGATGTAGCGGTCGATGGCGGGGATGAATTTGAACACGCGCGGTCCGTCTGCTTGGCGGGTCGGGCGGCTCTAGCGGGAAAAATCGCGCGCGTCATGCCCCCGTGCGCGGGAAGGGCGGATCACGCCTTCTCGAGCGTGCACTGGAGCGGGTGCTGGTTCTCGCGGGCGAAATCCATCACCTGGTTCACCTTGGTTTCGGCGACCTCGTACGGGAAAATGCCGCATACGCCGACGCCCTTCTGGTGGACGTGCAGCATCACGCGGGTCGCCTCTTCCATGTCCATGCGGAAGAAACGCTTCAGCACGATCACGACGAATTCCATCGGCGTGTAGTCGTCGTTGAGTAGCAGCACCTTGTACTGGCTGGGTTTCTTCGGCTTGGCGCGGGTCTTGGTGGCGATGCCGACCTGACCGTCACCCTCGCGCGGGTCATCGCCGTCCTGTGCAGCGAAAATCGGGAAGGTGAGGATCGGTTTGGTCATGGTCGAGCGGCAATATCGTATCGATTGGCGTATTCGCAAGGCGCGAGCATGCCTGTGCGTTCCCGCGGGTTAAGAAAACGTCGAAATGCGGCCTTCGGGCATCGCAAAAAAGGAAACGGGCCGGACGACAGTGATGTCGTCCGGCCCGTCCTGTCCAACCACCGGGCGAGGGAGAGAGGAGAGAGAGCCCGGCGGGTTGAAGTCCGTGTGCCTTAGGCGGCCTTGCGAACCTTCTCGGCTGCGAGGCTGAAGCGGCTCGAGAGCGGAGCGAAAGCTTCGTTGGCCAGCTTGACCATGGCTTCCGTGTTCTTCGAGGTGGTCGAAACCATGGCATCGAAGTTGCGGCGAGCGATTTCACCCTGGAGCTGGAACAGCTCGGTCGGCGACTTCACGGCGGCGAACTTCTTGACGTCGGCCTGGACGGTCTCGGCAGCCGACTTGGCTTCCTCGACGTAGGTGCGGCCCATGTCCTGCATGCCCGAAGCAAGGATCTTGCCCGAGGCAACGAGAGCTTCGAGGTTGCCCTTCTGGAATTCGACTACGTCCTGGGTCATTTCTGCACCCTTGTCGTAGGCAGCCTTAGCGCGGGTCTGCACGTCGGCAGCCAGTTCCTTCGCCTTGGCGGTATAGTCGGTGGTCTTTGCGGTCTTGGCAGTAGCCATGATGGTATCCTTCAACTTGGAAATCGGGGTGGTCTTTGTGGTCGCGGGCTTCTTGGCAGCGGCCGTCTTCTTCGGTGCAGCCTTCTTGGCGGCAACCTTCTTCACAGCGGCCTTCTTTGCCGGAGCCTTCTTGGCAGCGACCTTCTTGGCCTTGGCCGGAGCAGCCTTCTTCTTGGCAACCGGAGCCTTCTTCGCCGGAGCGGCAACCGCCTTGGCGACCGCTTCGGTCTTCACCGGTGCAGACTTGTCGGCCTCGACCGCCTTTTCGACGGCCTTGGTGTTCACTGCTTCCGCAGTCTTCTTCTCCGCAGCTTCGGCAAACGCCTTCTCGGCAGCGGCATCGATCTTGCTCTGGCTGTCAGCCATGGGAAACCTCGCTTTGTTGCACTGCACAAAATAGGCATTGCAAGTGCGAAGTCAAGGATATTTTTGTGCACTGCACAATAATGCGGTTAGCGCCGCATTTATAAGTGCTTAGCGCGTGGCGACGTAGCGTCCCGGGGCGTCCTCGATCACCTTGTCGCCCTTGCTACCGGGCTTTCGCTTGCCGGTTGCGGGCACGGTTTCGCTGTCCTGTTCGCGCAGCCAGTCGATCCAGTCCGGCCACCAGCTGCCCGGATGCTCCACCGCGCCCTCGCGGAATTCGGCCAGGCTGCGGGGCGAGCCGTCATTAGTCCAGTACTGGTATTTCCCCGCCTCGGGCGGATTGACCACGCCTGCAATATGCCCTGAGCCTGCGAGCACGAATTTTATCGGCCCCTTGAAGTGTTCGGTGATGCGCCAGACGCTTTCGGCCGGCGCGATATGGTCTTCCTTGCCTGCCTGGACATAGGTCGGCGTGGCAACCCGGCCGAGGTCGACCGGCGTGTTGTCGACGGTGAGCGCATCGCCTTCGACAAGGCGGTTGTCGCGGTAAAGGTCGCGCAAATACTGCTGGTGCCACTTGGCCGGCAGATTGGTCACGTCGCCGTTCCAGTGCAGCAGGTCGAAGGCCGGATAGTCCTCGCCCAGCAGGTAATTGTTGACGACGTAGTTCCAGATCAGGTCCGTGCCGCGCAACAGGTTGAAGGTCGCTGCCATGTAGCGCCCGTCGAGATAGCCGTCGGGCGAGAGCGCCTTGATCGCACCAAGCTGCTGGTCGTCGATGAAGTTGAGCAGTTCGCCTGCCTTCTCGAAATCGACCTGCGCGGTGAAGAAGGTCGCGCTCTTCACCTTGTCCTGCTGTTCACGGCGGTGGAGGATGGCGAGGGTCGCGGCCAGCGTCGTGCCGGCGACGCAATATCCGATCGCGTGGACGCTGCGCACATCGAGCCGATCGCGCACGTGGTCGATGGCGTCCATCTGGGCGCGAACGTAATCGTCCCAGACCACGTCTTTCATGCTGGCGTCGGCAGATTTCCAGCTGACCATGAACACCGTCAAACCCTCTTCGACGGCCCATTTCACGAAGCTCTTCTTCGCGTTGAGGTCGAGGATGTAGAACCGGTTGATCCACGGCGGGAAGATGATCAGCGGCGTCTTCATGACCTTGTCGGTCACAGGCGCGTACTGGATCAGCTGGCAGAGCGGCGTTTCGTGAACCACCTTGCCCGGCGTGGTCGCGATGTTCTCGCCGAGCCGGAAAGCGCTCGCATCGGTGTGCGACAGCTGGCCGCGGCGCATGTCGGCGAGCAGGTGCTCCATGCCTTTCACGAGGTTGTCGCCCCGGGTTTCCAGCGTGCGTTCCATGACCACGGGGTTGGTAAGCGGGAAGTTCGCGGGACTGGCCGCCTCGGTGATCGCGCGCGTTGTGAAGCGAAGCTGTTCGCGCTGCTGCGGATTGAGCCCTTCGGCCTTGTCGACCATCTCGGCCACCCGTTCGGCGAGGAACAGGTAGGTCTGGTGGATCAGCGCAAAGGCCGGATGGGCGCGCCATTTCTCGTCGGCGAAACGGCGGTCCTTGCGCGGCAGCTGGACATCACCGCCCGCGTGTTCGGCAGCCTTCGGGCCGAGGCCGTATTGCCCCAGCACGTCTTCCCAAAGCTTCATGCCCTCTTCCATGAGAGCCTTCTGCTGGTCGGCCTGGGCCAGCGGCATCTGGCGGTACCAGTCGGTCGCCAGCGCCATCCAGCGCGCCGGGTCGAAATAGGGCACCAGCGCCTGCGGGCTGGCAAGCTGTTCGGCTTGGTACTGTGCCCACATGCCCTGCAGCTTGGCGGCGACTTCGCCCCAGTGGCGCGCATCCTCGGGCGTCAACATGCCTTGCGCGGCCGCCCCTGCATCCATCGTCCCCATCATCGGCGCGAAGAGTGCGCGCGCGAGCTTGGCAGGGGCTTCGTACATGTTGGTGAAGGGGTCGGGCGTCTCGGTCATGATCGGTCTTTCCGGGCGTTGTAGCGCCTCTTTAGCCACTTACACGATAATTCGCACAAGAGTGTTAGCGAGCCACTTTGCGCTTGCACGGTGAATAGGTAATCAATGTGACCGCGCAGCCGAATTCCCGTGCCCGCGCTTTGGAGCCGAAATGTCCGACGAATTCTACCGCATCAAACGCATGCCTCCCTATGTCATCGCCGAAGTGAACGCGATGCGGCATGCCGCGCGGCAGGCGGGGCGCGACATTATCGACCTTGGCATGGGCAATCCCGACCAGCCGCCGCCGCAGCACGTGATCGACAAACTGTGCGAAGTGGCGAACAAGCCCGATGCGCATGGCTATTCGCAGTCGAAGGGCATTCCGGGGCTGCGCCGCGCGCAGGCCAACTATTACAAGCGTCGCTTCGGCGTAGACCTCGATCCGGCGAGCGAGGTCGTGGTGACCATGGGGTCGAAGGAAGGCCTGTCGTCAATGGCCACCGCGATCAGCGCGCCGGGCGATGTTATCCTCGCTCCGAGCCCCGCCTATCCGATCCATACCTATGGCTTCATGATTGCCGGAGCTACGATCCGCAGCGTCCCGACCACTCCCGACGAACGCTACTGGCGCGCGCTGGACAACGCGATGCTCTACACCGTCCCGCGCCCGACAGTGCTGGTGGTGAACTATCCCAGCAATCCCACGGCAGAGACGGTCGACCTCGCCTTCTACGAGCGACTGGTCGACTGGGCGCGAGACAACAAGGTCTGGGTGCTGTCAGACCTCGCCTATTCCGAACTATATTACGACGGCAAGCCGACCCGCTCGATCCTCGAAGTGCCGGGGGCGAAAGACGTGGCGGTGGAATTCACCTCCATGTCCAAGACCTTCTCGATGGCCGGCTGGCGGATCGGGTTCTGTGTCGGCAACCAGAAGCTGGTCGCTGCGCTGACGCGGGTGAAGAGCTATCTCGACTACGGCGCGTTTACGCCGATCCAGGCCGCTGCCTGCGCCGCTCTGAACGGCCCGCAGGACGTGGTCGAGGAAAACCGCCTGCGCTACCAGCACCGCCGCGACGTGATGGTCGAGAGCTTCACCCGGGCCGGCTGGGCCATCCCCAATCCGCCTGCCAGCATGTTCACCTGGGCCAAGCTGCCGCCGGGCTTCGAGGACATGGGAAGCCTCGAATTCTCCAAGCAATTGCTGGAGCACGCCGGTGTGGCAGTGGCGGCGGGTGTCGGCTTCGGCGAAGAGGGCGAAGGCCATGTCCGCATCGCCATGGTAGAGAACGAACAGCGCATCCGGCAGGCCGCGCGCAACATCAAGAAGTTCCTCGCCGAGCGGGGGAAATGACCGGCAGTCATTTCCTAGGTATTCTTGCGATTACTGACGCTTAGCCAAATTGAATATTGGGTAGCGCGACGGGAGAGCCTAGGAGAAGGCTTGTGTCGCAACCTCAATTTTTCTGGCTGTCCATGGCTGCCAGCCCGCCCGGACGTTGGGATCTTCGCCTGCTCGACTGGCGGATGACCCCGGCCTTCCGTTCGTCCGATATTTCGCCTGCCACTCCGATCATGCTCGACTGGCGGATTGGCGGGAGATGCCCCGACTGGGCTGACATGGCGGAAAGGCGGCACGCCATCGTGGTCGGTGTGGAAGAGGCTCAGGCGCGGGCCGATCTCATCCGCAGCGGGTTTGCCGATGCGCTGCCGAGCCAAGTCGCATTGGTCGAACTTGCGGCCCGCATGGTCAAGCTCGAAGGCTTGCGCAAGATGGTCCCCCGCCACCGCACTGTGGGTCCGCTGCGCCTCGACCTGTTCTACCGCGACGGCTAGGCCGACGGGCGCTGGATCGGTCTGCATCCGCGTGAATTCGCGCTGATGTGGCGGCTGGCAGAATGTCCCGGCGAACAGGTCGGCAAGGAAGCGCTGTTGACCGATGTCTGGCGGCTGCGGCACGAGCCGGAGACGAATTCGCTTGAGGTACATGTCTCGCGCCTGCGGGCCAAGCTGGCGGTGTCCGGCCTCGCCTGGCTCGTCCAGACGCACCCCGACGGCGGCTATTGCCTGAGCACGGAAGGGGGCGCGAGCTTCAAGGCCTTTGCGCGTGACAGGCGTGCGGCGCTGGACAGCGGGGCGATGATAACGCAGGAACGCAGGCTCTCGAGAGAAAGCATTGTGGAGTCCCATGTCCAGCAACCGCGTTACGATTGAGCTTGCCGACAACGGCGTTGCCCAGGTCCGTCTGAACCGCCCCGACAAGATGAACGCACTCGATCCGGCGATGTTCGATGCCATCATCGACGCAGGTGAACAGCTGCGCACCATGAAGGGCCTGCGTGCAGTGGTTCTCGCGGGCGAGGGGCGCAGCTTCTGTGCCGGACTCGACATTTCCAGCTTCACTGCCGCGCCCGATGGCGAGCGCAAGCCGCTGACCGAACGCACGCACGGAAACGCGAACAAGTTCCAGGAAGTCGCCATGACCTGGCGCAAGTGCCCGGTGCCCGTGATCGGGGCGGTCCACGGCGTCTGTTTCGGCGGGGGCCTGCAGATCGCCAGCGGAGCCGACATCCGCGTGGTTCATCCGGCCAGCCGCATGGCGATCATGGAGATGAAATGGGGCCTGGTGCCCGACATGGGCGGCTATGCCCTGTGGCGCGGGCTGGTCCGGGACGATGTCCTGCGCGAGCTGGTCTACACCAATCGCGAATTCTCTGGCGAGGATGCCAAGGATTATGGCCTCGCGACCTTCGTGAGCGAGGACCCGCTTGGCAAGGCGAACGACATCGCTGCCGAAATTGCCAACCGCAATCCCGAAGCCATTCGCGGTGCCAAGCGCCTGTCTGAAGCGATGGTCGAGCAGTCGGGAGATGAAATCCTGATGGCGGAAAGCGTCGAGCAGGCAGCCGTAATGCGCAGGCCGAACCAGGTCGAGGCAGTCATGGCAGGGATGCAGAAAAGGGTGCCGAACTTCACGGATGCCTGATCGCAGGGCCGGCTCTCGATCCGCGGAGCGCGGGAATCAGCCGGCCGGTTTGCCGTAGGTCCAGGCGAATGCGCCGGAATAACTCATGATGGGTGTGTAGTCCTCGATCCGTTCAGCAGGGAGGACCTTGTCCGTCCGGTTGTCGAGCACGTGGAAGCGTCCGTCCAGCCTGACTGCCAGGACCGCGTGTTCGCCCTGTGCGCGATCGCGCAACAGGACCAGGAACATGTCATCCGCAGGAATGCCGAGCTCTTGCAGCAGGGCCATCTTGGCGAGGGCAAAATCCTCGCAATCGCCATAGCCGCGGGCAAGGGTCGTTGGTGCGGCGGACCATTCGTCACCGCGCTTGTCGTCGACATAACGAACGCGCCAATTGACCCAGCGATTGACCGCTCCCAGCGGGTTGTCCGCTCCAAACCGGTCGCCCTGTGCAAGGAATTCATTCCAGGGCCCTGCCTGTTCGCCGATCGCAATCATGCGTGCGGCTTCCCAGTTGCCCATTGGTGCAGCGATGCTGCCGACCGGCAGGGCTACCATCCGAAAAAGGCTGGGTGCGGCCGGCCTGGTCGGTATCGGCGGCTCAAATGGTTCGCAGGGCTGCGCTGCAGCGGCGGTGTCCAGTGGGGGAAGGGTAAACGCAAAGCCGGTAGCAGGCATGACGAATGCTACGTCCGCCTGACACTCCTCAATGGGATCGGGCGCGGCAATCGGGCTGGGCAGGGGCAGGACCGGGGCCTCCGATCCGGCAAGAAGCAGCGACGGACAAGCGAGGCACAAGCCTGTCGCTGCAACCAGCACCGCGCGCGGCCTCGATTTAATGAATTTGTCCATGTCGATCCCGTGGGGAGGGAAAATGCCAGCCACGGCTATGTGCAGCAATCGGACAGGCCCTCTATCCGACTCGCGCCGGGCACCGCATGTCGCATTTCAGGTGGGGTTGGTGCGCGTCAGCCGAAGATCGCGACGCTCTGCATCCCGTCGAGCACTTGCTTGCCGTCGGCATTCCAGAGCCGCAGCCGCTCTGAAGAATAACCACCGTCGGCATGCTGGCTGGCATTTTCGGACAGCCACCAGCCATCGCGCGTTGCCGGCTCGGTTTCGAGAAGGTTGAAAGACCAGTTGATCGAGCTGATCGGACCCTGCCGCTTCATCGCCCGCATCGCTCCGGGAGGAAGAACATCGCCCAGCAAAATAAGTTCGCTGACCGCGTCGAGACCCTCACGGTCGTTTAGCCGCGCCCAGCGCCGCACGACGGGATCCCCCGGTCCGCGAGCATCCTGGGCGCGGCGGATCTCGAAATTGTGCTGGATGAAGGCGGGACCCTTGCCGGCCATGGCCGGTTCGGCTTCCTCGGGAGAACCCGGCCAGTCGACGACAGGCGCTGCGGGATGCTGCGCATTGGCCTCGCGCGAGGTGCCGAACAGCCAGAAAGCTGTCAGCGTGCACTTGCCCTCGCACCAGATTTCGCTGCGCACCTGCGCGACATTACGACCCTGGCGCACGATTTCGCGGCGCAGTTCCGCCTCGGGAGCGGTCGGCGCCACGAAGGCGACCTGGGCGGCCCGGAGCGGCGGCAATTCGGGAAAGGCGCGGATCACGGCGGTATAGGCGACGAGTGCCGACGCGCCGCCATAAAGCGTGCGCCCCTGCAACCAGTGGTCGAGATTGTCGAAACGGACATGTCCGCCCTCGGCGGGGATCGGGTCGATCAGGCTGGCAATGCTCATCGGCCCTCCATTGCCGCTTGCGCAGGCTTCGTCCAGACTGACGTAACGGAAGGGGAATCCTTGCAAAGCCGATTGCATTGGCCGGTCAGAATCGCTAGTGCGCCGCTTCCCGTCCGAGAGGTCGGGCGAGGCCCGATGGCGGAGTGGTTACGCAGAGGACTGCAAATCCTTGCACGCCGGTTCGATTCCGGCTCGGGCCTCCACTTCCCTCAGATGGGAATGTGCCGCTTTAGCTCAGTTGGTAGAGCACATCATTCGTAATGATGGGGTCACGTGTTCGAGTCACGTAAGCGGCACCAGTACTTTCAGAAGCAAAAATCGACACTTGCAGCGGGAGACCTGTTCGGCTGGTCGCGCGCTTGGGTCCGGCTTGGGTCGGTTTGGCTTGAGAAAGAACCCGAGCGATCTCTATCCAGCATAAATCCAAATTCTGTTTTGCATTCAGCGGCAAAAGGCGGAATGAAGCTTCATTTCTTCATTTAGACTGGAAGCTATGAGTTGATGCTAACCGGCGAAATTCGCAATCAAGTTGATCAGATTTGGAATGCCTTTTGGGCCGGAGGCGTTTCCAACCCGCTCTCCGTCATCGAACAGATCACATACCTGCTGTTTATTAAACGGCTCGACGATCTCCACACGCTGGAGGAGAACAAGGCAGCCAACCTCGGCATCCCGATGGAGAGGCGGATTTTTCCAGACGGCAACGATGAGCTGGGGCGTTCCTATTCCAATCTGCGCTGGTCGCGCTTCAAGAACTTCGAAGCTCGCGAAATGATGGATGTTGTCGCCGAGCGTGTCTTTCCCTTCCTGCGCCAGCTTGGCGAAGAGGGCTCCAGCTATGGTGAGCATATGAAGGATGCTCGACTGGGCTTCAGCAACGCCGCGCTCCTCGCCAAAACCGTCGACATGCTCGACAAGATTCCGATGGATGATCGCGACACAAAGGGCGATCTTTACGAATACATGCTCGGCAAGATTGCGAGCGCGGGAACCAATGGCCAGTTCCGAACACCGCGGCACATTATCCAGTTGATGGTTGAAATGACCCAACCAACACCGGAGGACGTGATCTGCGATCCGGCGGCTGGGACCTGTGGTTTCCTTGTCGCTGCGGGCGAGTACCTTCGCGACAACCACCCGCAATTGTTCCGGGACGAAAAACTTCGCAAACACTTCCATGAGCAGATGTTCCACGCGTTCGATTTCGATCCGACCATGCTCCGAATCGGCAGCATGAACATGACACTGCATGGGGTGGACAATCCCGATGTCAGCTACCGCGACAGCTTGGCTGAAGAACATGGCAAGGATGCGGGCAAATATAGCCTTATCCTCGCCAATCCGCCCTTTGCCGGCTCGCTCGATTACGATGCGACCGCCAAGGACCTTCAGCAGATTGTCAAAACCAAGAAGACTGAACTGTTGTTCCTCGCTCTGTTCCTGCGTTTGCTTAAGACGGGCGGGCGCGCGGCCGTCGTCGTGCCTGACGGCGTGCTGTTCGGATCATCGAAGGCGCACCAGGAGTTGCGCAAGCTGCTAGTCGAGAAGCACAAGCTCGAAGGTGTGCTGAAACTGCCTTCTGGCGTGTTTCGCCCCTATGCCGGGGTGTCGACCGCCGTGCTATTCTTCACCAAGACCGGCGTGGGAGGCACGGATCAAGTGTGGTTCTACGACATGCAGGCCGACGGCTACTCGCTTGACGACAAACGCAATGCGTTGTTGCCCGCGGAAAAGCTGGGGCTGAAATTCACCGGGCTGCTGTCGGCGGAGGAGCATGCCAAGAACAACCTGCCTGATGTGCTGAAACGCTGGATTGAGCGCGAGGGGAAAGAGCGCGAGAAACCGCGCACGGCGCAGAGCTTCACCGTGCCCAAGGACGAGATCGCCTCCACCGGCACCTATGACCTCTCACTCAACCGCTACAAAGAGGTCGAGCATGAAGAGATCACGTACGAAAAGCCCAGCGATATCATCAGGGAACTGCGCGCGCTGGAGAAGGAGGCAAGCGAAGGCCTTATTAAGCTGGAGGCGATGCTAGGATGAACGTCGCCCAAGAGGCGGAACTTCCGTCGTTCTTTGAGTTCATCCGGAACGGTATGAACGTTAAGCAAAGCAAAGAAAAAAACGGACTTCCCATCACGCGTATCGAAACTATCTCACATGGAGAAGTTGATGCGCAACGCGTAGGCTATGCTGGTCTTTCAAGGGCAGAAGTAGAGAAGTGGCTTCTCAAAAAAGGTGATATCCTCTTCAGCCACATCAACAGTGTTGAACACATTGGGAAATGTGCCCTTTTTGATGGTGGCTACGACCTTGTTCATGGTATGAACCTTCTGTGCTTCAGGCCGAAAATTGATCGCGTTGATCCCAATTTCTTGAAGTGGTTTTTTCGGTCAAGTTGGTTTCGCTCTCAGATAATGCCTTTCGTTAATAAGGCCGTGAACCAAGCTAGCATCTCAATTGGTAACTTGAATTCTCTTAGAGTCACGTTGCCGCCGCTAGAAGAGCAAAAGCGGATTGCGGCAATCCTGAATGAGGCAGACGAGTTGCGCCGCAAGCGCCAGCGCGCCGTCGACCGCCTCTACCAGCTCGGCCAAGCCATCTTTCACGATATGTTTGGCGACCCAGAGCGAGGTTATAAGGCTGTCCGATTGGGTGATGTTGCAGCACAGATCGATTACGGATTGACGGCCTCAGCTCAAGAAAGCGGGGACGGACCAAAGTTTCTAAGAATTACCGACATTCAGGATGGAAAAGTTGATTGGGGCACGGTTCCTGTTTGCGCAGCTAATACAAAGCAGATTGTTGATAATAAACTTGCTTCTGGAGACATCGTCTTCGCTCGCACGGGTGCGACGACCGGAAAAAGCTTTTTGATCGAAGAATGCCCAGACAGAGCCGTTTTTGCATCATACCTGATTAGGGTGCGACCCTCAGGAGCCGTACGTCCAGAGTATTTGTTCGGGTTTTTTCAAACCAAGCTCTATTGGAATCAAATAAAGAATATGGCTCAGGGCGCAGCACAGCCTGGTGTGAACTCAACCAAATTGAAGGAGCTGATTCTGCCACTACCTCCTGTTGAACTTCAGGAAAAGTTCTGCTGCGCGTATCGACAAATAAAAAGCCAGCTAGTCACGATGGAAAAAGAGCAGGCTTTGCTCGATCGACTTTGCTCTTCTCTTCAGCACCGTGCCTTCAAAGGAGAGCTGTAACGATGTCGCAGTTCACCTTCCTCCAGGCCGAATTTTCCGAGGTCTTTGACCTAGCTAGGAAGGCGGAAGCGCTAGCACTGTCTGATCCACGCGGGAGCTGCTTTCATGGCCGCCTCGCGCTCGAAAGCGCGGTCAAGTGGATGTACGCGCATGATGGCAACCTCAGGTCACCCTATGACAGGACGCTCGCCGCGCTTATCCACGAGGGCACGTTCCGCTCGCTGGTCGGCAACGCGCTCGTCACCAAGGCACGGATCATCAAGGATCTGGGCAATGTCGCGGCGCACGATACACGCTCCATCTCCGAGAAAGCGGCAACCGACAGCCTGAAGCAGCTCTTCGATTTTAGCTACTGGTTGGTTCGCACCTATGCACGCGGAGTCAAGCCCGATCCAGCCGTGCAGTTCTCCATCGAGAAGCTGCCGCGCGCGGTGCAGGTGGAAGCATCGACTCTCCAGAACTTGCAGCGCATTGCGAAGGAGCACGAGGAGGCCACGGCCGCCTTTGCCGAAGAACAAGCCGCTCGCGTAAAAAGTGAGGAAGACCGCGCTGCGCTCGATGCGCAGATCAAGGAGCTCCAGGCGCAAATCGAGGCGATCAAGGCGGAGAACGCCAAGGTCGAGGATACCCACGACTACAGCGAGGCCGAGACCCGCGACATCTGGATCGATCGTTTGCTAGCCGAAGCGGGCTGGCCGCTCGATCAGGCGCGCGACCGTGAGTTCGCCGTTACGGGCATGCCCAACAACTCCGGCGAAGGATATGTCGACTACGTCTTGTGGGGCGACGACGGCAAGCCGCTCGCCGTTATTGAAGCCAAACGCACCAAGCGCGACCCGCGTGAAGGTCAGCAGCAGGCCAAGCTGTATGCCGACTGCCTGGAGCAGCAGTTCGGCGTGCGCCCACTGATCTTCTACACGAACGGCTACAAGCACTGGCTGTGGGATGATGAAGCTTATCCGCCCCGCGAGGTGCAAGGTTTCTACAAGAAGGACGAGCTACAGCTCTGGCGCCAGCGCAAGGGCACGCGCCGGGCGATCGCGACGACTGGGATCGATGAGGACATCGCCGGGCGGTATTATCAGACACGTGCCATTCGCCGGATCGGTGAGACCTTCGAGAAGGACCGCCAGCGCAAGGCTTTGCTGGTTATGGCAACCGGTTCCGGCAAGACCCGCACGGTAATCGCGCTTGTAGACCAGCTGATGCGCGCCAACTGGTGCAAGCGCGTGCTGTTCCTGGCCGATCGTGTGGCGCTGGTGAAGCAGGCGCACAACGCCTTCAAGACGCACATCCCGTCGACACCGAGCGCCAACCTGATCGAGAAGCACGACGCCAAGAAGAACGACCACAACGGCGCGCGCGTGTGCGTGGCAACCTACCCCACGATGATGGGGCTGATCGACGAAATGCAAAACGGGCAGAAGCGGTATGGCTCAGGGCACTTCGATCTGATCGTGATCGATGAGGCGCACCGCTCGGTCTATCGCAAGTACCGGTCAATCTTCGACTACTTTGACAGCCTGCTGGTCGGGCTGACAGCCACACCTCGCGATGAGATCGACCGCGACACCTACAAGCTGTTCGAGCTGGAGCGGGGTATCCCGACCGACAGCTACGATCTCGAAGAGGCCGTTGCGGATGGCTTCCTTGTGCCGCCGACCCCCATCTCGGTACCGACGCGCTTCATGCGCGAGGGTATCAAGTACGATCAGCTTTCGGACGAAGACAAGGAACAGTGGGATCTGCTCGAGTGGGAGGGGCAGCTGCCGAAAGGCGATGTCGATCCAGCCGCACTCAACAAATGGTTGTTCAACGAGGATACCGTCGACAAGGTGCTGGAGCATCTGATGGTCAACGGCCTCAAGGTCGCTGAGGGCGATCGGCTGGGCAAGACGATCATCTTTGCGAAGAACCACAAGCACGCGCAGTTCATCGCCGAGCGGTTCGACGCCAACTATCCGCACCAGAAGGGCTCGTTTGCGCGCGTGATCGACTATTCGGTTGAGTACCCGCAATCGCTGATTGATGATTTTTCGATCGCGGAAAAGCCGCCCCACATCGCGATCTCGGTCGACATGCTCGACACCGGCATAGATGTGCCAGAGGTGCTCAACTTGGTCTTCTTCAAGGTGGTGCGCTCGAAGACCAAGTTTTGGCAGATGATCGGACGCGGCACACGTCTGCGCGAAGACCTGTTCGGCCCCGGCCGCCACAAGACCGAGTTTCTGATTTTCGACTACTGCCAGAATTTCGAGTTCTTCAACCAGAACCCGGACTTGAAAGAAGCGAGGCAGTCGGCCTCACTCACCGAGAAGCTCTTTGCCGCCCGTGTCCAGCTGGTGATGCAGTTGGCGGGTATGTCCGAGGAAGAGCGTGCAGACGGGCTCGCTCAACTCGATAGCGACACGCGGGAGCGCCTATTTGAAGAAGTTGCGGCCATGGATCTCGACAACTTCCTTGTTCGGGCCAAGCGAAAAGAGGTGGAGCAATTCCAGCAGCGCGAAGCCTGGAAAGAGATTGGGCCAGATGCGTCCGACGTGCTGATCGGCGAGATCGCCGGATTGCCGTCCGCGTTCGAAGACACGGACATCGCCGCTAAGCAGTTCGATTACATCATCCTGAAGGGCCAGCTTGCCTTGCTGCAAAACGATGCATCGTTTGTGCAGTGTCAGGAGAAGGTGATCGCCGTGGCATCCAAGCTTGAAGAGCTCGGCAACGTGCCGATGGTTGCGGCACAGATGGAGTTGATCCTCGAAGTTCAGGCGCCTGACTACTGGGCTGCCATCGACGCCTGGGCCCTTGAACAAGTGCGTCGCCGTCTCCGTTCGCTGATCAAACTGATCGAAGGCGACGAAGCAGTCATCATCTATACCGACTTCGAGGACGAGATGGGCGAGGCGACGCGCATCGAACTCCCACATGCCGGCATTGGGACCGACAAGCCCCGCTTCCTTATGAAGGCGCGCCACTTTCTCAAGGCGCACTCAGATCACATCACGATCCAGAAGCTCTACCGAAACGAGCAGCTCACCCCGCAGGACCTGTCGGAACTAGAGCGCATCCTGAGGGAGGAAACGGAGGCGAGCGAAGCCGACATCGGACTGATCGCGAATGAAGGCGGTTTGGGATTGTTCGTACGGTCGCTGATTGGCCTCGACCGTGACGCGGCGAAGGACGCGTTCTCAGGTGTGCTGACGGGTCAGAACCTCAATGCAAACCAGATCGAGTTCATCAACTTGATTATTGATCACCTTACCGAACGCGGGGCCATGGACCCGCGTCGCCTTTACGAGAGTCCCTTCACTGACTTTGATGACCAGGGTGTCAGCGGTGTGTTTCCGCAAGCAGAGGTGAAACGGATCGTGCAGGTCCTGCACGAGGTAAGCGGAAGGGCTGCAGCCTAAATTCGGAGAAACCCGTGACCAGGCGTTCGACTTCAGATTTAGGACAGCAACTTTTCATAGCCTCAGGGGCGAACTCAATACCCTTGTCATTTCAATCCTTCACTTTCAGAGATGGCTTTGCCTGCTTGGCAGAACCTGTCATCTCTGCCTTGGATCGACCGCCGAGCCGCGACCGTTCGCGCGCTTGGTCCCAGCCTAAAGGGAAGACATGAAGCTCCAATTTCTTGACCAGGTAAGCGAAGAGGAAGCGAAGTGCCTACTCTGCAAAGCGACTTTGAGAAGTTATGTGGAGTCATTGGGCGAGGACTTCCAAGATTACTTTGTGCAACGCGCTATTGTTCAGAACAAATTTCTTGACCAGATCTGGGACACAATTTCTCGGCAAAGGCACATACCCACGATTGTCTTGGTGGCAGACGAAGACCCAAGCGCTCCAGCCGCACTGGAATATTTTGATCTAGCCGGCCAGTTTAAGGTGCTTGATGGACTTCAGCGTAGCAATCGCCTGAGCATAATATGGAAAACGATCTTTTTCTTGGAGGGAGAGTTTCAAGATGACTCCTCAGTGCCGCCTACACGGATGGCTCGCAAGTATAGCGAACACCTTCGGAAGCTGGAGTGTGCGCCTTCTCTTTTTGTGAAGATGCTTGAAGCTAAGCGTAAGCTTGGTGTCGGTGAAAGCCTAGCTGCTCTATTTGATGACAATCACATTTGGTTGGAAATTTGGGTCAACCTTAGTCAGTCTGAGCAAATTCGGAAAATGTTGATACTCAATGCCGGCCATAAGTCAGTTAATATAAAGCACCAAATTGAGTTATTGTTCATTGAGTATTTAAGTGTTCTTAAGGGTGCTCTTCCCAATTCAACAATTTTCAGGGAAAAGGAAATATCTGCACAAAGATACAGCAAGGAGCGGCAGCCCAGGCAGTTTCATTTTGCGCACCTAATCGCCTCTTTCGAGTCTCTGAACCTTGGGAAGCCGATTACAACCAATTCAGAGTTTTCAGCCTCACATTCTTTCCCTTCCGATGAAGACGATACGGACGAGCTTCTGCGTGTGGACGAAGGCCTCATAAGCCAATTTGCCCGCACACTATCTCGATTGGATGCAGGCCTTTCCACCAAGGCTGGTATTGGTTGGTTAAGTCGAGAGGTTGTTCTGGTCGGGTTATTTGGAGCAATTGGGAGATATGGGCGGGAGCACAGAATAACATCGACTGATGCCCTAAAATATTTTGAAGAGAACGTTTCTGATTACATTGCTTCGTTAGATTTGGAGGCTTTCGAAAAGGTCCGAAATAGCCTCGAGCTTTCAAAAGTGAACATTGGCACCAAGAATAAGAGAGCGGTTTATGATGCGACTCTGGAGTTTCTTGAGGCGCCTAGTTCGAAGAAGGTTGACTGGCAACGACACTTTGGGGTCTGAGCCCATGTCATTTCGCGAAAGCTTTTTTGAGGCCATTCGGCAGGCTTTTCAGGTGCCCGAGGAGGCTTACCACGAGTTAGGCGAAGGCCGAGAGCTTCAGCTGCTGGATGAGGAGGCAAAGCTTGAAGAACATCTTGGGCGGCTTGATCAACTGTCCGCTGAGGGTAACAGGTTTGTTGCGGACCTGCTTGACCTTAAGGGGTCATTTGAAAGCTCGCTGATCTTTGATGGCGAAATTATCCCGACAGTAGATAATCTCTTTATAGCTCTGCAACTTGCAGATGTACTTGCTGAGGAAGTTTGGGAGAATGAGCTCCCAGCAGACCTCTACGGTCTCGAAATTTTCGAGCTTCCTGCTTTTGATACTATTACGAAGCGAGACGCTGCCAGAGTAAGGGTTGCGGCGTTTGGGCGGGCTGGTGCCACCCATGACGCGATGGTTTTCATGGATCTTCGCGAGCTCGTTGATGTCAAAGAATTGCTCAATGACCCCGGTTTCGGCGGCCTCGACAGCAGTCTGCCGGCGATTGCGATTGCCTCTCTGCTTTTGACGCGTTCTGGCGATCCCCTTCTGGGGAAATGTTGGTGTGTGTGTAGAAGCAGTAGCCGAGAGCAGCGGCTGGCAACGCTGCGATATCAGCTTGTTCTTGGTGGTTCAGTTCTTATTCAACCCAAGGCAATATCTGCAATAAGTGACCTAGCTCAGATCTCACAAGCCGTAAGCTTGTCGGATCGATATAGTCAGTTCATCGAATCGTTTGAAATACTGGGAGAGTTCAACTCTCGTTCTTCGCTCCTCGATGGCTTCTTGAGCCTTTATCATGTTCTTGAGAACTATATGTTGCGAGCGAAGATTGCTGGTGCGACAAATTCCCAGGGCGAAGATAGAATATTCAGCATTCGTGATTTCAAGCGCCTTTCGTTGGCGTCGGATGGCAACGAGCAGAAGCACTTGACCGAGCTGCATCTTGCATGCTGGGATAAATCAATCGGGCCTGAGACGCTGGCCGAATATGCAAGAAGGTGCGTTCAGGCCCTAAAGGCGAGCGCGGGATACGAGGACGCGGATTTCCAGGAATTCTTGAGGCGCCTAACTGTGATCAAGCCAGGTGCGGCGGATCTCGATTTCTCACAGTGGGGAGTTTTGAAGGACACTTTCCCTCGACTGGTCTACCTCTTGCGTTGTTCTGTCGTGCACAACAAAGAGACTGAGTTCCATGTATCCAATAGGGAGCTCAGAAACGACACCAGAATACTTGTCTTCTCAAAATTATGTATCCCAGTAATGGCGAGGCTGGCATTCGGCCTGCCTTCAGTAGAGAACGGAAATCCGATCGCGTACGACAAGAAGAACCTCAAATTGTATTAATGATTCAAGGGCTTAGATTCTCTAATTGCTCTTTCCGAAGCTCTCCTTGAGGCTGCATCCTAATCAGGGTTGAATGAAGTAACCCTCAACACGGTAACCGAAGGCAGCGTCGACCTGCTTTGGATTGCGGTGAAGGAAGTCCCGCTGAACCTCAATGTGCGGGTGGCCGTAGTGGTGAGCAGGATCAGAACAAAACACGCTGGTACTTGGGCCAAGCTCATCAGCCAAACCGGCCTGCCAATTTGCTTTTGAGCCGTGGTGCATGACCTGGAGGACGGCGGCACGCCTGAGACGGTCGTGCGGTTCGTAGAAACTCTTTAACTCGGCTAGTTGCCTCCTGGTGTTTAGATAGCCGTCCCCAGTATAAAGCTGGCCGAACTCTTCATCCGCAGCGAGGAGCCAAGTCTGCGTGGTTTTGTTCTCCGGAAGACGATGCCGCAACTGCCATTCGCGCATGAGGGCAGGTCCTGTATGCCCGAGCGGCCCTGAGTAGAGGAAAAGGGATATCAAGTTCTTCCTCTTTGAGGAGATTGGCTTAGCCGAAGCGGCAAAAGTCTTTTCGTAAAGCGCCTTAAGCGATCTAAGCTTCTCATCGCGTTCGGTGTCCGAGGTTGCTTGGCGCAGTTCCTCGGTGAGTTCCCGAGCTTCGGCTCGGAAATCAGCGGTCACGTGACGCAGAAGGGTTGCGTCATTGTAGGGAACGAACTCCCAAACGCCCCCGACTGTTATCCCGCCGCCGCGAACGAGCAGACCCACCTTGGGCTCAGCGAGGCCTTTGTCAGAGCCGAGACCGTCTCCATCGTCTTCTGCTTGTCGCGCCTTGGCCTCGTACACTGGGTCAAACCGTGACCGAGGACCCAGTTCGTCAATTGGCCCTTCGGGAGGGAAGAGTGGTGGCGCCGCGGGACCCTCGCCGCTCGGGGGGACCATAAGGATTCGTTCGATTTCGACGCCCGGTAAGCTGGCGAGGTAAGCGGTCGGTTCAAGCAGGAAGCGAAAGAAGTCCGAACTCCCTGACACATCCTTTTCCAAGGCGACCAGCAGTCGGTCCCACGGTGAAAGGTAGGGTAGTAGGAGAATTCGGACGGAGAAAACTCGCAGGAGGTCGGTCAAGCCGCTTAAGTGATCCTGATCGAAGTGCGAAAGTGTCACCAGATCGAGGGAGCGGCGGCCACCGGCTGGTTTTTCTTGCTGCCGGGCGAGTGCAACGATCTCTCTTCGGACTCTCTTTCGTGGTGTGCGTTTGTCACCATTCTCCGTTCCGCAATCATAAACCCACCTTAAAGTCGGGCCATTCTTCCTTTCCAGTCGTGCCGAACAGAAGAGGCCCTGTCCAACGGGGCGGTAGTCGTATTCAAAGCGGAATTCCGAGTCTGCGAACGTATCTATGGGATGGACACAGAAGAGGCTTAGAAACCGCAGGCATTTCTCGCGTGAAGCAGGAGGGAAGTCGACATTGCTTCCATAGAGCAACCCATTGGCAATGTTTGAGACTTTGTTGTGATGCAGTGTGCGATCGGGGCGCGAGAAGACCGCAATCACCTGCTGTTGGTTCAATAGACCATGCTGCAGGATGCCCTTTATCAGACAGGCCTCGTAATTTTGGAGGTTTGGCAAACTTTATCTCGTCGTTTTTTGTGAGCCTGGAGGAGATGCACCGCTGTCTTCAGCGGCATGACAGAACACTTAGGTGCAACTATGATTGCCCCAGTAGCGGTCCCAACGCGCAGCATAACCAGTCTGCACCATGACACAGGACAAGTCGCCGCCTTTGGGCGACACACACCAAGCGCCCGTCCGTTTCCCACCAGCAGAGCCGGTTGAGACACACCGCATGGCAGGACCGGTCACGAGAACGTGGCCCTGGTCGCTCTCGCCAACTTTTACGCCGACCAGCCGGACAAGGGCGTCGCGCGCCTCCAAGCCGCCCGCAGATGGGCAAGGATGGCCGGCAGCACAGGTCTCATCTAGTTCGCGCGCGGCGATCCCGGCCAAACGAAGGCGTGGCCCTTCTTCACACCAAAGCGGCCCATCACCGTCCCACACCCGCTCGGGCGTGCAGGTGAAGGTTTCGCCGGCTGGGACTACGACGACGTTTGCGGTCAGAAACAAGAGGAACGACATCGATAGCAATCCAGAGTGCAGGTGGTGGCGTCGGAGGTGAAGGGTAGGCTCATATATTTCTGGTGCCTCGACAGGCTGGGTACCGCGAACACCCCCAGAAATGGTTTCCGGCGTTGCGGCCCTGCCTCGCCAGCCGCTTGATCATCCGGGAACTGCACTTCGGGCAGTTCGGTGGTCCGGTGTAAGGTTTCGCTGTTTGTTGAAGGGTAGGCTGCGGTATAACTCGCGTGGTTCGGGAAGGAGCGGGCGGCGGTGCTGGAGGCGGGGCTGCCACGAGGTTTAGCGGCGGGCTGGAAGGGACGGGCGCACCAAGCGCCTCCAAGTCAGCTGCGGCTTGGGCTCGTCTCCTCACAGCCGCGAGTAGGCTTTGGTCGTGCGAAAGGCTTCTTACTTTCGCGGTGCTCAGCGTCACCGCCGCCGGTTGGATCTTTGTTTCGAGGGCTAGCTTCCGCTGGGCGTACTTTGCCCGCACTGCTTGGTCAGCCCGCGCATCTTCTGGCAGAGGTGCTGGGTTGTACCGAAACCGCTGTTCTTTCGAGTTGCGCCAGTCGACCAGCCGCCGGGTCATGACATCGCCAAAGCCTGGAACGCGGGAAACCGCCGCAAACGTAACATCCGCTGCGGTTTCGATGCCAAAGGACCTTAGTGTCGCTACCTTGGCAGGCCCGATTCCGCTGATACCTGCCGAGCGAATTCGATATCGATCGAGGTAGGCAGCACGCTGTCGAGCTTCGCGATTGGTAACTAGAGCGCGAAGTTCACTAGAGAGGTTTTTCTCGAGCCCTTGATACTCCTCGATCGCTGCCTGCATTTCCTGCTGCACAGTGTACAGCTCAGCCAGCCCAATTCTCGCGAGATATGCTTCTTCGGCGGCGCGTGCCTCGCGGTCGGCACGGAGGTAGGCTTCCGTGAAAGGCTTGGCGTTGACGCTGGCCTTCCCAAACCAGCTCAGTCCGTACGCTCCGAGGCCCAGCCACAGAAGTAGTAGGTCCGAAAAGTTGTAAATCAGAAAGGCCGCTGCCGCGAGGATTACAACACCCCAGAACCGGGCGTGCATTGCCTCCGTCCGTGCTTCTGCAACGCTAGGAGAGGGCGAAAGGCCGGAAACGGCTTTTGGGAGAAAGTCTTCCGGCTTCGGCAATCTTATGTTGCGGAACTGCCCTATGATCGCGCTGAGATCGACCCGGCCGCTGAGCTGAGCTCCGAGCCTGTCGGTTAGGGGCTCCGGGAACATGTCGACGCCAGACTTCTGAGCTAGGCCGCACCAGATGCACTTGCCGGCTTTGGTTGGGTAGAAGTGGGTCTTGCTCTGGCTACAACGACTGAGGGCCTGCTCAAGCTTGGTCAACCGTTCGACCCAGTCTAGGGCCGTGGGACGCCGTGCGGCTTCCCGACCAAACGCGGCCTCAAACGCGTGTGCGATGTACTCCGGAAAGACGCCGAGCGTGACAGCGCCCGGAGGCGGGCTTGTCTTCGTCTCGTTTCTTCTTTTCTCCGAGTATGCAAAGCGGTGCTGCTCAATCGCTTCGCTCATGGTCAGGTCTTTGCCGGCGTACACACCGGCGTAAGGGTGCTTGCCCATCGCAAGCAGATGGAAAATTGCAACAGCGAGGCCGAACCGGTCATGCTCCTTCGTGCGCCGAGTTTGGGCAAGGTTGACGCCATGCAGCTCAGGCGGAGTGAAGTCAGGAACTCCGACCAAACAAGGGTAAAGCTTGCCATCAGCAGCGAACTGAAAGCTGTCAGCGTCGATCAGAGAAACCGTCGCGTCTGGGGCCACCAGGACACCCGAGTGGTTAAAGTCACCGACGACGCAGTTGGCCTGGTGCACCGTCTCAACCGCCCGAGCGATATTCGCTGCGGTCCGTATCAGGAAACGGTAGTCGGCCTTGGCGAAATGCTTCTTACGGTCTTTGGGGCTGTAGAGCTCGTGCAGTGGTCGGTAGCCCTTCACCAGCCGCATGGAGAAGCCGAGAAACTTGCCGCGCTTGTCCGTGGCTAAGCCGATTGGGAAGGCGACCAGCTGAGTGCGACTGGCCAGCCCGCTTTGGATCATAGCCGCAACCTTCGGGTGCCTCTGCTGCCTCAGAGCTTCCTTGTAGATTTTGACTGCTAAGGTGGGGTCAGCGCTGTGGGCGAACACCTCACCTTCGCCTCCCTTGCCAAGGCGCTTGCCGAGGCTGAGGCTTTGGCCAGCAATCCAAACTCGCTCGCTCATTGCTTCCCTGAAACAAGGATAAGCGTTTTGTCGTCATCGGTACGTTGGCAAACGGCTTCGCTTTGCAGGTAGCTACTTAGCGCAAGCGAGAGGGCCGATAGTTTCCCGCTCCCAGCTGCATTGTCGACTGGCCGAAGCATCGGATCAAAGAAACCAGCAAACGGGCGCAGCGTGTCCTGCTCCAGGGCGATGTCTTCAAGTCCGTCCGACAAGAGAGCAAAAGCATCGTAGGAGTTTTCAAGCACCGCCGTCCGAAGCCGAACCTCGGGGTCGTCCGTCAGAAAGTAGGTGCTAGAGGCATACTGCCCGTTTTCGGGCCAGCAGATTGCTTCCCAGCACCCTTCCTCGGTCCGGCCCACCAGAGCACTATCGCCAACTTGGATGGCCAGAGCGGCGTCGGGAGTGTGAAGAAGCGCAACGAGAGTAGAAGCAAACTCCCTTCGCAGCTCTTCGCGGCGATCCGCTAGAGACGTGAAAAGATCGCGCAGATCGTCAAGCCACCCCATGACTTGATCGGCAGACGGCAGGTCGTTCCGTTTGGCGAACCACTCCCCGGTGCAGGTGGCCAGGTGACGGCAGGCAAGCGAGGCACCCTGGCCACCAAGAGAAGCGCTGCCAGCACCGTCGGCTACAGCGAAAAGAAGAGCGCCGTGCGGCAAGGCCTTCGCCACGTAGGCGTCCTGCTTGCGTGTGCCGTGCTTTAGGTGGGAGCTACCGATTTCCGAGCCGACAGCCCAACGCCATCGGCGGTCCTTATCCGGCAATGGCCCATCCGTCAGGTGCAGCAGGGTTTATCAGGGCAACCTGGTCGCCAGGGTTCGACTGGGAAACCGCGCTCAGCGAGCTCGACAGCCACTGGAAAAGCTCCTCAAAAGCTAGACCTTTGAGCTTAAGAGGTTGGCGAGTACCAAGCTGAGAAAGCACCGACATGTCGGCTCCATCCACCGCGGCCGCGTAGAACATGAACTCTTTGCGCTCTTCTCCTTCATGCACGCGCCGCTTGGCTTCCTGCCAGCTATCGGTCGGAGCGCCATCGGTGATAAGAAAAACCCAGGGGCGATAGTACTTCACCCCGTTCGCGCGATACCGATCCTTACGCTCTCGCAGAAGGTCGAGCGCGGTTACGACGGCCTCGCCCAGTGGAGTTGCGCCATTCGCCTCGAGGTGTTCTGGGTACCAACCGTCCACAGTCGTGAATTCTGTGCGGACTTGCACTGGCCCAAAGCTGACAATGGCCAGCTCTACCCGCTTGGCCGCCATCGGATCCTCCAGCAAGGCGTCTTTGAAGGTGCCCAGCGCCGCGTTCAGTTGGTCGATCGGGGCGCCCCGCATAGAAGACGACGTATCAAGAAGGAGCACGCACGGGCAGCGCTGCTCGGGATTTTCTGCGAACTCTGCATCGCCAAAAGGTTGTTGCTCCAGCTCGTCCATACTTTCCCCCAAACAAAACAAAGCGAAACACTGCCAAATCGGGCGGCCTTCGCCAATAGGCTTAACAGTATATTCGTTAAGTAATTCGCAGCGTGCACTGAACTTAGGCAGCTACCGCCGGTGCGGAAGGCTGCTTGGGCCTGAGCATGCAGCGCGCGGAAAAACGAGTATCTTATGTGGAAGGGCAAACCTGCCATTCCGCGAGCCCAGGCCTTCGGAGCAACTCCGAGGGCCTTTTTCTTTGGAGAAAGGGATATGCGCACCATCACCACATGGGCGGGCCTGCATTCCGAGATCGAAACGGGGGCTGCGAACAACCTAGCGGCACTCCGCGATCGGTTGTCCGGCTCCAGCGACCAGCCGCTCAATGAACTGTGCTTAGTAGTCCTAGTCGAGCTGGGCGATCGGTTTTCTGATATCGAAGGGGTACTGCAGCACACCCTGCATCCCCCACCGTGGGAGTACGTCGACTGTGCAGGCGGCTGGTTCGAGCTCGTGCTCGTCACCGGCGACGACGGGTTCGGGTACGTCGTGCTCGTTCCGGATCAAGCCGCAATCGATCCAGAAATCCTAGAGTACTGCCGGTCTCTAACCAGCTAACCAGCCACCAGCAAAACCTCAGACCAACCGCGTCCAGGCATCCCGCCTCGGGCGCATTTTTTATGCCCGAAAGGAAGGCAACATGTACGACCTACCCAACATAGATGCACTTCGCGCCGTGCTCGACCAGCCGCTGGACGAAAGGCTGAAGACGCTTCTGGCGGACCGCCTCGCAGATACGATCCACTGCTGCCTGCAGGACTACACGCACGTCCTTGTCGTGGAGGCCGGCGACAGCGAAGAAGACATGATCAAAGCAGTGGGGTTCTCGCCGCTTCGATCTCGATTTGACGCGACCAGGAAGTGCCTCGACTGCGACTGGTTGGAGCAGCACGACGGCTGGTGGGAGCTGCTGTTCACCGTCGGCAACGCGGGGTTCGCCTACATCGTGCTCGTGGCGGACGAAGATGGAATCCCGCTGGCTGATCTGTGTCGTACGCAAGAGATCATCCTGTGAGACTGCTCGGCTGGATCATCGCCCTGTGTATTGGGCTCGCGGTGCTTAGGGCCGCCCTGGCAGTCGGGTTCCTAATTGGTGGGATTATCCTGTTAATCGCTCTGGTTGTCGCCCCAAGGCAAACCCTGTGCGTGCTTGCCATTCTGGCACTCCTGGGAGCGTTCGCGGCTCACCCCGGAGTTGGATTGCTTGTGCTATTCCTCGGACATCTACTTACTAGCAACAACGCAAAGTAAACTAGGTTCGGTACGGCTGGTCCGCAGCCACAGCGATGAAGGAAGCGCTAAGCTGGCCAGCCGGCCGAAGCTGCCTAACTCACTTTGCGTCTCTCGCTTTCCGGATTGCACTGACAATCTCGCTGTCCGGCCTGCCTTCGAAAAAGCGAGATGCAACCAGCATCACTTCGGAGCGTGAAAGCAGAAGGTCAACCGTGTCGTTCGGAGAAAGATGGCCTTCGGCTTTGAAGCGTATCTCGAGCAGGTGATTAGTCCTCTTCCAAAGAAGCCAAGCTTTGCTGTTTTTCGAGCCGATACCCTTAGGTCGTTCATTCTTCGTCGTGACCTTGCGGTTGGCGACCACCTCGAGCCTCTCGGGCCGCCAGAACCGCGATAGCCTAATCACCTTCATCGCTCACTCTCCTCACTGAAAATTTATTGTTTATCAGTAAAGCGTGAATTGGCGTTTTACAACTATCTTTCAAATACTTCCTTGAACCTGTTGGATTAACCCACTCCGTGGGTGTCGTTGCCGAAAATGGCTGCGGCGCAATTCAAAAAGCGAATGCCGGCGAACCGGCTGAAACAGAGGAAGAACAAATGAGCGATAAATCTCTAGTAACCCCAACCTTCGGCTTCGAACTCATCGACCAGCTGCATGCAATCAAACTCAAGCTAGCTGCGGCTGGATACGAAGGGAGGGTCAAGTTGCTGCAAGCCCTTATGGCGACGGGTGTCCATTGCAGCGCTGACCTCCTCGAGAGTGTCGTCGCAATTGTCGGCGAAGCGGAGCGGGAAGGTTGGGCGTTTCTATTGGAAGAGGCGACCAACGAGCATTGGACCTGCAGCCCAGAAGGCGAATACCATGCCATCCAAGGCTAGTGGCACCGAAACCGGCGGGGGGACACAAGTCCCCCTCGCCAAGTTCAGCAAAGTCGACCGGCAAACGTACCCGGATGCTCCAAGGTCGAGCGGGAACATACCAGCGACCTACGAGAACTTCAGGCACCTCCTGACCGAGGTCGGGATCAAGGTCAGGTTTAATCTTGTCGCGAAACGGCCCGAGATCACGATCCCAGGCCTTAGCCTGGAGCGGCAGAACCGAGATGCTGTCGTGCTGGCACACCTCGAAAGTCTGCTCATCCGGAACGAGATGTCGACCGGGCAAGCGACCCAGTACCTTCTGGCACTGGCCGACCAGAACGCCTTCGATCCGGTCGCGGACTGGATCACAAGTAAGCCGTGGGACGGTACCAGCCGGCTCGCCACAACTTGCGGAACGATCGTGCCACAGGAGGGCTATCCCATAGCTTTCCGCGATGTCCTGATCCGAAAGTGGCTCCTGAGCATCGTCGCGGCGACGTTCAGGCGGCCGGGCTTCAGGGCACGAGGGGTGCTCACCCTTCAGGGGGCGCAAGGGCTCGGGAAAACCTCATGGGTCGCCCGGCTGGTCACGCCGCAAGCGCTACGTGACGAGGTCGTGAAGCTCGGCCACAGCTGGGACGGCGGCAGCAAGGACGCACGACTGACGGCCCTGCGGCATCGGATTGTCGAGCTGGGTGAACTCGAAGGCTCGTTTCGGAAGGAAATGGCCAGCCTCAAGGCGTTCATTACCGAAGAGAACGACAAGATCCGACCGCCCTACGCCAGGGTGGAAGCCGAGTATCCCCGAAGCACGATCTTCGCCGCCTCGGTCAACGATCAGCAGTTCTTGCTCGATAACACCGGCAACAGCCGCTTCTGGACAATCCCGGCCGCGCAAATCGACCATGCGCACAACATCGACATGCAACAGGTCTTTGCGGAACTGAAAGTCGCGTACGACGCGGGGGCACAGTGGTGGTTGACCCAAGCCGAGGAGCAAGAGCTTGCGGCGATCAACTACCAGCACCGGGTGGTTTCGGCGATCGAGGCAAAGATTGGTGAAGCCCTCGACCTGACTCGTCTGGCCCGAACCGACCTTCCCCGCCTTACCGCCATTCAGGTCCTCCACCGCCTGGGCATCGAGAAGCCGACAAACCCGCAGGCGAAGGAAGCCAACGTCGCCCTGCGCAACCTGCTCGGGGACTCGAAGCGCAGCGGGGGCTTCAATCGCTGGCGGGTACCCTTCCGGCAAGAGAACCCATCAGCCGGCGTCTATACCGACGATGAGGACGAGTACTGACCCGTCAAACCTGCTTCCCCCTCCCACCCCGGTCCGAACCGCCTGGGGCGGGGAGGGGGCGGCAAAACGGGGTGGACGGCGTCGACGGGGACTGGCCTCTGGACCAACCTCCGCGCTCGGGGCGGACAGCTGCGCGCAAGATGCCGCCAGCGCGCAACCTCGCCCACCTCTGAACCAAACTCGGCGCGACACGGTGCCTGACCCCCTCGGGGCCAGCTGCCGCGCTTGTGCAGCGCCAATTAACTCACTTTCACAAAGGAAAACCACCATGCCCAAGCGAAAGCTTGATGCGGCGTTTTGTCACGCCGCGACCTGTCCGAAAGGCAAGTCAAAAGAGACCTACTGGGACACCCAGATAAAGGGCTTCGTGCTCGAAACTCGGGAGACCGGCGGCAAAACCTACTGCCTACGCTACATGGAGCTGAATGGCCGCCAACGGCAGATAAAGATTGGCGGCTTCACGGACATCACGTTTGCGCAGGCAAAAACGAAGGCGCAGGCACTTCGATCGGAAGTGGTTCTGGGCGGAGATCCGTACCAGGCCCGAGCGAAGAAGCGTTCAACACCGACATACGCGCAGCTCGCGCAGCAGCATATCGATCATGCGAAGACGTATCAAAAAACGCCAGCGAACACAGAGGCCGTAATCAGGACGCACCTGCTTCCCCGATGGGGGCGCTATCGCCTCGACGAGATCAAACAGCAGGCGGTGGCTGCGTGGCTCGCCGAAAAGCGCAAAACGCTTGCCCCGGCGACGGTCGAGAAGCTGCGCGTGACCCTGGGGCGGTCGTACAACCTCGGAAGGCAGTGGGGAATTTCTGGTGCAGAGGTGAACCCAGTGCAGGGCATCCCGCGGTTCAAGTTCGACAACGCCCGGGAACGCTACCTGACCGCTGACGAAGCGCAGCGGCTCATCCTTCACGCCCACGAGTCGACCAACGAGCGGCTGGGTGCAATCGTCGAGCTCCTCTTGCTGACCGGCGCCCGGAAAACCGAACTGCTCACGGCCAAGTGGGAGCACGTCGACCTTGAGCGCCGAAGCTGGTTCATTCCTGATACGAAGACCGGCAAGGCCCGCCACGTACCCCTGTCGGCCATGGCGATGCAGGTCATTGAAACGCTGCCGCGCATCGCTGGATGCCCCTACATGCTGGCAAATCCGCAGACCAAAAAGCCGTATACGGACCTCAAGCATCCGTTCGACACGGCCCGGCGGAAGGCGGGGCTACCCAATCTCCGCATCCACGATCTCCGCCACTCGGCCGCGAGCTTCATGGTCAACGCCGGTATCGATCTACTGGCCATCGGCAAGGTCCTCGGCCACGCGGATTATCAGTCGACAATGCGGTACAGCCACTTGGCGAACGACACGCTCCGGGCAGCCGTGGAAGCTGGCGCGAAGAAGATGCGGGTTGGAGAAGGGCAATGAGTCTAGTCCAGCTCCGCGACCAGCTTTTGGCCTCAGGCTGCGGCAGGAACGATCAAGTCCTGATCATGATCAGCGAATGCATTAGCGAAGGCATCGACGAGGGGCCAGCAATCGTCCGCACGTTGGTGGAGCTTGGTTTCGACCGGAAGCACGTGGGTATTCTACTGAGCCGACACACGGGGTTTAGTCCCGCCCGCCACAGCTGGTTCAAAGATGGCAATGGCAAGTACCGCCTGCACCCTCGAACCGATCCTTCAGAGTAACTGCAACCTCCGCCTTGGGGCCGGATCCTCTTCGGGGGGTCCGGTCCCGTTCTATTTTTCTTTTTTTGCTGGTGCGACAGCGTCGGCGAACTGCGCGCTCGCTGGTTTTTACTGTTCGCTGGTGTATGCCTGAAGGATGGCCAGAATACCTCAGCCGACGGGCGTCCGCGGTAGCCTCAAATGGATCCAGCGCGCCGTGAATGAGGGGTGGTCGACTCTCAATCAACCTATCCTGGACTACTTGGGTGAAGGTCAGGTGATTGAGTGGCGGTCGCCGTTAGTCGAAGATCAAAACGCTGAGTATCGCGATGGTGCCTTCTTGGGATGTCTCGGACTTGATCACCTTCAACCGCAGCTGCGCGCATTCTGGCCCTCCAGGGGCCCGCAGTGGGATGCGCTGGGCATCACACAGGGCAGCACCGTGTTGCTCGTGGAAGCAAAATCCCACATCGCCGAAATGTGCTCACCTGGCTCAAGCGCATCTGCGACCTCGCTAGCGCAAATCCAGGCGGCTCTCGACCGGACGGCAGAGGCGCTTGGAGCTAGGTCTGAACGTGCGGACTGGCACCGCGTTTTCTATCAGCTGGCGAACCGGTTAGCGCACCTGCACTGGTTAAGAAGCCAAGGAGTCGACGCCCGCCTGGTCTTGGTCAACTTTATCAACGACACGGAGATGGGAGGACCGAGCTCGCCACAGGAATGGCAGGCAGCCTACCACGTTGCTCTACATGCTCTGGGGCTAAGTTCGCAGCATCGACTAGCTCGGTACGTCCTGAAGGTATTTCCCGATGTCGGCGGACGGTAAGCCGGCAAAGCTAACTGTCGCGACTTTCAACACGGAGTGGCGGCGGGCACACTCCGATGATGCGGTCCTGATCCGCGAGCGGCTGGGACGCGTGGACATAGTTTGCCTAACCGAAGCGGATCGGAAATTCTTCGGGGAAGAGGGGCACGTTTTGGCGGCGGCTGGGCCCGACGGTTCGCGAACCAAGGTCCTGCTTTGGAGCCGGCAGCCGTGGACGGCCGTCGACGAGGGCGAAAGCGCGCTGGCCGGCTATTACCTGGCGGCGACGACCGACACCGCGCTCGGCCCGTTGCGGGTCTATGGGATAGTGATCCCGTACCGGTTCAGCGGCGTCAGGTACGGGAACCCCAAGAGGCAGACGTGGGAGTTGCATCGCGCCTTTTTGACTGCACTCGACGACCGGCTGCCTAATCGACCGGAGCGCAGCATCGTCTTGGGCGACTTTAATCAGCGGATCCCCCGCAAGTACCAGCCGCAGTCCATCTTTGATGAGCTTGATCGAGTTGTCCTGGGGAAGTTCGCTCCGGCGACGGCGGGCTTGATCGCTGGCATCGAACGACAGGCCATCGACCACATTTGTTTGTCGCCCGACCTTCAGCTCCAACACCTAGACGCAATCTCGAACGTCGGGCCGGCCGGCCGGCTTATCAGCGATCACTTTGGGCTTAGGGTTAAGTGCGTAGCAGCATGATCCGCTCGGTGGCTGGTTTGGCCGCCGTAGCTAAAGATTTGGCCGAACTTTCCTTTTCTTTTCCGACTGAAGCGTAAAAGAAGGACGCTAAATCAACGCGCACCTAGCTCGGGGACGTTTGCTCAATGTCTACGTACAATCCTCACCACGCCCACATCCAGCAGACCTACTCCGCGGTCCAGCAGTGGGTCCAATCTTCCCTGCTTGGGACGGCGTCGGTTCTCACGGGAGAGGCAAACGTGTGGACGTCAGAGAGCCTTGACCAGCTGGACGAGTACTTTGTCCAGAACCTCGACGAAGGGGAGGGCGACTTCCTCACCAAACTTGAGGCCCAGCTCGATGGGGCGTCCGCAAGCGCCATCAAGCTTATGGCTGAGATCAACTGGATCATCTTGCTGTTCGCGTCCCGGATATCGCCGGCGACTAAGCGCGACACCGTCACGCGGATCTGGTCGTGGTCGGGGAGCGTGCAAGAGCTGAACGAAACGCTGCTGTCCGACGAGGTGCTCGAAGGAGTTGGGCACGCCGGCGTTGCCTTCAACACCCTCCGCTGGAAGGAAGTGGTTGCCTTCATCAACGTCATGAGCGCGTGGAAAGAGCGGCCTCGCGACTGGCAGGAGAGTAAGCTCGGGGATCCGTGGGCATTCCTCTCCTGGCTTGGTGAACAAGAGGAGATACATACCCGGGCAATCTATCAGATTCTCCCGCACCTCATCTTCCCGGAGACCTTTGAGCGCATCTCTTCGAAGAAGGACAAAGTCGCCATCCTCGTCGCCTTCAAGGGCGAGACCAGGGCGGTTTGGAACAGGAGAAGCCAAGAAGAGATCGATCAGGCGTTGCTCGGCCTGCGGGGAGAACTGGAAGAGCGCGAAGGCCGGCCTATCGACTTTTACTCGCCCGACATGAAGGCCGTCTGGCAACCGAGCCCAGCGGTCGTAGCTGACGAGACTGACGAAGAGCCGTCGAACACCTTTGCAGCTACGCTGACCGCGTTCTTGGACGCCTACGGCGAAGGGAGAACAGGGCCGTTCACCACGGTAGGAGCCGTCTCTAGGACGAAGACCGCCCTGCAGACCTGGCTGCAAAACAGTCGGCCAATTGCGTCGCGCGACACGATCAGGGTTAAGATAAGCGTGGGCCAGGGGAACTGGACGCGGACGCCCTGGATCGCCTTGCTCGACGACCGCGTGACGACTTCGACCCAGCGCGGATTTTACATCGTCTTCCTGGTGTCGGACGACCTTTCCGTCACCTACCTTACGCTGAACCAGGGAATGACCGAGCTCGTACAACGGCGTGGCCAACGGGGTGCGGTCGAGCAAATGGAAAACTTTGCCGCTGACGCGCGCGAAAAGGTTGGGGCGCTGCTGGAAGATCGCTTTGCACTGTCAAACGACATCGATCTGCAATCGCCGACCTCCGCCTCAGCCAACTATGAAGTCGGGACGATCGCCCACAAGAGCTACGACACCGGGTCCATCCCAGGTGACGAAGAGGTCCTAGCGGATCTTGAAGAGCTCCTGACCGCCTACGACAAGCTCATCGCTCTCCAGGAAGGTCATAGCCAAGACGAGCAGGAAACTGCCCAACCCTACAGTTTGAACGACGCTCTCCACGAGCTGTTTCTTGAGCGAGCAGAGCTCGAAGAGTTGCTCGCGACCTGGGAGAACAAGTTCAACCTCATTTTGCAGGGCGCTCCCGGGGTTGGGAAATCGTTCGTGTCTCGCCGACTGGCTTACTGCCTACTCGGTGAGAAGGCGCCTGAGCGGGTCCGGTCTGTCCAGTTTCACCAGTCCTACAGCTACGAGGACTTTGTCCGAGGATATAGGCCGAGCTCGGACGGCGGGTTCAGTCTGCAGGACGGCGTCTTCTACGAGTTCTGCAAGCAGGCTGCGGATGATCCGGAAAACCGCTATGTCCTGCTCATCGACGAGATAAACCGCGGGAACCTCTCCAAGATACTTGGCGAACTGATGCTGCTTATTGAGGCAGACAAACGTGAAGCCGCGAGTGAGGGACAGCGCGAGTGGACCGCGCGCCTGGCCTACTCCAACCCGGACGAAGAAGAGTTCTGGGTCCCCGATAACCTCTTCATTCTTGGCATGATGAACACGGCCGACCGCTCCTTGTCCCTTGTGGACTACGCTTTGCGTCGCCGGTTCGCCTTTGCTGAAGTGCCGCCCAAGTTCAGCTCTGCAGGCTTTCAGGGGAAACTCGCGCAGAGTGGCATCCCAGGTGAGCTCCGGAAGAAGATTGCGACGCGCATGGAGGAGCTGAACGCCACAATTGCTGCGGACAAGAACAACCTAGGGCCCGGCTTTAGGATCGGGCACAGCTTTTTCGTGCCGCGTGCGCCGGTGCATCAGCCGGAAGTCTGGTACGATCGCGTCGTGCGAACCGAGATTTATCCGCTCTTGCTGGAGTACTGGTTCGACGAGCCCGAGAAGGCCGACCAGTGGCGCGAAAAGCTACTAGCCGAGTAAGCAGGTGATCCCGCCTCGCAACATCTACTACATGCTCCTCTACGCCTGGGGGCACTTTCGGCCGAGCGAACTCGAGTTGGTTGGGCGCGATGAAAGTCCAAACCTGCCGACTCTGCTAGCGCGAGTCCTCGACGCGAACGTCCACCGCCTGCTGCGCAGAGGCCTAGACCGCGGTTACCTCAGCCAGGTGGAAGAGGGGCGCTCGGTTCGTGGACGAATTCAGGTCAGCGACATCGCGAAGCGACAGACAGTGAGGCTGCGCGGGACGGCCATCTACGAGTACGATGAACTCTCCCCCGACGTCCTGCACAACCAGATCATTTACGAGACTTTGCTGCGGCTGGCACGGTCGGAAGGAGTGGAGCAGAAAACTAGGCATGAGGTCGGCCTGACAGCTCGGCGCTTTCGAGACGTTTCTCGGGTCCATCTGACTCAGGGCATTTTTCGCCGGGTGGTGCTGTCGCGGAACACCTCCCAGTACGCACTTCTTATGCATATCTGCGAGCTTCTCTTCCATGAGCTCATGCCGGATCCGGAAGGCAGCCAAACCCAGTTCAAGGGTATTCAAGATGACAAGACGCGCATGGAAGCACTCTTTGAGGAGTTCTTACGGGCGTTTTACCGCGCGCACCTCGCAGGACGAGAGGTAGTAGCCAAGGAGTATACTTGGGCCGCAGGGCCGCAAGATGCGCCTGGGCTAGCGCTGCTACCGAAAATGCGAACAGACATCACGGTACGTTCGCCGCAGGAAACACTTACAATCGAAGCGAAGTTCAATCGTAAGGTCCTGGTCCCGTCGCAACACGGAGGCGAGAAGCTGCGGTCCGGCCATCTCTATCAGCTCCACGCGTACCTTTCGCATGCTGCACATTACCAGGCAGCCGCTGCCCATCGGGGTCTACTGCTTTACGCTCAGCGCGAGCAGCCGATAGACAGTCAGCTAACGATATTCGGCCGCCCTGTCCGTGTCGCGACCATCGACCTTGGTCAGGAGTGGCAGGTGATCCATGCACGATTGCTCAAACTCGCGGAGATCTAGGACAGCATGAGCAGGCAGCACACCAAACCCATTCTAGTCTCGGCGGATGGTGAGACCTCGAGCCCTCTCGTGCAGCTCACCTACGGTCCATCACCGGAAAGTGTCAGCGAGGCTTGGATACAGGAGCTTGTGCACCGACACCCCTCTTGTCTGCCCATTGAGGAGGTGGACTCGGTTTTCGCCAACCCAGTTTCGATCTGCTGCGAACTGAACACGCCCGCAGGCCCGATCGACAACTTTCTGGTTACGCCGTCAGGACTTCCAGTGCTCGTGGAATGTAAGCTCTGGCGCAATCCGGAGGGGCGTCGCGAGGTCGTCGGTCAAATCTTGGATTATGCGAAGGAGTTGGCCTTATGGACCTCTTCCGACCTGCAAAGAGAAGTTGCTCGGCGGGTTGGCGGCGAGGGCAATCCGATCCTCCGTCTTCTTCGCGAGGCGGGACACGAGATCGATGAAGTGGCATTTAACGATGCGCTCACGGCCAACCTACGACGCGGCCGATTTCTGCTACTAATTGTTGGGGACGGTATTCGTGAGGGAACTGAAGCGATCGCCGGTTACCTCCAGAGCCATCTCGGCCTTCATTTTTCGATGGGGCTCGTTGAGATGCCGATCTTCACTCTGCCCGATCAGTCGAGATTGGTTGCGCCTCGCATCCTCGCGAGAACGTCGATTATTTCACGAAATGTAGTCTCGCTCCCTGACGGATTTGCCCTGCAGGAAGAAAGTGCAGAGGAGACGAGCGAAGATCGACAAGTCTCCGAGCTGTCGAACGAACGCCAGCAGTTTTGGTCCGAGTTCTTGACCGGCCTTCGCCTCGACGATCCGGAGCAACCAATCCCTAAGCCCTCAAAGCAAGGTTACCTGGCTTTCATGTTGCCCGCTCCGAGCGGAAGCAGTTGGATTACGGTGTGGCGCGAAGTGGCGACTGGGGAAGTTGGCCTGACCCTTGGCTGGTCGAGAGGTTATCTGGGAGAAGATGCCGGACAAGCCCTTGTGGGTGAGTGGGAGACCCTGCAACCGCAATTGGGAGGGGACGCTACTTTGGCGGAGATCCGGGACCGACTCACGATCACGGAAAGGTACAAGGCGGGCGACTTGGCGGACCCAAGCGTTAGAGGACGCGCCTTCGCCTGGTTGCGTGAACGCGTGAACGAGTGGATCAATGTATTACGACCGGAGGTCAGGTCTCTGGTTGCCGAACTGGTCGGAGACCCGAACTAGCGTCCGCGATAGGGCTCGCAAGCGATCCCATCGTTGTCACCATCCAGACCGCTTCTGTACCCGGGCTGCCCACGATAGATTGGCGCGCGACCAGCCGCTCGGGCCTCCCTGCAACTCCGAAAGTAGAGTCCGCCGCCAGTTGCTTGGTCATAGCGTACGCCTGGTGCGGTTGGGCGCTTATAGACCTGCGGGGCGCTTTGCGGGTTGGCCGCCCGGAAGTCTGCTGGCAGTTGGAACTCGCTGCTCCACAGCCCGACCTTTGCCTGCTTTGCAGAGGCTTCACTGGCGAGATAGGCATCGCTGAACTCGGAAAGTGCTATCGCCATACCGCTGCGCACTAGAGCTTGCGCGGGATCGACGCGACCGGCTTTGCAGGTGGCGACCAAACGGCCGTACACGTCGATGTCACGCTGTTCGCAGGTCACCAACTTTCCATCCACGAGGCCTGCCAACATAGCTTTGGCCTCAGCGCCACAGGCCCAAGCCTCGCCGTTCCGCTGACACGCTTGGGTGCCCTCGGGCGCATCAATGCCGTGAAGGCGAATTCGCGCGCCTGTCATCTCAAGAGAGTCGCCGTCAACGGCGATAGCCGTACCGGTGAAGACCTGCGCGCTGGCAGCTGAAGGGAACTGAAGGGCAGCGAAAAGCAGAAGCCAGCGCATAGCGAAATTCATCCAGGGAAAGCTCCGAGTGCGATAGCGAGGGGACGCGGGGTCTTTACAGGGACTTGCGTCCCCTCGCGGGCAGCATTCTTACGCGCCACCACATCAGGTCATCAGTTGCCACGGGTCTTAATTTTAACCTCGGCAGGTGGACGATTGGCTTCAGCTTCGGCAGCCGCCTCCTGAACGCGAGCTTCTTCAGCTGCAGCAGCCTCGGGCGAGCCAGGCATGTAACCGGCCGTCACTGGCTTGGGAGTGATTGAAGCACCGGCAGGCAGGGCCACAGGTAGGTCGCTTTCGAGGGTGGCCGTCAGTTCGCGATCCTTGGGGATCACGCCGCTCTTGCCAGTAATAAAGCCAGCAAAGACGCCGGCCAAGATCACGCCACCCACGGTTGCGAGCGTGGCGCCGTCGCCTTCCTGTCGATAGGTTCCGTCGATGTTGATCCGACGGCCGCCCATCTCGAGATATTCAAGCTCGATATCCATCTTACCCGACTTGCCAAAAGCGCCTCTGCTGGTCAGCCAAGTGATGCGGCCGACAGCCTTGGTGCCTTGCGGGATGACCACATACTCGCCAAGCATGACTGGTGCAGCGACGTTAAGGCCAAACTGGTCGCCTTCTTCCCACCCTTTCCCCTTGGTGGTGACGGTTTCGCTCATTTTCAGCGGGATTTCCGTTCCGGCTGGAAGGACGAATGCTGGCTGCTCGGCGACGCGTACGGCTTGAACGGGAAGCGGAGCCTCCTGCGCAAGTGCGGGCACGGATAGGAAAGCGACCGGAATGGCCGCGAAAAGCGTCTTATGCATGGTGTAACCCCCTGTTTGCTGCCCAATAATAGCGGGCCTGCAGTGCCGAGAGTGCAAAGAAACGGAGCGAAAATCTAGTTAATTCTTGAGAACGCGTCCGAGTAAGGCAGCGAAGGATAGGGCGGCATTATACGTCAACATTTGTTAAACTGGCTATTGGCTTGAAATTACCATTACACTGCTCATCATACCCCCCGTGGGAGGCTGCCGGACAAAAAGCATCATGCGAGCGCGCAAGTTTCTCAAACGTTACCCCAACTCTTGGGGCCCAGAACTGACGAGTCACTGCATAAAGCCACGGCGGCAAGCCTCTCCTTCTCGCCGCCGTGGACAGTTATCAGAAGCGGAAACCGACGCCGGCAACCACCTGGTGCCTCTCAAGATCCACGAACTCTAGGGCATCGCCAAAGTCGAGCGTGTCGCCCTGGTATTCGACTTCGCCCTCGGAATAGTCCGTGTAGCGGTATTCGATCTTGGCATATGCGCTGTTGCTCAGCTTCTGTTCGACACCTGCGCCGAAGCGGAAGCCCGAGAAATTGAGGTCAGCGCTGTCAGATCCGGCCACGCCATCAACCGTACCCGTTGCATCGAGATCGACCGTCGTCCAAGCATAGCCCACCTTGCCGTAGAAAGCGGTACTTTCGCTGGCCCAGACACCGAGACGACCGCCGAGGTACCAGTTGAAACCATCGCTAAGACTGATCGTGCCGTCGTAAATCGAACCGTCCACGTCGAAATCTTCGACCGTTTCTTTTTCGCCCGTGGTCGAGCTCGAAACCTCGGCTTCCACACCGACCATTACAGGGCCCGCAGGAAGGTCATATCCGACTGCAGCGCCGTAGAAGATGCCGCTATCGTTGCCCTCGAAATCCGTATCTTCATCTAGGCTGAGATCGACGCGGTCCCAGCCGGCGAGTGCCTCGACGCGAAATCCCCCATTGTTCACTTGGTCATCCTGGGCCGCAGCCGAAGTTCCCATGGCGCTGGCCGCCAACATTGCAGCTGATGCAAGAGTATATTTCATTTTTATTGCCCTCTTATCGCTTCATCAATGAAGCTCGAGGCAGGTAATTCTTCTACTTTTTGCTTTAAAGTAGAAATCCGACAAAGGTGGGTGAGAGTTTAGGCGGTTGGGAGCGGCTCGGGTGATGCTTTCTTCACGCCGCCGGCGAAACAGGTCACATCACCTGGTCTGGAACTCAGGGGCAAACTGATAATGCGGTTTATGTGAAGCGCTGCCGTCAAACAGCGAAGGGCTGCTTTCATATCGAGGCACGTCAAAAACTGCCCTTCCGCTTACGACCCGATAGCGGACACGATGCTTACGACATCCACCAGACAACCGCGGCTACGCCGATGGCAAGAATCCACAGCAACTCAGTCCAGTGTCCCACTGGCACCCAGTGTCCATCCTCTACGATAAGACCGCTTTTCAAATCGATGCGCTTTGGGTCCATGCCAGTCTCGCGACACAGAGCTTCTTTGAAATGGCTCCACGTCTCCGGTCGCTCTGCAGCCCCATCAGGCAACTGCTTGAGAAGCGCCTTCCAGACATCACCAACCGTCGTCCACTCGTCTGCGCTTGAATAATCGAGCTCTACTCCAAACGCTTCCTCGACATCGTATAACGCGGTGATTTCGTCGCCGTCTCCGCCAAGTCCGACATTGCCGCGTTCATTGTTCATGTCGAGAACCTTCACCGTCATGGGTTACGTGTCAACGACCGCTTTCCACCCCAAAGGCGGCCGTTATTGTGACTTCCCAACGGAGCCGAAAGAAGACCTCCAGTTCGGTCCGCGCAGTGACAAAAGTGGGAGAGGGTGGGGCGCATAAGTGCAAACGATTGGGTCAAGGCGCTTTCACCTGATTGAATTTACGCCTTGCTTGGAAGGTAATTTGGGAACGAGGTGGGTCGACGAGCATGAGCGGGATGCAGCTGCGTATAAGTTGCTGTAATCCATGGCTCGTTTGCGGCTTATCACAGGTTTTCGTAATGATGGGGTCAGGTGTTCGAGTCACCTAAGCGGCACCACCCCTTTCAGTAGTCAAATCCAGAGCGATAAGCGGAACGGCTGTTCGGCTGGTCGCTCGTTTGGGTCCTATTTGGGGCGCTCCGGAAGGGGAAACGGGTCGGACCCATGGTAATCCCACTAAATTCCGTTGGCGCGGCTTTGGTAAGGCTGAAGCACCTTTGAATGGCAGCTTTTCGGATTGTCGTTTGTAGGAACTAACGTCCGTTTGTGGGTGGTAAGCGGACGTCAGTCTGGGCGAGAAAAGGGCTCTGGTTGCGTAACTTGGGCCGCTCGCCGTACTTCCTTTCGAAAGTCGTACTCCAAATCGTCATTTTCCGCGCAATCAGGCCAGATTTCATTCTCTGTCCAAAATTTTGCCAAGCCGAGTCTGGCGCAAAGATTTGCAAAACGAGGATCATATCGCACCTGAGGTGAAGGGTTCAGCAGAACTAAAAAGGATGCGTTGGATAGAAAATCTGGCGCGTTCCCACCAGCGGGCCCGATCGGTAGTTGCGAGATGAGGTCATGGCATTCCTTGGGCGATCCATAACGCGCGAGCCCGGAAGCACTCATCAAGTCGAAACAGTTCTTTGAAACGCACTGCTGACGGATTGCTTCGACAAGTTGAGCGTTCAAGCGCGGATCACGCTCAAGCTCCACCCTCGCAACCCTTGTAAGAAACTGTAGATCGCCAAACGGGTAACGGGCTTGCCGGGCCGGCTCTAGCAATTCCTCTACCAGTTCTCGATCGCCCAGTCGGGCGGCACATGACAAGAGGTTCGCCGCAATAAACCTGTTGTCAGGACAGGCCTGAAGGTCAGCAAGATTTATGGCAACCGCCTCTTCCAATCTTCCCGCGTAGTAGAGGCAAGCAGATAAAAATTCACCGCCGACATTCGCAATCGGATCCAGTTCGCGACATATTGAGGCATGCTCAATCGCCTCTTCGAAGCGGCCGATCAGGCAGCAAAACCAAGCTCGCATAAAATGATACTCGCTGGTGTTTCCCATGACCTCGCCCAGGGCCTTAAGTAGTGCAACCTGCCGCTCATAGTCGCCGTAGGGATGACAGAGTCGGTATTCCGCCCAGAGTGCATAGGCTTCCGCAGGGTCCAACTTCCTCGCCTTTGCAACTGCCTGCTGAGCCTGCTCGGTCAGCGTTGGCCATTCCTCTGCAGGTCGGACCATCCGTAGGTGAGCGATCGATACTGCGAGTAGGCCCCATCCAGGCGCATAGTCTGGAGCTTCTTGGGTCACTCGTTCCATCAATGCTATGGCGATAGACTGATGGTCATGGGCCGATGCAAGGCTCTTCGCCCGTAAGAACTGGTCGTAAAGGTACGGTGGAATGGCTTGGCTGGGCTGAGGAGTGAAACCACTTACTAAACTGGTCGCAATTGCTTCAGCAATCGCGACCTGGGTTTCAAACAGGTCATTCAAGTCGCCATTGAATGAGTCGCTCCAGATCGTATCTCCACTGGTCCCTTCAAAGAGATGCGCCGTTATCCTGATTCGGTCTCCCTCACGGCGGACGGAACCATCGAGGACGTGTGTGGCTTTCAACTCCTCGCCTGCTCGCGCCTTGTCCGACCCTCTGAAAGTGAAACTGGATAGCTTGCTGATCGTGCGAACATCCGAGCCGCGAATGATTTTTGAAAGGATCTCTTCGCTGACTCCGTCGACAAAATAGCTGAGATCTCCCTCGGGTGAGAGGTCATCGAATGGCAGCACCGCAAGTTTGGGCATTGTTCGTCCCGACGAAATCACCGAACCTGCGTTGTTATTGCAACTCTTTTTGGTGCTTGGTTCTAGACGGTAGCCCTTTCCGTAAACAGCCCGGATCATTCCATCCTTGCTATCTTCGCCCAAGGCGATCCTCAGCTCACGGATGACCGACGTCAGCGCTGCGTCGCTGACAGCCAATCCATTCCATACATCGGCGAAAAGCTGATCCTTGCTGACCAATCGCCCGTCAGCTCGAAGCAGTGCGCAAAGGACATCGAATGCACGCCCCCCTAAGCGGATAGGTCCGCCGGGCCCGATCAGACGGCGGTCTTCGGGGTCGACGATAAATTCGCCGAACTGGATTGGGTGCGGCTCCTCTCCCATCCAACGACCATAACACCACCGTCGCTGGTCCGAAAAAACATAATTCTGAAAAGATTCTGAGTCAGCGAATTCCCCCGTTTCGCTCAAGATATCAGTCCAGTTACACCTTAACACCTAGGCATCCAAACTCGCTTCTCAACCGAAGGGAAATGTCATGCCTATCCTCTCTCGCTTCACCGCCGCTGCAGTTGCAGGATGCCTGCTTAGCGCCCCGCTGCAGGCTGGAGACACCCGTGCGAGCCTGCAGTACGATCCGAAGGAGCTTGCTACGCCAGAAGGAGCCGCAGCCGTGTACAAGCGGCTTCGTCTCAGTGCCAAACGTGCCTGCGAAGTTCCCTCGGCGATCCAGAAACGTCAGGAATTCGAGTGCCGCAGGGAAATCGAGGATGATCTCGTTGCCCAAGTGGACAGCCCCGTCATACTCGCAATCCATGAAAACGCCGAGCGGCAGTTGCGCATGGCTCAAGCCAACTGAACGGCCCTCTCCGTACCGTCTTCGGCAACCTTGAGACCCGGCGGCTGCTGCTGCCGGGTCTTCTTTCAGGCAAAGGTCGCATCGTCGTACATATGCGACTTGCAATGACGGGGATTGCTGCACTGAGCTGGAGAATGCTCACGTCCGCTTTCCACCCAGTTCGTGACTGATTTACCGAGCTAGCGATGTGCCAGGAGCGGTCATTCTGCGAACGACCCGATTGGGGACATTTCTGGGGCGCGCGTTAGCCTTACCCAAATGGCCGTGCTTTGGGTCGGTCTTCAGCGATTGCGGGAAGAGCGAGCGCCAATAGCAAAGCAATGCCAGCAAACAGCGTAAGGCTCCAAGTTGCCCAGTCGAGAGCATACCAACTGCGTGCGCGTTCTTTCAATTCAGGATCGACCCAGTCATTATAACCACCCTCCGTAATGCGAGCGAACTCCGGCTCCAGAAGGATTCCTGCAAGAAGCCCACCTAAAATGAATAGGGCAAATGCGGTCACCATCAACCAGCGGCGGGAAGTCTTCCAGTTCGCAGCTAATGCAATTACGATCAAAGCAGCGGTGATCGGCGGCAATGTTTCCCAGAATGCGCTACTGTCGTAGCTGTATGCTCCTTCTAGCATCGCGAATGATCTAGGCGGTGCTTCCGTGATTGTGCTGACCAATACCGAGATTGCGAATAGCCCACCGCCAGCTTGCAGGAAGCAACTCGTAATCGCCGCCATCAGAGTAAGATTTCGAATGCTCA